>JAYTXR010000001.1:0-10477 GCA_043742865.1 Acetobacteraceae bacterium
GAACCTGCTGCGCGAGGCGCTGAACGTGTTCTACGACATTCGCGAAGTGCCGGGCCTCAAGAAGAAGCCGTCGACGTCGGAACTGCTCGACTGGCTGAAACTCCTCATGGTCGAGGACATGTCGCCCGAGTCGCTGCGCTCGAAAGACAGCAAGCAACTGATACCGCCGCTGCACGGCGCGCTGCTCAAGAACGAGCAGGACGTCCATCTGTTCGAGCGTCTGGCGTTCATGGCGCGCCGGGAACAGCGTCAGTCTTAACAGGACAAGGGAGATCGCGATGTTCGTGAACTTCTTTCTGGAACTGCGTCAGGCCAAGGTGCCGGTCTCCATCAAGGAGTATCTGGCGCTGATGGAAGGCATGGACAAGCAGGTCGCCGACTACAGCATCGACGACTTCTATTATCTGTCGCGTGCGATCCTGGTGAAGGACGAGCGCAACCTCGACAAGTTCGACAAGGTGTTCGGCAACGTCTTCAAGGGTCTCGAGGCGCCGGTCGGCGAGGGCGTCGCTCCCGCGGAGATTCCCGAGGAGTGGCTGCGCAAGCTGGCCGAAAAGCTTCTGACCGAGGAAGAGAAGAAGCAGATCGAGGCGATGGGCGGCTTCGAGAAGCTGATGGAGACGTTGAAGAAGCGCCTCGAGGAACAGCAGAAGCGCCACCAGGGCGGCAGCAAGTGGATCGGCACCGCCGGCACCTCGCCGTTCGGCGCCTATGGCTCGCACCCCGAAGGGGTGCGCATCGGCCAGCAGGAAGGGCGCAACCGCCGCGCCGTGAAGGTGTGGGACAAACGGGAGTTCCGCGACCTAGACGACACCGTGGAGATGGGCACGCGCAACATGAAGGTGGCGCTGCGCCGGCTGCGCCGCTTCGCCCGCGAGGGCGCCGCAACCGAACTCGATATGGCCGATACCATCCGCTCGACCGCCAAGAATGCCGGCAGCCTGGATCTGAAGATGGTGCCCGAACGCCATAACCGGGTGAAGGTGCTGCTGTTCCTCGATATCGGCGGCTCGATGGACGACCATATCAAACTCTGCGCCGAACTGTTCTCCGCCGCGCGCAGCGAGTTCAAGCATCTGGAGTATTTCTACTTCCATAATTGCCCGTATGAAAAAGTCTGGAAGAATAATCGCCGCCGGCGGGAGGCGCAGATCAACACCTTCGATGTCCTGCGGACCTACGGCCCGGACTACAAGGCGATCTTCGTCGGCGATGCCACCATGAGCCCGTACGAAATCGTCGAGCCCGGCGGCAGCGTGGAACACTGGAACGAGGAAGCCGGCAAACTCTGGATGCAGCGGCTGACCGGCCATTACCGCCGCTCCGCCTGGCTGAACCCGACGCCCGCGCAGGGCTGGCCGCACACGACCTCGATCGGAATGGTGCGCGAATTGCTGGAAGGGCGGATGTTCCCGCTGACCGTGGAAGGCATCGACCGGATGACACGGGAGTTGAGCCGGTAGCAAGGCTGGGGCTTCGCCCCTGACCCCAGCAGGGCTCTGCCCTGCACCCGTAAGGGGACAGTCGTCCCCTTAACCCCTCGGACTGGTTTGTTGGAAATAGGGCCGCGACGTAGCCGATCAACGGCTACGCCGGGGCCCTATTCCCAACAAACCAAACAGGGTCAAGGGACGACGGTCCCTTGCGGGGTGGAGGGGCGGAGCCCCCCTGGGGTCAGGGGCAACGCCCCAGCCTTGCTAACCGCCTCAGCGCCCGGTGAACACCGGTTGGCGCTTTTCGACGAACGCCTGCATGGCTTCCCGGGCGTCGTCGGACTTGCCGATCTGCATGGTCATGTCCTGTTCGAAGCGATAGCCGTCGCGCAGGGTTGCTTCCTCGATGGTGTTCAGCGCGTGTTTGGCCAGTTGCGTGGAGACCGGGCTGAGGGCGGCGATTTCGCGCGCGAAGCCCATTGCGGTTTCCATCAGCTGGGCCGGCTTCACGCAGGCCTCGACCACGCCGAGCCGATATAATTCGGCGCCGGGGACGCGGTAGCCAGTCAGCATCATCCGGCGCAGGCGCGAATGGCCGAACAGGCGTTGGGCGTGCCGCCCGCCGCCCATCAGGCCGATGGTGACCTCCGGCAGGCCGAGGACGGCGTTTTCCGAGGCCACCAGGATATCGCAGGACGCCACCAGCGCCAGGCCGGCGCCCAATGCGGCGCCGTTGATGGCGCAGATGACCGGCTTCTTGCATTCCAGGATCGAGTGGTAGCTTTCCCGCGCGCTGCGCAGATGCTGGCGCTGGGCGCCGCCGCCCTTGGGCATGGACCCGCGTGCCTTGATATCGGCGCCGGCGGAAAACACTTTTCCCGCCCCGGTGAAGACGATGGCGCGGACCTCGTCGTCATCGGACAGATAGTCGAAGGTGGCGGCGATCTCGTCCTGCAGCTGGCGGCTTTGGGCGTTGACCGGCGGGGCGTTCATCGTGACCACGGCGATGAAGCCGGAGATGTCGATGGTCAGGAATTCGGGTTGGATCATCTTGTTTCAGCCTTCGGCAATCTGGCGGGGAAGATAAATCGCGGTATGCGCGACGCGGGCGACCGGAATTGTATCGCGGGTCAGCACCAGCACGTCCAGATCGACAAACAGATGACCCTTGTGTTCGTAGTTGCGTCCGATCCGCGCCCGCGCCGTCAGCGTCTCGCCGACCCGCGCGGCGGCGAAATTCTGCACCCTGCTGCCGACATGGATCCAGGGGCCGAGCACCACGTTATGCGAGACCGCCCAGTTACAGGCGCGCAGGATAATGCCGGGATGGACTAGGCCTTCATTGGCATACAGCGTGTTGGCCTCGCGCAGATCCTGCAGGTATTTGGCCGCATACGCCGCGGTGACCGCGAACGGCGTGATCCCGAGCCAGGTGCCCTCCGCCAGCGACTCCCGGCTGGCCGGCGGGCGCGAGGCGCGAACATCGGTGCGGGGGAAACCATCCAGCGCCGGCGGGGTTACCGGCGGGGGCAGATCGGCGTGACCGGTGGCACACAGCACGTCTTCGGACCCCACTTCGATGTCGAGGCCGGGCGGCGCTTCCGCGGCGCGGATGGTCGCCAGCTTCCCGTCATAGACCGGCTTGAGGAAGCGGCAATCGGCGGTGCCATGCGCCAGCCAGGCGCGGCCCCAGCGGGCGACCGCCTGGTGCATCATGTAGCCGTAGACATCGACGCCGGGCACCAGCCCACCGCTGAAACCAAAGCGCCTGGCCACCGCGTCGTCGTGGATCTTGTTCTCGGAGTCCCGGGACATGTTATAGGCATCGACGCTGTAGGGGGCGATCGCGGCGGCGCTCATGGCGGGTTCCCTCGGTGCATGTTGGCAGCCACGATTACGCCCGGTTCAGCGCCGCAAGTCCAGCAACCCACCCCACGCGGCGCGGATTTCGCCGCCGACATCGGCCAGTTCGGGCAGCTTCCAGCACAATTCCGCCAGCGTCTGCGCTTGCGCCGGCGGGATCGTGCGTGACGCCTGGGCCAGGAATTTTTGTTGCAATTCCACATCCATCATCGGCCGGGCCAGGCTGCCCCGGCACTGGGCCACATGCGCGGTCAGCCGCCGTCCGTCCTTCAGGAACACAATGGCCTTGGCTTCCTCGCGCGCCAGGGCTGCATCGGGCGTGGCCTGGATGCGCCGGCGCAGCGCGATCATGTCGGGGTCGCGCACCATCGCATCGACGCCCTCGTCGAGCCCGGCGCG
The DNA here is from genome assembly GCA_043742865.1 of Acetobacteraceae bacterium. Lineage (GTDB taxonomy): Bacteria > Pseudomonadota > Alphaproteobacteria > Acetobacterales > Acetobacteraceae > PALSA-911. The sequence continues at coordinate 3,696 of JAYTXR010000001.1, forward strand.
GCGATGCAGCAGCGCCGCCGCCGCCCAGTGGTAGAGGCTGACCACCGCCTGCATGGCGTTTTCCGGTTCGGGCCGGTGGCACAGGGTCAGGGTCAACGGTTCAACGGTCAGCTCCACCCGCTCGATCGCGTACGGATCGAATCCGGCGCTGGTGGCGATTTCCAGGCAGGCATCGATCTGCGGATGGATGACAATGCCGCAGGGATAGGGCTTGTAGGCATTGCGCAGGATCTCGAAATCATCGCCCAACCCGGCGGTCGCCGCCGCCAGGTTGGGCGGGTCGGCGAACACATTGGCAAAACCCTTCACCCCCTCCAGCGCAACGTCGGAATTGGTGAAACCTTTGGCCGCCAGCAACGCCGCGAACAGGCCGGTGCGCGCGGCGTGGCCAGGGATATAGCCCAGGCTCATGGTCGCGTGCGCCTCGCGAAAGCCGGACGCGTGCGAGGCGGCGATGCCGAGCGCCATGGTCATCTGCCGCTCGTCCAGGCCCAGCAGCCTGCCGCAGGCCACCGCCGCACCGATCCCGCCGACGATGCCCGTCATGTAAAAACCGACATTGCCGCGCGCCGGGGGCGCGGTCAGCACATTGGCCATCCGGCATTCGATCTCGATGCCGAGGATCAGTGCCAGCAGAAATTCCTCGCCCGATATCCGGCGCTGTTCGGCCAGCGCCAGCGCCGCCGCGGCGACCGGGCCGGTGGGATGGATGACGCTGGCCAGATGGGTATCGTCAAACGCGTTCAGACTGGAAGACAGCCCGTTCAGCAGCGCCGCGCTCTGCACATCGACGCGCAAATCATGGCCGAGCACGCTGGCCTGGGCCGGCATGTCGAGGTCCCTTATGGCCGCCAGCGCGGTCAACATCGGCGCCCCCTGGGCACCGGAAAACGCGCAGCCGAGCCAGTTATGAAAGGCCCGCACGCCCTCGTGGCGCACCGCCGGCGGGATATCGGCCAGCGTCGTTGCGGTAGCGTAGTGGGCAAGCTGGCGGGTGAGGCCGGTCATCCCCCGCCAATCCATCAGTAACCCAGCGGCTCCGGCAGCGCCGCCACCCATTTTCCGCCCTTAATCACCGCGAGAAACGACTGCGTCGAGGCGTGATGATTGGTCGCGCTCAGATGCGCCGGCGGGTTGCCGAAGATATCCACGTAGCCGTTGATGCTCTCCATCGCCTTGACGAAACCATCCATCGTCAGGTCGCGCCCGGCACGGTCCAGCGCCAGCAGCACCATCTGTGCGGCGGAATAGCCCATCTCGCCGAGGAAATTTGGGTCCCGGCCGAATTTTTCCTTGTAGGCCTTGCTGAAGGCCTGCACCGCCGGACGCGGATCGTCGGGGTAGGCGAACAGGCCCGGGGTCATCGCGTAATAGCCCTCCGCCACATTGCCCGGCGCTTCGGCCACCGCGGTGTCGTAGGAGGCGAACTGGCCCAGCATATCCACGTCCCAGCCCATCTTATGCGCGGTCGAGATGATCAGCGTGGTGTCCTTGACGATCGTGCCGGTGATGATCAGGTCGCATTTGGCGTCCTGCAGCCGGGTCAGCGAGGCGTTGAAATCGGTGTCGGTCGGCTTGTGCACGGTCTCGCCGGCCAGCTTCATATTCATCGCCGCCAGCTGTTCCACCGCGCCGGCCAGCACGTCGCGGCCGAAATCGCTGTCCTGCGTCATGGTGCAGATATTCTTCTTGCCGCGCTTCTCGACGAAGTATTTCACCCCCGCGCGCATCTGGTCGTAATACGAGGCGAACTGGCCGAATTTCAGCCGGTTGAACGGCTCATACATCGACCTGGCGGCGGTCAGCGGGAAGACGTTCGCGACCCCCTTCTCCAGCTGCGCCGGCATGTTGGCGTTGTTCATCGGCGTGCCGCCGTTATTGACCATGATGAACACGCTGTCGTTGTTCAGCAGCTTGTTCATCGCCTGCACCGCGCGCGGCACCTGGTACTGGTTGTCCTCGACGATGTATTTGATCTTGCGGCCATGGATGCCGCCCTTTGCGTTGGCTTCGTCGTAGGCCAGCCGGTTGGCGTAGCTGTTGTTGACGCCCTGCACCGCCGTGACACCCGACAGGTCGGTGATCGTGCCGATGGTGATTTCAGTATCGGTCACGCCACGCACCGCATCGGCGGCCTGCGCTCCGGTAATGAGCAGCAGCGCGAACACGCAGCCGGCGAGTGACGGATAGCGTTGCATGGCGTTTTCCCTAACGGTTTTTTAGTGACGATGAACCTTGGCCAGAAGACCAGCCTAGCGCGGTCTGCGCGCCGGCCTCAATACCCGCTTCACCCCTTCGGCGGCGCGCCGTACTGGGTCACCAGATAGAGCAAAATTTCCTCGGCGGTCGCGTCCTCGACCGGGGCGCCAAACGGGCCGCGCATTTTCGCCACTTCGGCCTTCCAGCCCTCCGCGGACAGGAAGCCGCCATTGATGCGGATATAGTCCAGGCTGTGGCAGGCAGCGCAATTGGTTTCAACCGCTTCCTGCCCGGCTCCGGCCTTCAGACTGACGACCGGCTCGTCGGCCAAAGCTGGAACCAACGGGATGGCGCCGAGCCCCAGAACGATCAGGAAAACGATCAACAACCGGATCATCGCAACCTCCGTCATGCCACGGTGACCGATACCGGGATCGGCACATTGTTATGATAGCCGGCCGGGTTGAATTTCAGCTTGTCCGGCTGGGTTTCGCCGCCAACACTGGTTGCGCGCGCCAGGATCGTCAGACCGCCGGCCGCCAGCTTGCCGGTTGGCAGGCTGAACGGGCGGAAGCCGAAGCGGCCCAGATCCGGACCCAAATTGGCCGCCCGCCAGCTGGCCCCGCCATCCAGCGACACCTCCACCCCCTTGATGCCATGGCCGCGATCCCAGGCGATGCCGCGCAGTTCGGTACCGGCCAGCGCCAGGCGGGCGCCATTGATGTGGCTGGTGATCAACGAGTTCACCACGATCTCGGTAATCGGCACGGAGGCCGCGTCCTCCTGGCTGGTGAATGGCTGATCGACCGGGAACATCCCCTTCGGCACGCGGTAGGCCTTTTGCATCCAGAATTCGTTCAGCTTCGTGCTGCGGATATCGATCTGGGTGAGATGCTTCATCCAATAGGTCGCGGTCCAGCCCGGCACGATCAGGCGCACCGGAAAACCGTTCAAATGCGGCAGCGGTTGGTGGTTCATGGCGACCGCGAGGATCACCTGGTCTTCCATCGCCTTGCTGATGGGAATGCTTTTGTGAAACGCCGGTGTCTTGTCGAGGACCGGGCCGTCGGCACCCCTCAGGCCGATCTCGATCGCGCCCGGCCGTATCCCGGCCCTGGCCAGCAAATCCTTCAGCCGAACGCCGCTCCAGACCGCGTTGCCCATCGCGCCGGCGCCCCATTGCACGCCGGGCACATGCGGGGTGGAAAGCCCGCGCCGGTTGCCCGAACACTGGCAGACCGCGGTAACCTCGGTCATCTTGAACTGCTTTTGCAGCTCGGCGATCGAGAACTGCATCGGATTGCCCGCCGCGTCGCCGCCGATCTTCAGCGTGTAGCCCTGCTTCAGCTCGGCCATCTCGGGGATCACCGACAGGTGATAGCGCACGAAGAAACGGTCGTTGGGGGTGATCGGGGTGCGAAATCCGTCCAGCGGCGTTTCGTAGTTCGGCGGCCGGTAGGTCAGCTTGATCAAAGGCTGCTTGCCGGGCAGGCGCACCAGGCTGGCGGTGTCCGCCACGCCCGCCGGCAATCCGGGGGTCAGCTGCCCGGGGCTCAGTTCCAAAGCGCGGGCGCGTTTCGGCAACCCCGACCCCACGATCGCGAGGGCGCCGGCACTGGTCAGAAGGTCGCGTCTGCGCATGGCAAGCTCCGATTTAAACCGAGTCTAATCAGATCGCCGCAAGCTCCGCAACGGCCTCGACTCGTGGCTTGTTCGGCTGCATGGTCGCGGCGTCAAGACAATTGCGGGGAGAGTCCGATGGAAGACAGGATCGAGGCGGCAGCTGGTTCCGCGCAGATCGATGGGGCCGCGCGGATCGATATCGTGTCGGACGCCATCTGCCCGTGGTGCTATGTCGGCAAGCGCCATCTGGAGGCGGCCCTGGCCATCCTCGCCGAGGAAGGCCTGCACTTCTCCATTCACTGGAACGCGTTCCAGCTGAACCCGGAGATGCCCCAGGGCGGGGTGGAGCGGCAGGCCTACCGCACGGCTAAATTCGGCAGCTGGGAACGCTCCCAGCAGCTCGACGCCCGCATCACCGAGGCCGCCGCCGGCGCGGGCCTGGAATTTCACCTGGAAAAGCTGCAACGCACGCCGAACACGGTGGACGCGCACCGGCTGATCCTGCTCGCCGGTCAGACCGAGGGGCAAACGCGTCCGGGCTTTCAGGACGCGTTGATGGAGGCGGTGTTTATCGCCTATTTCATCGAAGGCCGCGACATCGGCGAGGCTTCGGTGCTGGCCGATTGCGCCGCATCGGTCGGCATGGAACGCGACGCGGTGCTCGGCTTTCTTGCCGGCGATCAGGGCCGCGAGACGGTGCTGGGCGCCGATGCGATGGCGCGCAAATCCGGCGTGTCGGGGGTGCCGAGCTTCTTCCTGAACGGCCAGGGGCTGTTTTCGGGCGCGGTCGCACCGGAGGCGATGGCCGACGCGTTCCGCCGGGCGCACCAGATCCTTGCCGCCCAGGCGGCCTGACCCGTCGCGGATGACGATCCAGGAGAATAACGCTCCCAAGGCCCCGACAATACCCGTCGCCCTGGTCACCGGCGGCGCGCGCGGCATCGGTGCTGCCATCGCCGCCAGGCTGGCGCGCGATGGCTACCATCTGATCATCGCCGATCTTCACGCGCCGAAGAATGCGATCTTCGGCCGGCACGTGCTCTGCGACGTCGCCAGCGAAAGCGACATCGCCGCACTGATGACCGATATCCGCGCCCGCGAGGGAAGGCTCGACGCGCTGGTCTGCAACGCCGGGATCAACATCCGCAAATCGGTGGAGGAGCTGTCGCTGGCGGAATGGTCCCGCGTGCTGGCCACCAACCTGACCAGTGTTTTTCTGCTGGTCCGCTCGGCCGCCGCCTTGCTGCGGGCCCGCGCCGACGCGAATCGTGGCGGTGTGGTGAGCATCGCCTCCACGCGCGCGCATATGTCCGAGCCCGACACCGAGGCCTATGCCGCATCCAAGGGCGGTCTGGTGGCGCTGACCCATGCGCTGGCGATCAGCCTGGGTCCGAATATCCGGGTAAACTGCATCAGCCCCGGTTGGATCCACACCGAGGGGGAGGCGCCGCTGCCGGCGGATCACGCCGATCACCCCGCCGGCCGCGTCGGCACGCCCGAGGATGTCGCCGCCCTCGCGGCCTTCCTGCTCGGCTCCGGCAGCGGTTTTATCACCGGTGCCGAGTTTATTCTCGATGGCGGGATGACCCGCAAGATGAAGTATCCGGACTGAATGAAATACCCGGACTGAACGGCGGGGAGTGAATGGCGCATTATCCCGCGGAGCTGGAAGAGCACTGGCAGGCCGGCGGAGAAATTCTGCTGATCCGCCCGATCCGGCCGACCGACGCCGCCGAGCACGACAAATTTTTCCATCGCCTGTCGCCCGAGGACATCCGGTCGCGGTTCTTCGCCGCGGTGCGGGAACTGACACCAGAGCTGCTGGCGAAATTCACCCGGCTCGATTACGAGCGGGACATGGCCTTCATCGCGGTTCGCGAAGCGAGCGGGGAGACGGTCGGAGTGGCGCGGCTGGCACGGGAGGAAGGTCAGCCGGGCGTGGCCGAATTCGCCGTCGTCGTACAACCCGATATGCAACACCGAGGCCTGGCCACGCATCTGATGCGGCGTCTGTTGGATTGGGCGCCGCTGCATGGGGTGCGCGAGGTGGTCGGGGAGATATTGGCGGATAACAAGGGGATGCTGGATTTCTCCCGCCATCTCGGTTTTCGCCTGGATCGCCAGCCTGGCGACCCCGAGATCATCGAAGCGCGGCTTCGTCTGGTGCCGCCGATCAATTGTTCATAGGCTTCACCCCGCCTTGCGTGGGAACGCAAAGCGGGGTGTTCGCAATCAGCCGTTGGCGGGTGTCGGATCGACGTGTTCGGCGACCATCGCCTCGGTGGTGATCAGCAGCGAGCCGACCGACGCCGCGTTCTGCAGCGCGGCGCGCACCACCTTGGTGGGGTCAATGATGCCGGACTTCACCATGTTGGTGTAGGTGCCGCTCTGGGCATCAAAACCCCAGTTGTAGTCGTCCTTCTCCAGCACCTTGCCGGAGATGACCGCGCCGTCTTCGCCGGCGTTCTCGGCGATCTGACGCAGCGGGGTAAGGGCGGCCTTGCGGACGATCTCGATCCCGACGCGCTGGTCGTCGTTTTCAGCCTTCAGCTTGGCCAGGATCAGGCTGGCGCGCGCCAGGGCGACGCCGCCACCGGGAACGATGCCCTCTTCAACGGCCGCACGGGTGGCGTGCAGCGCGTCGTCGACGCGGTCCTTGCGCTCCTTCACCTCGACCTCGCTCGAGCCACCGACGCGGATGACCGCAACGCCGCCGGCGAGTTTCGCCAGACGCTCCTGCAGCTTCTCGCGGTCGTAGTCGCTGGTGGTGTCCTCGATCTGGGCGCGGATCTGGTTCACCCGGCCGACAATGTCGGCCTTCTTGCCAGCACCTTCGATGATCGTGGTGTTTTCCTTCTCGATCAGGATCTTCTTGGCCTTGCCGAGCATCGCCAGCGTGACGGATTCGAGCTTGATGCCAAGGTCTTCGCTGATCACCTGGCCACCGGTCAGGATCGCGA
>JAYTXR010000002.1:0-17228 GCA_043742865.1 Acetobacteraceae bacterium
GGCTACTCGACCGCCTGCTCCTATACCGACGGTTTCGGCAACCGGGTGGAACTGGTTTCCGCACCGGGCGAACTCAGCGTGGTCCGCGTGGTCGCCACGGGCGAGGTTGAGACCACCGATACCGGCGGCGTGGTCGGCTGGACCGCGGAGGCGGTGGCGCCCGGCGCGTTCCTGCGCGTCAGTCCGGTGACCGCGCTAAGCCCGGAGATCGAGGCGATGGCGGAGGCGGTGCGCCAGGCGGACCGGCTGACCACTTTGCACGCGCTGATGAACGCGGTCAGCGAGCGCGTGGCCTATATGACCGACAGCACCGACGCGCACACTACCGCCGCCGCGGCGTTCATCGCCGGGCGCGGCGTGTGTCAGGACCACACCCATATCTTCATCACCGCCGCCCGCAGCCTGGGTATCCCCGCCCGCTACGTGACCGGCTATTTGCTGCTGGAGGATGGCGGGGGTGCTGCCGCGCACCATGCCTGGGCGGAGGCGCTGGTGGAGGATATCGGCTGGGTCGGCTTCGATGCCGCCAACTGTCTGTGCCCGACTGAACATTACGTGCGGCTGGGCGCCGGGCTGGATGCGGCCTCCGCCGCGCCAATCCGCGGCGTGCGCCGCGGCGCCGGCGGGGAAAAGCTGGCGGTGGAAGTGGCGGTGCGAGAAATCGGGTCGTCCCACAGCCAGTCGCAAAGCCAGCAGCAATAGGGTCGGCTATCGCAGGCTTGCGTTCAGCTTCTCCAGCGCCGCCGCACCCGGCACCAGCTCCGCTTCGGCGAAGGCGTTCAGCGGGCGGGACGAGGTCTTCAGGTAGCCGTGCATCTCCTGCGGCTCAGGATCGACGAACAGCAGGCCGGTCGGGATTTCGCCCTGTTCCTTCTTACGCTGCAGATAGGCCATCGCGGCGCCACGATCGTTGACATTGTAATCCTGCACCAGTTTGTGCAGCTTCAACATCGATCCGTCGTGCTGGGTGACCATCACAGTACTCCCCGGCGCGTAATCGACGGTGATCTCCTCACGCCCGGTGATCACGTCCAGCTGGTTCACCGCCTCGTTATGCTCGCGCACGTAGTCGTAGCTTTTGGTCGAGCCTTCGTGGTTGTTGAACGCCACGCAGGGCGACAGGCAATCGATGAACGCCGCCCCCGGATGCTCGAGCGCGCCCTGGATCAGCGGGATCAGTTGCGTCTTGTCGCCGGAAAAGCTGCGCGCGACGTAAGTGGCGCCCATTTGCAATGCCATGCTGACCATGTCGATCGCCTCGTCATGGTTTGGCACGCCACGCTTGCTTTTGGCTCCGCGGTCGGAGGTGGCGGAGAACTGGCCCTTGGTTAGGCCGTAGACGCCATTGTTCTCGACGATATAGACCATGTTCACGGCGCGGCGGATCGCGTGCAAAAACTGGCCGATGCCGATCGAGGCGCTGTCGCCGTCGCCGGAGACGCCAAGATAGATCAGGTCGCGATTCGCCAAATTGGCCCCGGTCAGCACCGAGGGCATGCGCCCGTGCACGGAGTTAAAGCCGTGCGAGGCGCCGAGGAAATAGGTCGGCGTCTTCGACGAGCAGCCGATGCCCGACAGCTTGGCGATCCGGTGCGGCGGTAGATCCAGCTCAAAGCAGGCGCGCACGATCGCCGCACTGATGCTGTCATGCCCGCAGCCGGCGCAGAGCGTGGAGATCGCGCCTTCATAATCGCGCCGTGTATAGCCCAGCGCGTTGGTGGGCAGATCGGGGCGGTGCAGGTTCGGCTTGGGAAGATAGCTCATAGGACTGGCTCCCTGGTGAACGCCGTGCTGGGCTGCACGTGCCGGGAATCGGCTTTGCGGGTGATGTCGTCACCGATGATGCGCGCGGTGATCGGCGTGCCGTCGTAATGCAGCACCCGGGTCAACTTGGCCGGATCGATGTCCAGTTCGTTGATCAGCATCAGCCGCAGCTGGGCGTCGCGGTTCTGCTCCACCACGAAGATCTGGTCGTGGTTGGCGATGAAGGCGCGCACCGCGTCGTTGAACGGAAAGCCGCGGATCCGCATCAGGTCCAAATGGATGCCCTGCTCGGCCAGCCTTTCCCACGCCTCGTTCATCGCCGGCGCGGTGGAGCCGTAATAGATCGCGCCCATACGGGTGGTATCGGGGCAGATCTTCACCACCGGATTGGGCACCATGTCCCTGGCGGTGGCGAATTTCTTCAGCAGCCGGTCCATGTTGTCGGCGTAGGCGGTGCCTTCCTCGGTGTAGCGGGCAAAGCGGTCCTTTGACGTACCGCGGGTGAAGAAGGCGCCTTTGGTCGGGTGTGTGCCGGGCAGGGTGCGATAAGTGATGCCGTCATCGTCCACGTCCAAATAGCGGCCGAATATTTTGCCCGCTTCGAGTTCCTCGGCGGTCATCACCTTGCCGCGGTCCAGCTTGCGCGCGTCATCCCATTTGAACGGCTTGCACAGCCGTTCGTTCATGCCGATGTCCAGGTCCAGCATCACGAATACCGGGGTCTGCAGCCGGTCGGCCAGATCGAAGGCTTGGGCGCCCATCTCGAAGCACTCGTAAGGGTCCTCGGGGAACAGCAGTACATGCTTGGTGTCGCCGTGGGAGGCGTAGGCACAGGCCAGCAGGTCGCATTGCTGGTTGCGCGTTGGCATGCCGGTGGAGGGCCCGGCCCGCTGAACATCAAAGATCACCGCCGGGATTTCGGCGAAATAGGCCAGGCCGAAAAATTCCTGCATCAGCGAAATGCCGGGGCCGGAGGTGGCGGTGAACGAACGAGCGCCATTCCAGGCGGCGCCGATCACCATGCCGATCGAGGCCAGCTCGTCCTCGGCCTGCACGATGGCGAATTTGTTGGTGGCGGTTTCCTTGTCCACCCGGAAGCGCGAACAGTATTTTTGGAACCCCTCCACTAGCGAGGTGGACGGCGTGATCGGATACCAGGCGCAGACCGTGGCCCCGCCATAGATAGCACCGAGCGCGGCCGCGGCGTTACCCTCGATCGAGATCCGGTCGCCGACCTTGTCGGACCGGCGCACGCGCAGCCCGATCGGGCATTCCAGGTTTGCCCTGGCCCAGTCCCGGCCCATATGCAGAGCATGCACATTAGCGGCGATCAGCTTGTCGCGGCCACGGAACTGCTCCGCCAGCAGCGTCTCGGTGACGCCGATTTCCATGTCCAGCAATGCTGCGATGGCGCCGACATAGATGGTGTTCTTGAACAGCTGACGCTGGCGACTATCGGTGTACTCGGCGTTGCACATCTCGGTCAGCGGCACGCCGATCACATGGACGTCGTCGCGAAATCGCGAGGCCGGCATCGGCTTGGTGTTGTCGTAAAACAGGTAGCCGCCGGGCACGATCGAGGCGACATCCTCCGCCCAGGTCTGCGGGTTCATCGCCACCATCAAATCGGCGCCGCCGCGCGCGCCCAGGTAGCCGGCCTCCGACACCCGCACCTCGTACCAGGTCGGCAGGCCCTGGATGTTGGACGGGAAGATGTTGCGCGGCGCCACCGGCACGCCCATCCGCAGGATCGACTTGGCGAACAGCGCATTGGCGCTGGCCGAGCCGGAGCCGTTGACGTTGGCGAACTTGACGACGAAGTCGTTGGTCCGCTGCAAGGCGGGGCGTTCTAGCGACTGGAGCATGCGTGTTCGGCCTTCATGGTGGCAGCCTGGGACATATCGAGCAGGAAGCGCTGCATGTCCCACGCACCGGTGGGGCAGCGTTCGGCGCAGAGGCCGCAATGCAGGCAAAGGTCTTCGTCCTTGGCCATGATCCGCCCGGTCTTCAGCCGGTCCGAGACATACAAATCCTGCGTCAGATTGGTCGCCGGCGTGGTCAGACGGACCCGCAATTCCGCTTCTTCGCCGTTCTCGGTGAAGGTGATGCAATCCACCGGGCAGATATCGACGCAGGCGTCGCATTCAATGCAGGCCGTCTCGGCGAACACGGTCTGGATGTCGCAGTTCAGGCAGCGCTGGGCTTCCTTGAAGGCGAGCTGCACATCGAAGCCGAGTTCCACCTCGGTCTTGATGCTGCGCAGCGCAATCTGCTTGTCCTTCAGCGGCACTTTGAAACGGTCGTCGTTGGAGATGTCGTTGTCATAGCTCCACTCATGGATGCCCATCTTCTGGCTGACCAAGGTCACCATCGGCGGCGGGCGGACCGACACATCTTCGCCCTCGCAGAATTTGTGGATGGAGATCGCCGCCTGGTGGCCATGCGCCACCGCCCAGATGATGTTCTTCGGTCCGAACGCGGCGTCCCCGCCGAAGAATACTTTCGGGTTGCTGGACTGGAACGTGGCCTCATTGACCACCGGCATGCCCGATTTGTCGAATTCCAGCCCGGCATCGCGCTCGATCCACGGAAATGTATTTTCCTGGCCGACCGCGATCAGCACGTCGTCAGCCTCGACGAATATCTCCGCCTCGCCGGTCGGCACCAGTTTGCGACGATTATTCTGGTCGTACTGGGCGTGCACTTTTTCGAACATCATGCCGGTCAGCCGGCCGTCGGCGTGCACAAACCGCGTGGGGACCATGAAATTCAGGATCGGGATATCCTCGTGCAGCGCGTCCTCCTTCTCCCAGGGGGACGCCTTCATCTCCTCGAAGCCGCTGCGAACGACGACCTTGACCAGCTCGCCGCCGAGCCGGCGCGAGGACCGGCAGCAATCCATCGCGGTGTTGCCCCCGCCCAGCACGATCACGCGTCTGCCGATGCTGGTGACGTGGCCGAACGAAACCGAGGACAGCCAGTCGATGCCGATATGGATGTTGGCCGCCGCCTCCTGCCGCCCCGGCAGATCGAGGTCGCGGCCGCGCGGCGCGCCGCAGCCGACGAACACCGCGTCGTAATCCTCGGCCAGCAGGCCCTTCAGGCTGTCGATACGCTGGCCGTAGCGGGTTTCGATGCCGAGATCGACGATATAGGCGACTTCCTCGTCGATGACCTCCTCGGGCAAGCGGAATTTGGGGATCTGGCTGCGAATAAAGCCGCCGGCGCGCGGCTCGCCGTCGAACAGCACGATCTCGTAGCCCAGCGGCGCCAGGTCGCGCGCCACGGTCAAGGATGCCGGACCGGCGCCGACCAGGGCGATGCGGCGACCGTTGCGCGTGGTGGGTTTCGGCGGCATCCGGGAGGAGACGTCGCCCTTGAAATCGGCGGCGACGCGTTTGAGCCGGCAGATCGCGACCGGCTCCTCATCCACCCGGCCGCGCCGGCAGGCAGGTTCGCACGGGCGGTCGCAGGTGCGGCCGAGGATGCCGGGGAAGACGTTGGACTTCCAGTTGATCATATAGGCATCCGCATACCGACCGTCGGCGATCAGGCGGATGTATTCGGGAACCGGCGTATGCGCCGGGCAGGCCCATTGGCAGTCCACGACTTTGTGGAAATACTCGGGGTCGCGGATATCGGTCGGCTGCAAGACGAACTCCTCTCCATCGCCAGAATTTTAGCCTTCCGGCGCCGCTGGCAAATTGTTTGACCCCGCAAGGTAGACCCTGGGAGGTTAGCTCCGGGAGGTTTGGCCTCGCGAACCGGGCAGTAGTTTTCAGCCTTTACCGAGTTGGAGCCAAACTAAGGGCAAACCCAAGCCGATTCAACCGTCTCCCAGGGCATTCCAGCTATATAGCCGGGGCGCAGGCAGCTGCCTCGACATCCAGAGAACAAGACCCGAGCGCGGGAGTCGGGTAAAGCCGTGCGACCCCTCCAGACGAGACAGGACAGCGCATGACCGACGAGCTGCTTTACGAGGCCCAGGATGGCATCGGCCGTATCGTGTTCAACCGGCCGCAGGCGCGCAATGCGCTGACCTTCGCCATGTATGAGCGGCTGGCGGAGATCTGCGCCGACATCCACGACGATCCGTCAATGCGCGCGCTGGTGATCACCGGCATGGGGGAAAAGGCCTTTGCCGCCGGCACCGACATTTCGCAGTTCCGCGCGTTCTCCGCCCCCGAGGACGGCATTGCCTATGAGGCGCGGATCGACCGGGTGCTGGGCGCGCTGGAGCGCTGCCGGGTGCCCAGCATCGCCGCCATCTCTGGCGCCTGCACCGGCGGCGGGGCGGCGATCGCGGCCTGCTGTGACCTGCGGATCGGCGCGGTCAATGCCCGGTTCGGCTTCCCGATCGCGCGCACGCTCGGCAACTGCCTGTCGATGGCCAACTACGCCAGGCTATCGGCGCTGATCGGCCCAGCCCGGGTGAAGGAGATCATCTTCACCGCCCGGCTGGTGGGCGCTGAGGAAGCCCGCGCGATCGGGTTGCTTAGCGAAGTGCTGGCGGACGCCGACGCCCTGGCCAAGCGCGCCACCGAACTGGCCCAGATAATCGCCGGTCACGCGCCGTTGACGTTGCAGGCAACCAAGGAAGCCTTGCGCCGACTGGGCGAAACGCCTGGCGAGGCGGGGGCGGACGAGGATTTGATCGTGCAATGCTACACCAGCGAGGATTTCCGCGAAGGCATGGACGCGTTCCTGACCAAGCGCACGCCGGTATGGCGGGGAGTTTGACCAGGCCGCGCGAACTCAGTCGATCACCTCATCGGCGAATGCGAGCAACGATGCCGGCGCTTCGATGCCGATCGCCTTGGCGGCTGTCTGGTTGAACACGAAGCGAAACAGCGTCGGCTGTTCGAATGGCAATTCGCCCGGTTTCGCCCCCCGCAGGATGCGATCCACCAGGGCGCCCACGCGGTCGAAGCTTTCGTCCAGATCCGGGCCGTACGACATCAGGCCGCCGCTGCGGGCGATAAAGTCATACTCGTAGATGGCCGGCAGCCGATGCGCCTCGGCAAAGGCGAAAATGCCCTTTCGGTTCAGATTGGTCAGCGGGTCGGAGACCATCAGAATGCCATCCGGCGGGTTGCGGTTCATGGCCCCGAAGGCCTGTTCGAAATCGGCGGGCTCGCGCACGCCCAACGGGTCCAAAATGACGCTTAGATCCCTGGCGCTGGCCTCCGCCGCGACAAAGCGCAGCCGCATCGCGGGGTCGTCGGCGTTGTACAGCACCGCCACCCGGCGCAGCTTCGGGGCGAATTGTTTCAGCAGGTCCAACCGTTTGGGCGTGACCTGCGCCGATACATCGGAAATGCCGGTCAGGTGGCCGCCCTGCCGTGCCAGGCTGTCGACCAGTCCGGTGCCGACCGGATCGCCCACCGAGTAGCCCACCACCGGAAGCGTCGTCCCCTGTTTGGCCGCGAGCGCGGAATTATAGCTGAACGCGACGATGACATCCACCTTGCTGGCCACGATCTCCGCGAGCAGTTGTGGCAGCCGCTCCAGATGGCCTTCCGCGCCACGACGCTCGATTACCAAATTCCTCTCCTCCGTGTAGCCATGCTTGGCCAGGCCACGGATAAAGGGTGCATCGAACGGGCCGCCATCGGCACCTAACGGGTTGAGGACGCCGATGCGGTAAACCTTCGCCGGAATCTGTGCCCATGTGCGTAACGGCAGCGCCGACGCCGTGCCGCCGAGCAGCGATAGGATCTGGCGCCGCTTCATAGGTATCCCGTGTCTATTTCAAGGCCGTTGACCGATTTGAGCACGGTTCGGCAGCGTTTTCCATCGCGGATTTTACGTCCCGGTAAGTATCTGGCGAAAAAGGGCCAGCTGCCCGGCAGTGGTTTCATCCCAACTGAAGGGCTCAGCATAGGCCCGGGTGGCGGCACGTGTGGGCGGATTGGCGAACAGGTCGCGCACGCCGGCGACGATGCCCTCGGGCGTGTTCGGATCGTAGATTACCCCGGCGTCGCGGCTGCGCACCACTTCCGGGTTGCCCCAGATGTTGCTGGCGACCACCGGAGTTCCGCAGGCCATCGATTCCAGCAATACATTCGCCCAGCCCTCCCGCGAGGAGGCCAGCACCATCGCGTCGGCCGCGCTGTACAGCGCCGGCAGCTCTGCGTGCGGGCGGGATCCGAGCAGGCGCACCCTCTCCGACAGGCCCGCCTGGTCGATCTGGGTTTGTAATTTGGCCCGCTCCGGGCCCTCGCCGGCGATGATCAGCTCGAACTCCGGCAGCTGGCGCATCGCCTGGATCGTGCGGTGATGGCCCTTGCGCTCGATCAGCCCGCCGACCGAGATCAGCGTTTTCCGCCGCAGGCCCAGTTCGGCGCGGATGGCGCAGCGGTCCGGGTGCGGGCTAAAGATGTCGGTCTCCACGCCGTTGCGCAGGGTGTGGGCCTGCTCCGGTCTGGCGCCAAGTTCCAGCAGCACGTCGCGCAACGCCGAACTGACCCCGACCACCGCTGCGGCCCCGGCGATAGCCTGTTGCAGCATCCGGCGCGGCCTGGGGTATTGCGGGATCAGGTTCACATCGGTGCCGCGCGCGGTCACCACCACCGGCAGGCCGAGTTTATGACCCAGCCAAACCGCGGCCACGCCATCGGGGTAGAAATAATGCGCGTCGATCGCGTCGAACCGGGTCCCGGCGGCGATCAGCCGGTATATATAGGGCAGGGCGGCGCGGTACAGCAGCCAGGGCGCGATCGTCATGCCGATTTTTGGCACCACCAGAAAGCGCGGATGGTGGATGGCCAGGCCGTGACGCTGTTCCAGCCGGGGAACTGCCGCGTGTTTGGCCCATTCGCCGAAGCGCGGGTGGGCGGAAGGGAAATACGGCACCGGTGCGACCACGGTGCTGAGCGCTTCGCCGCTGGCGACCAGATGGCGCAGCCGGTTCTGCACGAAGATGCCGTGGTTGGGCTGGAGGCTGTTGGGAAACAGCGTCGAGAAGGTCAGCAATCGGATCGGTGCCATGGCGCGGCTTATAGCCAGGCCGGTCCTGGCTGTCTTGCTTCCCGCGTGAGCCGCAAGCGGGGGGTCTGGCTCTTGCGCCGCTTCGCGCTATGTTGGTGCTGAAGGGCGATCCGAAGGCCGGCCCCGGCTGGCGATCGAGCCTCAATCTCAGAGGAGGGAACCGTGTACGCAGCCATCCGTCAGAACAAAGCCAAGCCTGGCACCGCCGAAGCGGTTGCCCGCACGATCAAGGAGGGGGCGATCGCGATCATCAGCGACGTGCCGGGATTCCGGGCCTACTACGTCGTCTATGCGCCCGATGACACCGTGACGGCGATCAGCATCTTCGACGATCATGCGGGTGCCGAGGAGTCCAACCGACGCGGGCTTGTCTGGATCGAGCAAAACCTGGCGCCGCTGCTCACCGGGCCAACCACAGCCATAGCCGGGCCGGTGATCGTGCATAGCCTGGTATAGAAGCTGACGCGGGAGGCCTCAGCCGCGCATCAGAACATTGTGGCGCCTCAGCCGCGCATCAGAACGTCGTGGCGCCTCAGCCGCGCATCAGAACGATGTCGAATTCTACCGCCTCCGAACCCGGCTCCATGTCGCCGGTCGCCGCAAGCGGGTGAGTGATCAACGCCTCCTTGCGCCTCGCACTTTGCAGGAAGGGGTCGAGGTCGTTGTATTTGTCGCCCTCGAAATACATTTGCGTGGTCAGCTGTTCCCGCTTGCTGGTGACGCTGAAATGCAGATGCGCCGGGCGGAAATTCCCCGGCGAGGTCTCGTAGCTGGCCGGGCGGATGGTTTTCAGGCAATAGCGTCCGTCCTTGCCGCTTTCCAGCATTGCATAGCCGGTGAAATTCCGGTCGAGCGGCACGGCGCTGTCGTCGTTGGGGTGGCGGTAGCGGCCGCGGCTGTTGGCCTGCCAGATCTCGATTTTGGCGCCGGCGACCGGCTTGCCGGCGGTGCTCAGCACCCGGCCGGTGACATACAGCACCTGGCCCTCGGCACGGCCCTTTCTGGTCAGATCGCCGGTCGTGTCGGGTTTCAGGCTGAGCGGGTAGAACGGTCCAAGTATCTGGTCAGGGGTGCGCGGCAGCGAGATAGCCGGCGCAGTTGGCTTCGCGGCGGGCTTTGGCCTAGCCTGTGCCTTGGTTAGGGTCGCTTGTTGAACCTCTGCCATGGTGGTTTCCCCTTATTCGATGACTGATGAAACTACGTTTTTTCCCGGCATTTTCCCATAGAAAAATGCGGGTTCAGGGGACATCGGCCTAATTGCTGCCGGGCAGGCCGTGCGGGAATAGATTTTGCGCCAGCAAACCCCCGTCCACGTCCAGCGTCGTGCCGCTGATATAAGTGGATAGGTCCGAGACCAGAAACAGCGCCGCTTTGCCGATGTCTTCGGGGGTGCCGCGCCGGCGGGCCGGCAACAGGCTGTTGGCATACGCGGAAACCCGGGACGGCGTATCGAACAGCCGCGGCGTCGTGATGTGGCCGGGAGCGATGGCATTGATGCGAATATGGTGCGGCGCCCATTCCACCGCCATGGTCTGCACCAGGTTAATCAGCCCGGCCTTGGCCGCGCCATAGACACCGCGCATCGGCGCCGAGCGCTGCCCATCCACCGAGGCGATCCCGACGATCGCCCCCGGCTCGCCGCGGCGGATCATGACTTTCGCCACTTCGGTCGCGGTCAGGAAGAAATACCGTAAATTGAGGTGGATCTGCTGGTCGAACACCGCGGCCGTGGTCTCCAGCAGAGGGCCGAAAGCGGCGCCGCCAACGATGGCGACCATGGCGTTGATGCCGTCAAGCTGCGCTGCCGCCGCGGCGACCAAAGCCGGGATTTGCGCATCGTCCAGCACGTCTCCGATCACCGGAATGCCGCGCCGTCCCAACCCGGTGACAATGGAAGCAACCCGCTCCGCCCGTTCGGGCACGATGTCGATCACCGCGACATCCGCGCCGGCTTGTGCCAGCAACCGGGCGGAGCTTTCGCCCATGCCCTGGCCGCCGCCGATCACCATCGCTTTCTTGCCGGCCAGGCCGAACAGGCTGATTTCGGTCATCGATGGCTCCCATACGGGCGGTCCGCCTTGGCCGGTTCCATTCTGCATCGGCCCCAGGCGCTGATGTCAAGAGGCTACCGGGCTTGGACAACGGCTTGCTCCTGGGACGACGGCTTGCTCAACGCGCACCCGATCCGCTAATGAAACGCGGACTCGAACCACCGCCGGCCGCCAATGCGGCCGGATCATTCGCGGCGAACCGGTTTCCTGATGATTTTCCAGCATGTGCTCGTCAGCATTGTCGGGCATGTCCACCGGCATGCCCGTGTTGTCGTTTGCGTCAGCCTGCTGGCCGCGGCGCTCAGCGCCGTGTTCGCGGCGGGTCATCTCGGCATCAGCACCAACACCAACCTGATGTTTCCCGAAACCCTGGGCTGGCGGCGGGCCTCGATCGCCTTCAACCGGGATTTCCCGCAATTCAACGATCTGCTGGTCGCGGTGATCGATGCCAGGAACCCCGAGGAAGCCGAGGCCACCGCGGCGGCGTTGAGCGGAGCGCTGGCGGCCGATCCGGTTCATTTCCTGCAGGTCCGGCGTCCGGACGCGGACCCATTCTGGTCTCGCGAGGGGCTGCTTCTGCTCGATCCGAAGACGCTTTCCGGGCTGCTCGACCGCATCATCGACGCGCAGCCGTTTCTAGGACAGCTGGCGGCGGATCCGAGCATCCGCGGTTTGTTTGGGGCCCTGGCGCTGCTGGGGCATGGCGTGGAACTGGGACAGGTCGACCTCAAGTCGATCGAACCGGCGCTGGCGGCGTTTCATAACACCATGGAGGCGGTGCTGGACGGGCGGGCGGAACCGCTGTCGTGGATGCAGCTGATCGGCGGCGGGATGGCCGATCTCGGCGGCCCATACCGCTTTGTGCTGGCGCGGCCGAGACTCGATTTCGCCGCCCTGCGACCGGGAGGGACCGGGCAGGACGCGATGCGAGAGGTCGCGCGAACCCTGCCCTATGTGAAATCCGGCGATGCCCGGGTACGGATCACCGGCGCCGTTGCCCTGGCCGATGACGAATTCGCGACCGTCGCCCAGGGCGTGCTGTCCGGACTGGCGGTCAGCGTGGCGCTGATCGCGCTGTGGCTGTATTTCGCGGTGCGAACCTGGCGCTTGATCGTGCCGATCCTACTCACGCTGGGGCTCGGGCTGCTGCTGACAATCGCCTTTGCCGCCGCCGCCGTGGGCACACTGAACCTGGTGTCGGTGGGGTTCGGCATTCTGTTCGTCGGCATCGCCGTGGATTTCGCGATCCAGTTCTGCGTCCGGTTCCGCGACGCCGGGGAACATATGGCTGGATTGGAGAATGCGTTGGCCGCAACCGCGCGCCAGGCCGGCGGCCAGGTGGCAGTGGCCGCGGCGGCCACCGCGGCCGGCTTTCTGGCGTTCGTGCCGACGGAGTTTCGCGGCGTCGCCGAACTCGGGCTGATCGCGGGGGTCGGGATGATCATCGCCTTCCTCTGCACGATCATCTTCCTGCCTGCGGCGATCACGCTGTTCGCCCCGCGGCGCGACATCGTGTCTGCGGAGCTGCGCTGGGGTGTTGCGATGGATCGGGAGGTGCGAAAATGGCACCGGCCGTTATTGGCGCTGTTCGTGTCCTGCGCCGCGCTGGGGGCTGTGCTGACCCCGCATCTGGCGTTCGATGCCGATCCGCTTCACACCAAGGACCCCAGTACTGAGGCGGTCCGCACCCTCTATGACTTGATGGCCTCGCCGGTGACGAACCCATTCACCATCGAAATCATGACCGAAGATGCGCGGGAGGCCGCAACCGTCGCCGCCCGGCTGGCCCGACTGGATCTGGTTGAGCGCGCCATTTCCATCAACAGCTTTGTGCCGGACGATCAGGCCACCAAGCTGGCGCTGATCGCCGATGCAAGAAGTCTGCTGGCGCCGTCGCTATCGGTGCCCGATATGGCTATGCCGCCGTCGCCGAAGCAGATCCGCCAGGCCGCGGAGGAAACGCTCGAACCGATCGAGCGCGCCCTGTCGAAGCTGCCGTCCGGCCACATCCTGGCGGCCATTGCCCAGGATCTGCGGCGGCTACGCCAGGCAAGCGAGCCGATGCTGTACCAGGTTGACGACATGCTGACCCGCTTCCTGCCCAACGAGTTGATGCAGCTGACTACGGCACTCAACGCCCATGCGGTCACCCTGGACGCCATTCCACCGGCCATCGCCGTGGACTGGGTTCTGCCGGACGGGCGCGCCCGGGTGCAAGTGGTGCCCAAGCGGCAGGCGAGCGACAGCCAGGGGCTGTTCCGGTTCGTCGAACAGGTGCTGGTCCAGGCTCCGAATGCCGGGGGGCCGGCGGTGACGATCGTGGCGACCAGTGCGACCATCGTCGGCGCTTTTCGTACAGCTGCGCTGACCGCGGTGGCGGGCATCGCGCTGATCCTGCTGGTCAGTTTGCGCCGGCCGCTCGATGTCGGGCTGGTGCTGGCGCCGCTGGCGCTGTCGGCGATGCTGACCGTGCTGATCGCCGTGCTGGCGCCGATTCCGCTGAACTACGCCAACATCATCGCCCTGCCGGTGCTGCTGGGCGTCGGCGTGTCGTTCAACGTCTATTTCGTTATGAACTGGCGGGCCGGCCAAATGGCGGTTCTGGGATCGGCAACGGCGCGGGCGGTGCTGTTCTCGGCCTTAACCACCGGATCGGCGTTCGGCGCGCTGGCGCTATCCGCCCATCCCGGCACCTCCAGCATGGGGGTGCTGTTGCTGACCAGCCTGGGCTGCACGCTGGTGGCAAGTCTGGTCTTCGTCCCCACCTTGCTGGCGGCCCTGGCGCGACCTCGCCCTTGATCACTATAAGTGCGACCGCGCCCTTGATCGCGATATTGGGGCGATTATTCCGCCGGGCGGGACGCCAGGCTGGTTCCGGTGCGCAAGCTGTGGCCGCGCCAGACGACGTTGTCGGCGGCGAAGCCTGCCACGATCTCGAGGATCGACAGGCAATCGCGCAGCGGCAGCAGCCAGTGCGGCGTCGGGACCGGCCGGCGGGCGAGCAGCGGGCGCAATATCCGCTCCAGCCCGGAAGCGGCAGCCGCGCGGACTGCCCAGGCGGCGGCCAGCAACGCCACGCTCCACGGCGCGCCCCAGCTCAGCAGCACGGTCAGCGCAGCCCAGAAGATCGGATACTGGATCGCCGAAGCGGCGAAGGCGGCCGGAGCCAGCGTCCGGATGGTCCGGGCCCAGCGGATTTCGTGCTGCCACATCGCGCTGGCGGTTGTCTCCGGAACCGTCACCGCGGTGACGATGCCGGCCAGCCCGACCGTCAGGCCGAGGCCGCGAACCAGCTGCCCAAGCACGTTGTCGTCGGCGAGTTCGTGCGACAGCCGCGCCAGGCCGCCGGCACGTTCGAGCGTGTCGCGCCGCAGGATCATCGTATTGCCCAGGCAATCCTGCCGGCCGAACGCGCGGCCGAGCAGCGCGCCGGGCAGAAAAACATGGCTGATCTGGGTGGCGCCCAGGCGTTGCAGCCAGCCGGGGCCGCCCGGCAGGCCGACATACAGCGTCGAGACCAGGCCGACACCTGGCCGATGCAGAGCGGCGACCAGCGCTCGCAGATAATCCGGGGCTACGTGCAGATCGCTGTCGGAAATTACCAGCAGGTCGTGCCGGGCCGCCGGCAGCATGTTGATCAGGTTGGCGATTTTGCGGTTGGGTCCGTGCGGTGTCGGATCGGCCACCACGGTGATGTCGCAGCCGGGGAACCGCGCCCGCAGGCGTTCGACGACCGCGAGCGCGGGGTCGGCCGCATCCTGCACGCCGAAGACGATCTGAAACGCCGTGTAGTCCTGCTGGCAGCAGGAGGCGAGCGCCTGTTCCAGCAGCGGTTCATCGCCGCAGAGCGGCTTGAGCACGGTGACCGGCGGCAGCATCGCCGGCGTTGGCACCCGGCGGGTGACGAACCGGCGGGCGGCGAGCACCCCCCCCAGGCATTGCAGCATGCCGAGCCCGGCGATCGGTGCGGCCAACCAGGTCAGCGCGAATGTCACGGCGATCCTGTTCCGGGTGCCGTCCCACGGTGGCTTCGGGTTGTCTCAGGGCGGATCGTTGCGGTCTCGCGTGACATCTCCGTCACTATAGCTTTCGTGCCGGGCGCGTCGAGTGCTGGCGATGCCGGTCTGCCTTATGAACACGCGGCATTAGAAAAATGAGTCTTTGAACCGCTTGCGCAAAATCTCGGTTCTGCTGGCCTTCGCCGGATTGCTACTCGCCACGCTGCTGGTCGGCTGGTACGGATTCACTCGGGTGTTGGCCACCATGTTCTCGGTCAGCCTGGCTGGCTTCGCCGGGCTCTGTGGCTGGCAGATGGTGCTGTTCACGATCAATGGCGCCGCCTGGGACCTGACGCTGCCGTCTCTTGGTCCGTATCTGGGCTGGCGCCGGCTCGGGGTGATGATCTGGGGCCGGATGGTCCGCGAATCGGCAGCGAACTGCCTGCCATTCTCCCAGGTGGGAGGCTTCATCGCCGGTGTGCGGGCGGTCGCCAGCCATGGCGTCGGCCTGCGCCAGGCCACCGCGTCCACGGTGGTGGATGTCACCGCGGAGTTTCTTGCCCAGATCGCGTTCGCCGCTTTTGGCATGCTGGTGGTTCTGGCGCATGGCAATGGCGGCACCCTCGCGGTGCCGATGGCGGCCGGCCTGGTGCTGGCCCTCGGGCTCTGTGTCGGGTTCATCTGGATGCAGCTGCGGGGGGTTTCGCCGCTGGCCCGGCTCAGCCAGCTTATCGCGCGCAGCGGATTTTCTTTCACCCAGGACCGCATCGGCGCGCTGCAGGCCGAGCTGGCCGAGCTTTACCGGTCCAAACGGGGCGTTGCTTGCAGCTTCGCGGCCCACATCCTCGGCTGGATCGGCACCGGCGTGGGCGGGTGGATCGCCTTTCGGTTGCTGGGGGTTCCGGTCGGACTGATCGACGCCTTGGCGATCGAGGGGCTGTTGCATGCGGTGCTGGCCACGGCGTTCCTGGTGCCTGGCTACGCCGGTGTGCAGGAGGCGGCCTATGCCGGGATCGGCGCCTTATTCGGCGTGCCGGCGGAAATGGCACTCGCGGTCTCGCTGTTGCGGCGCGCGCGCGACATCGCGGTCGGCATTCCGATTCTGGTGATCTGGCAGCTGATCGAAATGCGGCGGCTGGCGGCGTTGGAGCCGGTTCAGGAGGGGTGAAATTGCCCGACTTGCGGCACAGATTCGCGCGCCGTCCCGGATCGCGGCGAGATCCGGGAGATCAGGTTGGCCAGGACGTAAGTCTGGCTGGCTCCATCGAAGTCGCTCCAAAAGGCCGCACTTGGGCGGATCAGGGTCCGCGGCAATTCCAGAAAATCCTGAATGGCACGGTCGAGTTCCTCGATGGGCGCCGAGGGGGGAACGCAGAGATGGGGAATGCCGGAGTTGGCCAATATCCGGCTGGTGACCGAATATGTGGGGGTGATCGCCAGGATCGGGCGGCAGGCGCGGATATAGTCAAAGACCTTGGCCGGTAGTTGAATGCCGGGGCCTTCGGCAACGAGGTCGAGCAGAAGCAGGCAGTCCGCCTCCAGGATCTCCTCGACCGCCTCGGACTGCGGCGCCATCCGATCTTCGATGTGAAGGCAACCAAGCGCCTCCAAACGCTGGCGAATATCGGCATACGGATCGAGGCAGCCGTTGAAAACCGGACCAATGAGGCGCAGCTGGAGGCTCCCGGGTGAGAGCGAGCCGGCGGTGATCAGGCGATCCAGCGACGCAATCAGCGGCCCGGGGTTCCGCCGGCCGTAGATCGTTCCGACATGGGCGATGGTGCGCCGGGTCCGAGTACTGGCTGGCCGGTGGGCAATCCCGTCCTCGCGATCAAAGCCGTTCCAGATCAGCTGGATCTTATCCTTCCATTGCGGGTAGCGCTCCAGCCAGATCTGCTTGACGGCATCGGTATTGGCGATGATGACATCGGCGTAGCGAAAGATCAGCCGCTCGAGGATCGTATCCATCAGCTGGGCGCGTTTGGCGAAACGGTCCGGGGCGTTCGACAGCGGATCGCGGAAATCCGCGACCCAGGGGGTGCCATAGCGCAGTTTCAGTGCCAGCGCGACCAGATGGGTCGCGGCAGGCGGGTAGCTGGAGAATAAGACATGATCCCGATTGCGAGCCAGCACAGCGGATGCCGCCCTGAACGCATGTGGCGCCCAAGGCAGGCGGTCGTCATAGGGCATCACCGCGCGGGCGATAATCCGCAGCAGGTTGCTGTACCAGAATATCACGCGGCCGCTCTCATCGGCAGCGGGCACCCGGATCGCGGCCGTGGCGGGAAGCCCGTCCAGCCATTGCGACACCACGACGACCGGATGGCCGAGACGGGTCAGATATTTGGCGAATCGCGCGGGTCGCGCCGCGCCGATGGCGTTCTCCGGCGGAAAATAGAATGCCAGCATCAATATTGCCGGCAAC
>JAYTXR010000003.1:0-9850 GCA_043742865.1 Acetobacteraceae bacterium
CGGCGAATCGGCGGGGAAATCGGCAGCGATGCCGTTATTCGGAGTGGGCTCAGCCGGTTGTTCCGCGCGCAGCTGGCGCGGCGCACAGATCAGCAGACCGGCCAGTAAAACTGGAAGCATCCACCAGAATCTAAACGACACTATTGCGGACCGGAACCCCGAGTAATGGCCAATCGAGCCATTTCTTGTTGGGACGAAACGATCGGTTTCTTCAGCCGGATACCGATTAAAACACCCGTCTGGTCGGCGCCTGCTTTGGGGACCGGCGCGCAGATTCCTGTTCATCCCACGAATTATATTTGCTTTGGCCAGGGTTGGCAACCCTTTCCGCCGGAAGTGTCGATCCGGCCCTGTTTCCATGCGCCGCCGGCACCCCGGTCCCTGGTGCCGCCACGCGCCGTCGGGCAGGCTGGCGGCATGATTTGGACCGCCATTCTCGTCGCGCTGGGGATCTTTTTTGCCGCGATATTGCGGGGCTTCACCGGCTTCGGCTTCGCCCTGGCAGCGGTGCCGCTGCTCAGCCTGGCGCTGCCGCCGGCGCGGGTGGTGCCGATCGTGGTGCTGTTGCAGGCGCTCGCGGCATTTGCTGATCTGCGCGGGTCCTGGCGCCAATGCGACTGGCGCAGCACGCGCTGGATCGTCGCCGGGCTGGTGCTCGGAACGCCGCTCGGCATCCGCTTGCTGACCAGCCTGCCGCCCGACCGGGTGCGGCTGGCGATCGGCCTGCTGATCGCCGCCTCGGTGGCACTGCTCGGTGCCGGTTTGCGGCTGCCGGCCCGGCCGCCGGCCGGGCTGGCCTGGGCGGTTGGGGTTATTTCCGGCATCACCAACGGCTTGGCGGCAATACCGGGACCACCAATCGTGGCTTATTTCCTGGCCATGCCACCCGTCGGTCTGGTGGCGAGATCCTCGATCATCGTCGTCTTCGCCGCCACCGGATTAGCCGGGCTGGCGACCCTGCTGCTGCGCGGCATGATCGACTTGGATGCGGCTCTGCTGTCGGCGACCGCGCTGCCCGGCCTGTTCATCGGCTCGCGGCTGGGTGTGATCGGATTTCGCACCTCCAGCCCGAAATTGCACCGCCCGGTCGCATTGGCGGTGCTTGGCGCGTTGGCCACCCTGCTGATCCTGCGGGCGCTGGTCGCGTGACTAAGCGTCCCCCGCCGGCGCCGCCCGGCCGCGCTTGATCGCACCGCGCAGCGTCTTGGCATCCACCCGGCGCCGCTTGGAGGCCAAGGTCGGGCGCGTCTTCACCCGCTTGATCGGGCGGATAGTGGCCCGGCGTACCAAATCCAGCAGCGCCGCCAGCGCGTCGGTGCGGTTGCGGTCCTGGGTGCGGTGGCGCTGGGCGGTGATCAGCAGCACGCCGTCCTGGCTCAGCCGCTTGCCGGCCAGCCGCACCAGCCGGGCGCGCACCTCGTCGGGCATCGCCGCGGCCGTAAGGTTGAAGCGCAGCAGCACCGCGGTGGATACCTTGTTGACATTCTGCCCACCGGGGCCGGAAGCGCGCACGAAGCTTTCCTCGATGTCGCGCGGGTCGATCGAGAGCGTATGGGTGACGCGAATCATCCGCCTACGCTAGGCGGCGGCAACCAAGCGGGCAATGTTCAGGCCCCGAGCCAACGCCGCGGCTCGCGCCGAAGATCGCGGCCGCCCAGCAGAACCAGATAGAATCGCCCCCAAGGCAGCGACATCGTGCGCCGCACATCCACCGCATGGTCCATCGCATAGCGCATTCCGAACGCGTGCTGCACCGCCGCCAGCTGATCCGGCGTGAAGCTGGCAGCCAGCTCCGGCGGCAGCCGGCGCAGGAAACGGGCGATGAAGGCTTCGCTCGGGGGAACGGGACAATCCGCCATCCCGCCAGGTTGGAACCGCGATATGAACAAACCATGAACTTCGTGCTGATCGGTTGCCCCTCGCGCCAGCGCGGGACAAGATGGCTTCCAACCCGGAAAAGGAACCCGCCATGGCCACCACGCTGAAAGACCTGCTCGCCGCCGCCCGTGCGCAAGTGCCCGACATCACCCCGGCGGATGCCGCAAAGCTGATGGCGACCGGCGATGCGCTGGTGGTGGATCTGCGCGACGGCGCGGAAATCGCCGTCGCCGGCAAGGTTGCGGGCGCCATCGCGGTATCCCGCGGGCTGCTGGAATTCCGCGCCGCCCCGGACGCGCAGACCTATGACCCGGCCTTCCGCACCGACCGCCCGGTGATCCTGTATTGCGGCTCAGGCGGCCGCGCCGCGCTGGCCGGCAAGACGCTGCGCGACCTCGGTTTTTCCGATGTCCGCAACCTCGGCGGATTCAAGGACTGGGTCGCCGCCGGCGGCGAGGTGGACAAGGGATAGTTTTCTGCGGCGGCTAACCCTCCGCGGGAACGCTCTTCTGGCGCGCCGCGCGCTGCGGATCGAGCGCCCGCATCGGCGCAGACTGATAATGCGTCCGGTCTGGCCTCGGTCTGTGTAGACGCAGAACAGCATTCGCTCGCCTAAGATCCCAATTGCCTGCATTCTCCTTTCGCCATAATTCTGTCGGCCATCGGGCTGTTCCACCGTCTGACCGTCGAACGGGTCGATTGCCAGCCTGAACGGCAGGTCCCGCTCACGGCGATGCCGCTCACTCTTGCCCTCGTCCCACTCCAAACTCGATCAGGGACTATCCGTCAAAGACGGACTCCTTATTGGCAGCTAAATCCAATCGAACGACCGACTGACCGCCTTCTTCCACTGCGATTTCAACGCCGCCCGCCGGTCCGGGTCCATCGCCGGCTGCCAGCTTTGCCCGACGGCCCAGTTGCGCACCAGATCCTCGGTTCCCCGCCAGTAGCCGACCGCCAGCCCGGCGGCGTAGGCCGCACCCAGCGCGGTGGTTTCGATGCAGCGCGGCCGGACCACCGGCAGGTTCAGCAGGTCGCTCTGGAACTGCATCAGCAGCTCGTTCACCACCATCCCGCCATCTACCCGCAGGGTGGCCATCGGAATGCCGCTATCGCGCTCCATCGCGGCCAGCACATCCAGCGTCTGATACGCGGTCGCCTCCAGCGCCGCGCGGGCGATGTGGCCGCCGGTGGCGAACCGGGTCAGTCCGGCGATCACCCCGCGCGCGTCGGGGCGCCAATACGGCGCATACAGCCCGGAAAACGCCGGCACCACATACACATCGCCGTTGTCGGGAACCGAGGCGGCCAACGCCTCGATCTCGGCGCTGGAGCGGATCAGCTTCAGGTTATCGCGCAGCCACTGCACCAGCGCCCCGGCAACCGCGATCGAGCCCTCCAGCGCGTAGCAGGCCGGCGCGTCGCCAAACCGGTAGGCCACCGTGGTCAGCAACCCCGCGGTCGAGGCGATCGGCATTTCCCCGGTGTTCATCAATAGAAAACAACCGGTGCCGTAGGTGTTCTTCGCCTCCCCCGGCTGAAAGCAGGCCTGGCCGACCAGCGCCGCCTGCTGGTCCCCCAGAATGCCCGACACCGTCACCCCGTCCAACACGCCCCGCGCCTGCCCATACACCGCGCTGGATGGCACGATCCGCGGCAATACCGCGCGGGGAATGGCGAATGCCCGCAACAACTCGTTATCCCAGTCCAGCGTTCGCAAATCCATCAGCTGGGTGCGGCTGGCATTGGTGACGTCGGTGATGTGGGCGCCGAACAAATTCCAGGCGAGCCAGCTATCGATGGTGCCGAACAGCAAGTCTCCGGCCTCTGCCCGGGCGCGCGCCCCCGGCACGTGATCCAGCAGCCAGCGCAGTTTCAGCGCGGAAAAATAGGTCGCCAGCGGCAGGCCGGTTTTGCCGCGAAACCGGTCCTGCCCGCCATCCTGGCCATACGCGGCCACCAGCGTATCGACGCGGGTGTCCTGCCAGACCACGGCGTTGTGCACCGGTACGCCGGCGCGGTCCCACAGCATAGTGGTTTCACGCTGGTTGGTGATCCCCACCGCCGCCAGATCGCGCCGCCCCAGCCCGGCCTCGGCCAGCGCCCGGCCGATCACCGCCTTGGTATTGTGCCAGATCTCGACCGGGTCGTGCTCCACCCAGCCGGGCCGGGGGAAAATCTGCTTATGTTCCATTTGCGCGCTGACGATCTTCGCGCCCAGCCGATCGAACACGATGAAGCGCGTGCTGGTGGTGCCCTGGTCGATCGCGCCCACATATTTCGTCACGGTTGCCCCCCACCTTGCCCCCAACCCCGTCCTGCTGCCTGATGCCGGCAGACAAACACAGGGAGAGACAAGCATGGCGGGACGGTTCGCGAACAGGCGCGCGGTAATCACCGGGGGCGCCTCGGGCATCGGCGCCGGCGTTGCCGCCCGACTGGCGGCCGAAGGCGCGCTTGTGGCGATCTGGGACCTGAACCCCGCAGGCGTGACCGCCGCGCATGTGGAAAAGCTGGACGTGACCGATCCGGACGCCGTGCAGCGCGCCGCCGCTGCCACCGCCGCTGCGTTGGGCGGGATCGACATCCTGGTTGCCTCGGCCGGCATCACCGGCCCGAACGCGCCGGTCTGGGATTATCCGGTCGAGGCCTGGAAGCAGGTGATGGACGTCAACGTCAACGGCGTTTTCTACGCCAACCGCGCGGTGGTGGCGCATATGCGGCGCGGCGGCTACGGCCGGATCGTCAATATCGCCTCGGTCGCCGGCAAGGAGGGCAACCCCAACGCCTCCGCCTATTCGGCCTCCAAGGCGGCGGTGATCGGGTTGACCAAGTCGCTCGGCAAGGAGCTGGCGGCCACCGACATAAGGGTCAACTGCGTCACCCCCGCCGCGGTGCGCACCGCCATATTCGATCAGATGAAACCGGAATTCATCGAGTTCATGCTGTCGAAAATCCCGATGGGACGGTTCGGCGGCATCGAGGAAGTCGCCGCCCTGGTCTGCTGGCTGGCCAGCGAGGAATGCAGTTTTTCGACCGGCGCGGTGTTCGACGTGTCCGGCGGCCGGGCAACTTACTGATGATCGGTGAAGATATCGGCTTCATGCCCGCCACCCGGTTGGCGGAGCTGATCCGCCGCAAAACCATCTCCCCCACCGAAGTGATGCGCGCCACGCTGGACCGCATCGCCGCGCTGGAGCCGAAAATCAACGCCTTCGCCCACCTCGCCGCCGATCAGGCCATGGACGCCGCCCGAACCGCCGAACGCGCTTTGCTGACCGGCCAGAAGATCGGCCGGCTGCACGGCGTGCCGGTCACCATCAAGGATCTGGCGGTCACCAAGGACATGCCGACGCAATTCGGCAGTCACATCATGGCCGGCCACCAGCCGACCGAGGACACCCCGTTCGTGCCGCGCCTGCGCGACGAGGGCGGCATCATCATCGGCAAGACCACCACGTCCGAATTCGGCTGGAAGGGCGTCAGCCAGAGCCCGCTCACGGGGATCACCCACAACCCGTGGAAGCACGGCTACAACGCCGGCGCATCCTCGGCCGGCGCGGGGGCGGCCGCGGCCGCCGGCTTCGGCCCGCTGCACCAGGGCAGCGACGGGGCCGGTTCGATCCGCATGCCCAGCCATTTCTGCGGCGTCTTTGGACTGAAGCCCAGCTACGGCCGGGTGCCCGCCTCCCCCGCCGGCAGCGGCGACTACACCTCCCATTCCGGGCCGATGACCCGGACCGTGGCCGATGCGGCGCTGATGCTGGAGGTGATGGCTGGCCCGCACTGGTCCGATCACACCTCGCTGGAAGCCGGCCCCGCACCCTATCTCGCGCGGCTGCGCGAAGGCATAAAAGGCAAGCGCGTCGGCTTCAGCCCCAATCTCGGCCATGCAAGGGTGGACCCGGATGTCGCCGCCCTGGTGCGCGCCGCCGCCGGCCGGTTTGCTGAACTCGGCGCCATCGTGGAGGAAGTCAAAACTCCCTGGGCGGCGGAAGGGCCGGAACTGATCCGCTATTTCTGGGCCGCCCATATCGCCCGCCTGGCCGCAAGGCTGCCGGAATGGGAGGCAAAAATGGACCCCGGGCTGGTCGCCTGCATCCGCAGCGGTGCGGTGGTGTCGATCCCCGATTACGTGCTGCGGCGTGAACGCAAGATGGCCTATATCGCCGCCATTCACCGCTGGTTCGAGGATTGGGATTTCCTGCTGACCCCGTCCGCCTCGGTCGCCGCGTTCCCGGCGGAAAGGCTGATGCCGGCGCATTGGCCAGATCATGCATGGGATTGGGTGTCCTGGGCGGAGTTCTCCCACCCCTTCAACATGTCCTGGAACCCCGCCGCCTCGATCCCCTGCGGCTTCACCGCCGAGGGGCTTCCGGTCGGGCTGCAGATCGTCGGCAAGCGGTTCGACGATCTCGGCGTGCTGCAGGCCTCCGCCGCGTATGAGGCGATCGCCCCCTGGGCGGATCGTCGCCCGGTGCTGTAGCCGCTGGGGATACTTACGCCCGGCATCACGCGCCGAACACGATCTTCTCCTTGCGATAAATCTGGCGGATCAACTTCAGGACCAGCGCGATTTCCGGCGACCGGTCGCCCTTGCGGCTGCTCATGATGATCGGCGAAACGGCCGCCTCCTGGTCCAGCTTCCGGTAGGTCACGTCGTCGCGACGCAGGCGTTCGACCGACGCCGGAACCAGACAGACACCGGCCTCCGCGGCCACCAGGCCCAGGGCGGTCTGCAGCTCCCGCACCTCATACACCGCGGGCGGCTTCAGTCCGCGATCACGGAACAGGGCCAGCACCTGGTCGGCATAGCTCGGGCGCGGCGCCTTCGGATAGACGATCAGCGGCTCGGCAGCGAGATCGTTCAGCCGCAGCGCGACTTTACCGGCAAGCAATGCATGGCTCGTCGGCACCGCCGCGATCAATTTCTCGTTGCGCAGAAGCTGGCGCTCCACCGCCGGATCATCGAGCTGAATGCGGCCAAAACCCACGTCGATGCGGCCGTCCTTCAACGCGGCGATCTGCTCGACGCTGGTCAGTTCCAGCAGCGTGATCTCCACCCCAGGGCGGGCCGCGCGGTAGAAGCGGATCACCTCCGGCAGCTTGCCATAAAGCGTGGAGGCAACGAAGCCGATACTGAACCGGTCGCGGTTGGCCTCCTGCAGGCGGCCAACAATGGCCCGCATCTCGTCGATACGCTCCAGCACCTGCACGGCCTGTTCATAGAACAGCCGACCCGCCTCGCTGAGCCGCAACGGGCGGCTGCCCCGCTCGATCAGCAGCATGCCCAGTTCGTCCTCCAGCTGCTGCACCTGGCGGCTTAATGGCGGCTGGGCGATGTGCAAGGATTTGGCGGCGCGGGTGAAGTTCCGCTCGCGCGCCACGGCGACGAAGTAGCGCAGATGCCTCAGCTCCATATCATACCCCCCAGGTATCGTCCCGACCCATTTAGTCTTTGACCGCCCGGTTCGGAAGATGCGATGTGGCCGCAGACGGAGGTCGCCAACCTCCGGGGTTTCTCACCATGAACCGGCTCAAAAAGCCTCGGGTTCCCGATAAGCCTGCAAGCCGCGGACGCGGCACGTAAAGGAGGATACGATGCTCGACTCGATCCAGAAGACGCTCGACACCGCGCTCGAGGACGATGCCGCCAGCGGCACCTACCGCGTCGGCCGTGATATCTTCACCGATCCGGCGATCTTCGAGCTGGAGATGAAGCACATCTTCGAGGGCAACTGGATCTACCTGGCGCATGAAAGCCAGGTCGCGGCCAACAACGACTATTTCACCACCACCATGGGCCGCCAGCCGATCTTCATCGCCCGCAACCGCGCCGGCGAGCTGAACGCCTTCATCAACGCGTGCAGCCACCGCGGCGCGATGCTGTGCCGCCACAAGCGTGGCAACAAATCGACCTATACTTGTCCGTTCCATGGCTGGACCTTCAACAACTCCGGCAAACTGCTGAAGGTGAAGGACCCCGAGGGGGCCGGGTATCCGGAGGGTTTCAACCAGGCCGGCTCGCATGATCTTACCAAGGTCGCGCGCTTTGAATCCTATCGCGGCTTCCTGTTCGGCAGCCTTAATCCCGATGTCCTGCCGCTGGTCGAGCATCTGGGGGAGGCGGCGAAGATCATCGACATGATCGTCGACCAGTCGCCCGACGGCATGGAAGTCCTGCGCGGCGCCTCGACCTATGTCTATGACGGCAACTGGAAGCTGCAGACCGAGAACGGCGCCGATGGCTACCATGTCAGCGCGGTGCACTGGAACTACGCCGCGACCACCAGCCGACGCAAGGCGGCCGAGCAGGTGGACAATGTCCGCGCCATGGACGCCGGCAGCTGGGCCAAGCAGGGCGGTGGCTTCTACTCGTTCGAGAACGGCCATCTGCTGCTCTGGACCAACTGGTCCAACCCCGAGGACCGGCCGAACTGGGACCGGCGCGACGAACTGGCGGCGAAATTCGGCCAGCCGAGTGCCGACTGGATGGTGCAGCGCTCGCGCAATCTGTGCCTGTATCCGAACGTCTACCTGATGGACCAGTTCAGCTCGCAGATCCGCACCTACCGCCCGATTTCGGTCGATAAGACCGAGGTGACGATCTACTGCATCGCGCCAAAGGGCGAAGCGCCCGATCTGCGGGCGCGGCGCATCCGCCAATACGAGGATTTCTTCAATGCCAGCGGCATGGCAACGCCGGATGATCTGGAGGAATTCCGCGCCTGCCAGATGTCCTATATGGGCCGCGCCGCGCATTGGAACGACATGTGCCGGGGTGCGGAGCATTGGATCGACGGGCCCGACGCGGCGGCGGCATCGATCGGGTTGAAACCGCTGCTCAGCGGCAAGCGTACCGAGGATGAGGGCCTGTTCGTGGTCCAGCATAAATACTGGCAGGAAACCATGCAGAAGGCGCTGGCCGCCGACACCAACGGCCGCGGGTAGGAAGCCAGAGCATGTCCATCACATTGGAAACCTCCCCGGCGGCAACCGCCACGCTGTCGATCGAAGACGTGCGCCAGTTCCTGTTTGCCGAGGCGCGGATGCTGGACGACAAGGACTGGCAGGCCTGGCTGGCGTGCTACGCGCCCGATGCCGAGTTCTGGATGCCGGCCTGGGACGACGACGACAAGCTGGTCACCGATCCGCAGACGGAGATTTCGCTGATCTACTACGCCCATCGGGGCGGGCTGGAGGATCGTATCTTCCGCATCGGCACCGAGCGGTCCAGCGCCACCAGCCTTCCCGAGCCGCGCACGTCCCATAACATCAGCAATGTCGAGATCCTGGAGCAAGCCGGCGGGGTGTGCCGGCTGCGCTTCAACTGGGTGACGTTCAGCTTCCGCTACAAGACCGTGGACACGCATTTCGGCACTTCGTTCTATACGCTCGACACCACCGGCGCGCAGCCGGTGATCAAGCGCAAGAAGGTGATCCTGAAGAACGACTACATCCACCACGTGATCGACATCTACCATATTTAAGCTGGCTGTATTAGGAACGATATAAAAATGACCTACAGCATCGCGCTGAACTTCGAGGACGACGTCACTCGCTTCGTGCAATGCGGTCCGGGCGAAACAATTGCTGATGCGTCGTATCGCGCCGGCATCAACATTCCGCTCGATTGCCGCGACGGCGCCTGCGGCACCTGCAAATGTCACGCGGAATCCGGCGAATATGATCCCGGCAGCTACATCGAGGACGCCCTGACCGACGCGGAAGCGGCACAGGGCTTCGCGCTGGCCTGCCAAATGCGGCCGAAGACCGACATGGTCATCGCCATCGCCGCCTCCTCGGAAGTCTGCAAGACCAAAGGCCAGAGTTTCGTCGCCCGCCTGCAGGCCGTGCAAATGCTGTCGCCGACCACGATCGCCTTCTCGCTGTCGCGCGAGGGGGTCGATGGCCTCGGCTTCCTGGCCGGGCAGTATGTCAATATCCGCATCCCCGGCACCGACCAGCATCG
>JAYTXR010000004.1:0-8307 GCA_043742865.1 Acetobacteraceae bacterium
GCAAACCACTGAGTGTTGTCAGATGCGTATCGCCGACAGCAGTGGAGGCCGCACAGTTTGATGGGCTGCCGCCAGCGATGCTTTCTCTGAAAATGATAGCTGGCCCTGGTTGCGATGCAGCAGGCGCGGTTGGACCAAAGCTGAGGTTGTTTGTTTCGGCCGTAAAGCCTTGTGCCACACAGGTTGGAGGACCCGTGCCGCCGTAGTTGATCCTGGTTCTTATAACTATCGAGGCACCAGGATTAAAATTGGCTTGGCTTCCTACGCCCACAGCGTTGCCGCCGTCACCTAACACATTAAATTCAGCAATCTTCCAGCCTGCTGCGGCGTTAACCGCATTGTCGCCTGCCCGTGAGGAAGCTACACCCCCAATTGTCACGGTAATGCTGTCGCTTCCGGCGCGGGCTGTTCCTGTCAGCGTAACCTGACCGAGGTTCGTAACGGGCACGGCCGATGTACTAACCGCGCCGCTCGAATTGGCCAATATCACACAATAAATATCAGGCGGAGAGGGGAATTGCGTCCAACCCGCAGGGCATGTTGTGTTGTATTTGATTAGCCAATATTGAATGAAGGCTCGGTGCGAAACATTGTTGTTTTCGAATAGGAACTGCTCCCAACCTCGGCAACCTGGATTGGGAGAGCCGGAGCAAACAGTGCTTACAAAAAAATCCGTGTTGATTTGAAGCGTATAGGCATCGGCTATTGCTGGTCCGCTGGCGGCTATCTGCCCGCTTTAGCTCGTAACACCAGATAGACTATCGAAAGAACCAACCGATGACGAAATGAAACCGCTGGGGGCCTGTGCCGCCACGTCGTTGCTATTGCCGACGACTTCCGGAACGATGCCCCCTCGCGGTGGCATCGGGTAGTCTGGCTTAGGTACACAAGGCACCTCCTGCCATTCTTTCGAAGAAAACTTGGCGATGAAGCAGCCCTTTTTAGTCTGGGGAACCAATGCTATGGAAGCACGCCAGTCTTCCTGCTTCCGAAACTCTTCTGACGAAAGCATGGGTTCGGTTTTGGAGGCAGCCGCCGCAGATGGCGGCTTTTTCTTGTCGGCCGCAAACGATGCGGGTGACAGTAGGGTTGCCGCCGCCAACAATGCCAAAATCAACCCAAGTCTACCGATGTTTTTGGAGATCAACGAAGATTTCATACGTAAATCTCCCGCATAATTGTTGATCGCAAACCTTCAGCCGACATTTCCCTAAGGAACCCCCAGCGCGACAGTTAGTCCACGCCGATTTAACAATTCTAGCAAGATCGAGTGAAACTGTCAACGCAAAGTTACAATGTCCCCTATTTGGCCCAAAGTGGAATGTCCCCTTTTGGCGGTCTGGGGGGCATACCGTTCCCTCCAAGGGTGTATGTCGCAGCGGTGGGTAAGTGGCCCGTCGTAGCGATCGCCCAGAATCAGGCGTAGGCGGGCCGCTTATTCACGGCGGTGTGCATCGCCGGGTTCGGATTGTTCCTGCGGTTGGTATGGTGCAGGACGATCTTGGCGGGTTCGGTGATGTGCGTTTGCGTCTGGCCGAT
Source organism: Acetobacteraceae bacterium (assembly GCA_043742865.1). GTDB lineage: Bacteria > Pseudomonadota > Alphaproteobacteria > Acetobacterales > Acetobacteraceae > PALSA-911. The sequence continues at coordinate 1,540 of JAYTXR010000004.1, forward strand.
CGCGACGCAGAACGGGCAGACAACGCATGAGCGGGGGTCCCTGGGTTTCACCGGGCCTGGGGAATGCTCGGCTGTGCCGATATGCCCGGGGCAGAGCACGTTTGCCCCGGGCAGCAGCGCAGAGATTTCCGCCAGAGCCTGGGCCCTGGCAGCATCGCCACCAAGAGCCGCCGCTTTCGATACGCGCATAAATTCGCCGGTGACGAGTTGATCCACGGCAATCTGCCCGGCGAATTCCAGCACGGCTAAAATCCAACCGATCGTTGGGAGACGCCTTCGGGTAATAATCGTCACGCTATACCCAGTAAGTGCTCGCCAAAACCTTCCCTCCGCGAGGATCGAGGTTTAAGCCGCCTTCGCCTTCCCGGCGATCCGCCCCAGATTGCCCAACACGTCCCGCGCGGTAGCCAGTCGCGTGGCGATGTCCATCTCGCGCACGATCGCCAATTTGTGGTCCGGACGCAGCCGCACCAATCCGCCCTTGGTGGACAGCCAGGCGATTAGTCCGGCCGGGTTGGAGAACGCATTGGCGCGGAACGACAGCACCATGCCCTTCGGCCCGGCCTCCAGCTTTTCGACCCCAGCTTCCCGGCAGGCGCGCTTCAGCCCCACCACCGCCAGCAGATTCTCGACCTCGCCCGGCAAGGCGCCGAAACGGTCGACCAGTTCGGCCGCCATCGCCTCGCTGTCGGCGTCCGAGCCCAGCGCGCCGATGCGGCGGTAAAGGCCCAGCCGAACCGGCAGGTCGCGGACATAGGTTTCCGGGATCAGCACCGGCAGGCCCAAGCCGATATTCGGGGTCCAGTCGCGCTCCGATCCGCGCGCGCCCCTGCTCTCGCCGGCGCGGATTTCGGCGACCGCGTCCTCCAACATCTGTTGGTACAGCTCGATGCCGACCTCGCGGATGTGGCCCGATTGCTCGTCGCCGAGCAAATTGCCGGCGCCGCGGATGTCCAGATCGTGCGAGGCCAGAGTAAACCCGGCGCCGAGCGCGTCAAGGGTTTGCATCACGGTCAGCCGCTTTTCCGCGGCAACCGACAGCCGGTGGTTCGGCGGCCAGGTCAGATAGGCATAGCCGCGCTGCTTGCCGCGCCCGACCCGCCCGCGCAGCTGATACAGCTGCCCCAAGCCGAACATATCGGCGCGGTGGATCACCAGAGTGTTGACCGCCGGCATGTCGAGCCCGCTCTCGACGATATTGGTCGATAACAGAATATCGTATTTGCCGTCGCCGAACTCGGTCATCACCCGTTCCAGCTCGGTCGGCGCGAGGCGGCCATGCGCCTGGATGGTGCGGGCTTCCGGCACAATCTGCGCCAGGCGTTCGGACATCCGGGCCATATCCTCGATCCGTGGCACCACGCAGAATACCTGCCCGCCCCGGAAGCGTTCGCGCTGCAGGGCCTCGCGGATCACCAGCGCGTCGAACGGCATGATGAACGTGCGCACCGCCAGCCGATCGACCGGGGGGGTGGCGATCACGCTCATTTCCCGCACCCCCGTCAGCGCCAGCTGCAAAGTGCGCGGGATCGGTGTGGCGGTCAGCGTCAGCACGTGAACGTCGGACTTGATCGCCTTCAGCCGCTCCTTGTGGGAGACGCCGAAATGCTGCTCCTCATCCACCACCAGCAGGCCCAGCTCGGAAAACGCGATGGATTTGGCCAGCAGCGCGTGGGTGCCGACGACGATGTTGACGGTGCCATCAGTGATGCCGCGGCGGACCTCGTTGGCCTCCTTCGCGGTGACCATGCGCGAGAGTTGCGCCACCTTGATCGGCAGCCCCTGGAAGCGCGCCGAAAACGTGCGAAAATGCTGGCGGGCCAGCAGGGTGGTAGGCACCACCACCGCCACCTGGGTGCCGGCCATCGCGGCAACGAACGCGGCGCGCAACGCCACCTCGGTTTTGCCGAAACCGACATCGCCGCAGATCAGCCGGTCCATCGGGCGTCCGGAGGCCATGTCCTCCAGCACGTCCGCTATGGCCCGGGCCTGGTCCTCGGTCTCGGCGAACGGGAAGCGGGCACAGAATTCATCGAACGCGCCCTCGGCCGGCGCCATCACCTCGGCGTCACGGATTTTGCGCGCGGCGGCGATGCGGATCAGCTCGCCGGCCATATCGCGGATGCGCTGCTTCATCCGCGCCTTGCGCGACTGCCAGCCAGCGCCGCCGAGCTTGTCTAAGGTCGCACCCTCATGCTCGCTGCCATAGCGCGACAGAACCTCGATATTCTCGACCGGCAGGAACAGTTTTTCGCCGCCATCGTAGAGCAGCCGCAGGCAGTCATGCGGGGCACCGCCCCCTGCCCCCCCGCCTGCACCAATCGTCACGTTCAGCGTGATCAGCCCGTCGTACCGGCCGATCCCGTATTCCTGGTGCACGACCAGATCGCCCTCGGCGATCTCGGTGGCTTCGGCGATGAACTGGTCGGCCCGCTTGCGCCGGCGCGGCGGGCGGGAGATGCGCTCGCCCAGCAAATCCTGCTCGCCGACGATGGCCAACCGCTCGGCGCCGAAATTGGCGACGAAGCCGCGCTCGATGCCCAGCGTGATCAGCGAGACCGTGTTGATCTTGCGGCGACGGGTTTCGGACCAGGATTCGTCCGGCTGGATGTCCTTGATGCCGTGTTCGCGCAGCAGATGGGCGATGCGGTCGCGCGATCCTCGGGTCCAGGCGGCGATGATCAGCCGCCTCCCCTCCTGGTTCCAGCGCTCCGCCTGGGTGCGGAGCTGCTCGAATATGTTGGCGCCGCCGCCAGCCACATTATGCGCGAACACCGGACCGGGACGGCCATTGCCCTCTACCCCGGTGGCATCGTCGGGCCTGGCAAACGGAGAAAACGCAAAAACCGGGCTGGCCGACAGCATGGCGTTCCAGCCGGCGCGGTCCAAATACAGACGCTCGGCTGGCAGCGGCCGGTACGGCACCTCGCCGTCGCGCGGTATTGCGTGGCGGGCGGCAAAATGATCGGCGATCATCTCGAAGCGCGCCGTCAGCACCTCGTCGGCCTGATGATCCAGGCTGGCAGCCGCCCCCGGCAGGTAATCCAGCAGGGTCTCCATGCGGTCATGGAACAGCGGCACCCAATGCTCCATGCCGGGATGGCGGCGGCCATCGGAGATCGACAGATAGATCGGGTCCTGCGCCGCCTCCTGGCCGAACTGCTCGCGCCAGCCGGAACGGAACCGGGCGATGCTTGCCTTGTCCAGCGGCACCTCCGATACCGGGCGCAGGATGATTTTCCCCCGCCCATCCGCGCTGCGCTGGGTCGAGGGATCGAAACTCCGGATGGTCTCGATCGTGTCGCCGAACATATCGAGCCGGATCGGGTCAGGCTCGCCGGCCGGGAAGATATCCACGATACCGCCGCGCATCGCGTATTCGCCCGGCTCCATCACCGTGCCGGCGCGGCCATAGCCGTTGGCGTCCAGGAACCGTGCCAGTATTTCCGGCGGCACGCTGCCGCCGGCTTTCAGCTCCAGGCTGGCATTGGCGAACACCGCCCGGGGCGGCACGCGCTGCACCAGCGCATTGACCGTGGTCAGCAAGATGCGGGGCTTGCCTGCCGGCTCCAGCAGCCGCGCCAGAGTGGCGATGCGCTCGGACACCAAAGCGGGATTGGGCGAGACGCGGTCATAGGGCAGGCAGTCCCAGGCCGGGAAGCGCAGCACCTCGATTTCCGGGGCGAAGAAGCCGAGCGCTTCGGCAAGCCGCGCCATGCGCGCATCATCGCGGGTGACATGCAGCACCGGGCCGGCGAATTCCGCCCGGCGGCGGGCCAGCAGGAACGCGTCCCAGCCTTCCGGCGCGCCCCAAACCGGAACGCCGGCGGAGGGAATCGAAACGGGGGAGTTCATTTGCCCGCCGCGTCCCGCATGCGGCGCAGCATCCCGCTATCCATTTCCGCCGGGATCGGCTGGCGGCCGGTCAGCCATTCGGCCAGGTCGACATCGGGCAATTCGAGGATTTTTTCAAGCTCGTCCAGCTCCGCCTCCGAAAATTCGGCGATGCGCGGGGTAATAAAACCGCCGACCAGCCAGTCGTTCTCCTGCGTGCCGCGATGATTGGCGCGAAACACCAGCCGACGCCGGCGGGTGCTGTCTGGGGACGCGGAATCGTGCGAGTCTGGGGGGGATGGTTCTGTCATCGGTGCTGTCATATAGAGGCAGCCTGCGTTCATGTCAGCCGTGCAAGATGTTTCCCTGCAATCGCTTTTCGCGCCCCTGACCCGGCTTCCCGGCATAGGGCCGGCGCTGGCGCCGTTGCTGGCGCGCGCGGTGGGTGGGGGCCGGGTGATCGACCTGCTGTTCCATCTGCCGGAATCCTATCTGGACCGCCGCCTGCGCCCGACAATCGCCCAGGCCCGGACCGATGCCGTGCCGGGGCAGCTCGTGACCCTGGCGGTGGAGGTGGTGCGCCACGAAAAACCGGCCAACAGCCGCCAGCCCTGGAAAGTCGTCGTCACCGACGGCACCGGCTTTGCCGAGCTGGTGTTCTTCCGGTTCACCCGCCAGGCGCAGACGCCGCCCGGCACCAGGCTGCTGGTATCCGGAAAAATCGAAAAATTCGGCGACCGGCTGACGATCCCGCATCCGGAGCACATGCTGCCGGCGGACCGCGCCGACCGGCTGGCGGATATCGAGCCGGTCTGGCCGCTGACCGCCGGCCTGTGGCCGAGGCAGGTTGCGGCGGCGATGGCGCGGGCGCTGGCGCTGGTGCCGGATTTGCCGGAATGGCACGACCCGGCGCTGCTGCGGCGGGAGAAATGGCCGGCTTTTGCCGAGGCCTTGCGCGATGTGCAGGCGCCGGGCGCCCTGCCCCCGCCGCAGCTGCGCGACCGCCTCGCCTATGACGAGCTGCTGGCCGGGCAGGTGGCGACGCTGCTGATCCGCGGCCGGGCGCGCAAACGGGCCGGCCGGCCGTTGGTCGGCGATGGCCGGCTGCGCATCCCGGCGCTGGCCCGCTTCGGCTTTGCCCCGACCCGCAGCCAGCGTCAGGCGATCGCGGAGATCGACGAGGATCTGGCCTCCGGCCGGCGGATGCTGCGGCTGCTGCAGGGCGATGTCGGGTCCGGCAAGACGCTGGTGGCGATCCTGGCGATGCTGCGCGCGGTGGAAGCCGGCGCCCAGGCCGCGCTGATGGCGCCGACCGAGGTGCTGGTCAAGCAGCATCACCGCACGCTGTCGCGTATTTGCCCAATGCCGGTGGCGATGCTGACCGGCGCGGTGAAGGGACGCGAGCGGGCGAAACTGTTGCGCGGGCTGGCGGACGGTTCGATCCCGATCGTGGTCGGCACCCATGCGCTGTTCCAGGACGCGGTCGCCTATCATGACCTCGCTTTGGCGGTGATCGACGAGCAGCACCGCTTCGGGGTCGAGCAACGGCTGTCGCTGGGCGCCAAGGGCGACACCACCGATGTGCTGGTGATGACCGCCACGCCGATTCCGCGCACGTTGCTGCTGACCAGCTGGGGCGAGATGGATATCAGCCGGCTGACCGAAAAACCGGCCGGCCGGCTGGCGATCCGCACCACGCTGCATTCGCTGACCACCCTGGCGGATGTGCTGGACGGGCTGGCCCGCAAGCTGGAGGCCGGCGGCCGGGTCTACTGGGTCTGCCCGATGGTGTCCGAGAGCGAGTTTCTGGACATCGCCGCCGCCGAGGCACGGTTTGCCGATTTGTCCGCCCGCTTCGGCGCCGTGGTCGGGCTGGCGCACGGCCAGCAGGATGCGGCGGTGCGCGACGCCGCACTGGCGGATTTCGCCGCCGGGAAAATCCGCCTGCTGGTCGCCACCACCGTGGTGGAAGTGGGCGTCGATGTGCCCGAGGCCAGCGTGATGGTGATCGACCACGCCGAGCGCTTCGGCCTGGCGCAGCTGCACCAGCTACGCGGCCGGGTCGGGCGTGGTGCCGAGGCCAGTTTTTGCCTGCTGCTGCACGAGGACTGGCTCAACGAGAGCGCGCGCAAGCGGCTGATCCTGCTGCGCGACACCGAGGACGGGTTCTTGATCGCCGACGCCGATTTCCGCCTGCGCGGCGGCGGCGATGCGCTGGGCAAGCGTCAGGCGGGAATGCCCGGCTTTCGCCTGGCCGACCCGGTGGAACACGAGGGCCTGCTGCACATGGCCCATGGCGATGCCCGCCTGCTGCTGGAAAAGGACCCCGGCCTGACCAGCGAGCGCGGATTGGCGGTGCGCGTGCTGCTAAAACTGTTCGAAACGCGGGCGGCGATGCTGACCGTGGTTTCCGGGTAGCGGACGGGGCGCGCGATAGGCCGATTATGGCATCAACAAGCCGCCCGGACCGCTTCCGGCCGGAGTCTCACCTCCGTCTCAAGTCCCGTGGAAAGGGGTTTTAGGCCGTTATCCGCATCAAGTCTGAATTTTCCGACATCTCTCGGCGGCGGTGCCATGCTGCCGCCCACGGCCTGGGCGACCGGTGCGACCGGCTCGGCCAAATCAAGGCCCAGCGCCTCGCCCATCCTCCCGACCGCGCCATGTTCGACCCAGGCGGCGCGGTCCGAAGCCGCCGCATCTTTCTCGATCCGTCGGCGCGCCGCCTGCAACCGCAGCAGCAGACGCAGCGCGCTGTTGCTCTCGCGCATCAGGCTCATCGCCTGCGCCGTGCGTTTTTGCGCGATGTCCGGCTCGTGCCGGCGCTCCCTGGCAAGACGCAGGCAGTCCAGCGACCAGGCATCGGCCACCACGAACCGCGCCGCGAGCCGCCCCTCGGCGGCATTTTCCGGCAGAAGTGCTGCCACCGCCGCGATC
>JAYTXR010000005.1:0-15825 GCA_043742865.1 Acetobacteraceae bacterium
CCTTCCTCCCACCCCTTGTCGACGATGGCGCATTCCACCGTCTTGATGGTGACGGGGTTGTCGTCGATGTTCAGCGTGCAGGCAGCCTCGCAAGGTGCCGGGCATATCCGGCCTGTGAATTCCGGAAAATTATTGGTCGAATGCAGCATCCGCGACGCGGTTTCCCACTGGTCGCGGTAGACCAGATCGTTCCAGTCCGGGATCAGATTATTGACCGGGCAGCCGTTGTGGCAGAACGGGATGCCGCAATCCATGCAGCGCGCGGCCTGCTCGGCCACGGCTTTTTGCGGCAGCGGCGTAACATATTCTTTCCAGTTCCGCAGCCGCAATTCCGGTTTGACATAGTCGCGGTCATGGCGCGCGATCTCCAGGAAACCCGTAACCTTACCCATCTTGAAAATCCTATTGCGCGGCAGTTCGGACCGCGACCTGCTCGGCGGCGAGATCGAGCAGCGCCCGGCGGTAGTCGCGCGGCATCACCTTGACGAAGTTTCCAAGCGCGGTCTGCCAATCATCGAGCAGCGCGCGCGCCTGGGCGCTGCCGGTGAACAGCAGATGGCGTTCGACCAGGATGCGCAGCCGCTCCGCATCGAAGCGCAGTGGGTTGCCCATGCCGTTATCCTCGACCGAGGCGGAGCGCTGGCGTGGACGTTCCTGATCCTCGGAATAGGCGATATCGGCCGGCGAGACGGTTTCAATGTCCACCATCGACTGGTTGCACATGTCCTTGAACCGCCCGTCGGGGTCATGGACATAGGCGATGCCGCCGGACATGCCGGCGGCGAAATTCCGGCCGGTTGCGCCGAGCACGGCGACCACGCCGCCGGTCATGTATTCGCAGCCGTGATCGCCGGTACCCTCGACCACCGCCACGGCACCGGAATTACGCACGGCGAAGCGTTCGCCGGCGACCCCCTGGAAATACGCCTCGCCGGCGATCGCCCCGTACAGCACGGTGTTGCCGACGATGATGTTCGCCATCGGGTCGCGGGTGCTGCCGGCCGGCTGGCGCACGACCACGCGCCCACCGGACAGACCCTTGCCGACATAGTCGTTGGCATCCCCGGTCAGTTCCAGCGATATGCCGCGGGCCAGAAACGCCCCGAAACTTTGCCCGGCGGTGCCTTGGAAGCGCACCGCGATGGTGTCCTCGGGCAGGCCGGCATGGCCATATTTGCGTGCCACCTCACCCGACAGCATCGCGCCCACCGTGCGGTTCAGGTTGCGGATCTGCCGCTCCATCCGCACCGGCGTGGCAGAGTCCAGCGCGGCCTGCGCCTCCAGGATCAGCGCCTGGTCCATCGCCAGGTGCAGATGGTGGTCCTGGCGTTCGCTGTTGAACACCGCAATGCCAGGCTTGGGCGGGACCTGATACAGGATCCGCGCGAGATCGACGCCTTTGGCCTTCCAGTGGTCAATGGCGTGGCGCATGTCGAGCCTCCCGACCGCGCCGACCATTTCGTTGAAATTACGAAAGCCCAGCTCGGCCATCAGCTCGCGTACTTCCTCGGCGATGAAGAAGAAGTAGTTGATGATGTGCTCAGGCTGGCCGGTGAAGCGGGCGCGCAGCACCGGGTCCTGCGTGGCGACCCCGACCGGGCAGGTGTTCAGGTGGCATTTGCGCATCATGATGCAGCCGGCGGCGATCAGCGGGCCGGTGGCGAAACCGAACTCGTCGGCGCCCAGCAGCGCGCCCACCACCACGTCCCGTCCGGTGCGCAGGCCGCCATCGACCTGCACCGCGATGCGCCCGCGCAGCCCGTTCAGCACCAGGGTCTGCTGGGTTTCGGCCAGGCCGATTTCCCACGGCGAGCCGGCATGGGTCAGCGAGGTCAGCGGCGAGGCGCCGGTGCCGCCCTCGAACCCGGAGATCGTCACGTGATCGGCGCGCGCCTTGGCCACGCCCGCCGCGACCGTGCCGACGCCGACTTCGGAAACCAGTTTCACCGAGATCCGGGCGCGCGAATTGGCGTTCTTCAGATCGTGGATCAGCTGTGCCAGATCCTCGATCGAATAGATGTCGTGATGCGGCGGCGGCGAGATCAGCCCCACGCCGGGGGTGGCGTGGCGCACCCGGGCGATGTTCTTGTCGACCTTGTGACCCGGCAGCTGGCCGCCCTCACCGGGCTTGGCGCCCTGGGCCATCTTGATCTGGATGTCATCGGCGTTGACCAGATACTCGATGGTGACGCCGAACCGGCCGGAAGCGACCTGCTTGATGGCCGACCGCATCGAATCGCCATTCGCCATCGGCACGTAACGATCGCTCTCCTCGCCGCCCTCGCCGGTGTTGGAGCGCCCGCCGATGCGGTTCATCGCGATCGCCAGCGTGGTATGCGCCTCCCGGGAAATCGAGCCGAAGCTCATCGCACCGGTGGCAAAACGCTTGACGATCTCGCGGGCCGGCTCGACCTCGTCCAATGGCACCGCTGCGGCGGAAAAATTGAACTGCATCAGGCCGCGGATGGTGAGCAGCCGTTCGTTCTGGTCGTTTATCTGGCGGGCGAACTCCCGGTAGCGGTCCTGCGAGTTGCCGCGCACGGCGTGCTGCAAGGCGGTAACGCTGTCGGGCGTCCAGGCATGATCTTCGCCGCGAATACGAAAAGCGTAGTCGCCGCCGGGATCGAGCATGTCGCGGTAGATCGGATTGTCGCCATAGGCATCGCGGTGGCGCTGCACCGCCTCGGCGGCGATTTCGGCCATGCCGGCGCCCTCGATCGTGGTGGCGGTGCCGGTGAAGCATTTTTCCACGAACGCGGTGGACAGGCCGACCGCATCGAATATCTGCGCGCCGCAATAGGATTGGTAGGTCGAGATGCCCATCTTGGACATCACCTTCAGGATGCCCTTGCCGATCGCCTTGATGTAGTTTTTGCGCAGCTCATAGGATTTCGCCTGCAACCGGTTCTCCAGCCGCAGTTGGTCCAGCGTCTCGAACGCCAGATAGGGATTGATCGCCTCGGCGCCGTAGCCGGCCAGGGCGCAGAAATGATGCACCTCCCGCGCCTCGCCGGTTTCCACCACCAACCCGGTGCTGGTGCGCAGGCCCTGGCGAATTAGATGGTGATGCACCGACGCGGTGGCGAGCAAAGCCGGGATCGGGACGCGGTCGATCGAAACGCCGCGATCCGACAGAACCAGAATATTGAAATTCGCCAGCACCGCCTCGGTCGCCTCGCGGCAGAGGCGCTCGATGGCGGCTTCCATGCCGGCCGCGCCCTGGTCGGCCGGCCAGGTGGCGTCGATCGTCTGGGCGCGGAAGGCGGCACCGATTTCGCTGGAGATGTCCCGTATCTTCGCCAGGTCCATGTTGGTCAGGATCGGCTGGGTGACCTCCAGCCGGTTATGCGTGCCGGCGTGATGACCCAGCAGGTTTGGCCGCGGCCCGATCATCGACACCAGCGACATCACCAGTTCTTCCCGGGTGCTGTCGATCGGCGGATTGGTTACCTGGGCGAAGTTCTGCTTGAAATAATTATACAGCAGCTTTGGCTTGCGCGAGAGCACCGCGATCGGCGTATCCGCCCCCATCGACCCGATCGGGTCGTCGCCCAGCAGCGCCATCGGTTCCAGAAAGAATTGCTTATCCTCCTGCGTGTAACCAAATGCCTGCTGCAGGTTCAGCCGGGCCTCGGGATCGTTCAGGCGCGGCTCATCGATGACTTCGGCGGGCTCGGGCAGTTCTTCGAGCTTGATCTGCGTCGCCTTCAGCCATTCCTCGTACGGATGCTGGGCGGCCAGTTTCGTCTTGATCTCGTCGTCGTCGATGATGCGGCCTTCTTCAAGGTCGATCAGCAGCATCTTGCCGGGCTGCAGCCGCCATTTGCGCAGAATGCGTTCCTCCGGCACCGGCAGCACGCCGGTCTCGGATGCCAGGATCACCAGATCGTCGTCGGTCTGCACATAGCGCGCGGGACGCAGGCCGTTGCGGTCCAAGGTGGCACCGATCTGGCGGCCATCGGTGAACGCGATCGCCGCCGGACCATCCCAGGGCTCCATCAGCGCGGCATAGTATTCGTAGAACGCGCGCCGTTCCGGGTCCATCAGCGGATTGCCGGCCCAGGCTTCGGGGATCAGCATCATCATCGCATGCGACAGCGAGTAGCCGCCGGCGACCAGGATTTCGAGCGCGTTGTCGATGCAGGCGGTGTCGGACTGGCCATGCGGGATCAGCGGCCACATCTTGTCCAGATCCGGTCCAATCAAGTCCGACGACATTGAGCGCCGACGCGCATACATCCAGTTGACGTTGCCGCGCACGGTGTTGATCTCGCCATTATGGGCAAGGAACCGGTACGGGTGCGCCAGCCGCCAGGACGGGAACGTGTTGGTGGAGAACCGCTGATGCACCAGCGCCAGCGCCGAAATGGTCAGGGGATCGCGCAGATCAGCGTAGAAACTCTCCACCTGCGGCGCCAGCAGCAGGCCCTTGTAGACCAATGTGCGGGTGGAAAACGACGGCATGTATAGCTCGCCCACGCCGGGCAGATGACTGCGATCGGCCAGCGCGCGGATATTGTTCAGGGTCTGCTTGCGGATGGTGAGCAGCTTGCGCTCGAACGCATCCTGGTCGCGCAGGGCCGGGTTGGCCACCACGATCGCCTGGCGGATCACCGGCATGGTTTCGATCACGCGCTCGCCCAGACCGGTCAGATCCGTCGGCACGTCGCGCCAGCCCAGCAGGATCTGGCCCTCGGCCGCCACCACCTTGCCGATCAGGTTGATCGTGTAATGCCGTGCCGCCTCATCGCGCGGCAGGAAGCACATCGCCACCGCGTAGCTGCCGGGGGGCGGCAGGGTCAGGCCGTTCTCCCCGGCCCAATGGCGCAGCAGCGCATCGGGTATCTGGATCAGGCAGCCGGCGCCGTCGCCGACCAGCGGATCGGCCCCGACCGCGCCGCGATGGTCCAGATTGACCAGGATCTGGAGACCCTGGCGGACGATCTCGTGCGATTTACGGCCTTTGATATTGGCGACAAAGCCAACGCCGCACGCATCATGCTCGTTCCGCGGATCGTAGAGACCTTGTCTTTCCGGCAAATCCATCCTGCTCACTCCTTATCCCGCGCTTTACCCGGGGCTTGCCACGGCGTCTTGCCATAGCTACGCCCAACCGGCTATGGGCCGGCAGTCCACCTCCCTTACAAGACGGTAGCGGCAGGACGACCCGTTCGCAATGCCGCAATCTTGCCGCATTTATTTTAGCGGCAAGGCAGAGGCATCAGGTCGGGCCCGACCCAAGCGCGGCATCCAGATCGGCGATCAGATCGGCCGCGTCCTCCAGCCCGATTGACAGTCGCACGATCTCCGAACCCGCACCGGCGGCAGCGCGCTGCTCGTCAGTCAGCTGGCGGTGCGTGGTCGAGGCCGGATGGATCACCAGCGAGCGCGTGTCGCCGATATTGGCCAGATGAGAGAACAGCTGCAGGTTGGAAACCAGCCGCACCCCGGCATCGTAGCCGCCCTTCAGCCCGATGGTGAACACCGCACCAGAACCTTTCGGGGAATACCGCTTCGCCAGCGCATGGTATTTATCGGTCGGCAGGCCGGCGTAATTGACATAGGCCACCGCCGGATGAGCCGCCAGATGCTGCGCCACGATCAGCGCGGTGTCACAGTGGCGCTGCATGCGCAGCGGCAGCGTCTCGATCCCGGTCAGGATCAGGAACGCGTTGAACGGGGCCAAAGCGGGGCCGAAATCGCGCAGCGCCAGCACCCGGCAGGCGATCGCGAAACCGAAATTGCCGAAGGTTTCTCCCAGCACCATGCCGGAATATTCCGGCCGCGGCTGGGACAGCATCGGGTAGCGGCCGGATTTCATCCAGTCGAATTTCCCGCCATCGACGATGATGCCGCCGATCGAGTTGCCGTGCCCGCCGAGGAACTTGGTCGCCGAATGCACGATGATATGCGCGCCGTGCTCGAACGGGCGGATCAGGTACGGCGAGGCCATCGTGTTATCCACGATCAGCGGCACGCCGGCCGCATCCGCCACGGCGGCGATGCCGGCGATGTCCATGATCACGCCGCCGGGATTGGCGATCGATTCGATGAAGATCGCCTTGGTCTTGGCCGTCATTGCGCGCTGGAACGCTTCAGGGCTGTCATCATCGGCCCATTTCACCGTCCAGTTGAAACTTTTATAGGCGTGGTTGAACTGGTTCACCGACCCACCGTACAACTTGCGCGACGCGACGAACTCGTCGCCGGACTGCATCAGGGTGGCGAATACCAGGAACTCCGCGGCATGGCCGGATGCCACGGCCAGGGCCGCGGTGCCGCCTTCCAGCGCCGCCACGCGCGCTTCCAGCACCGCGTTGGTTGGATTGCCGATGCGGCTGTAGATGTTGCCGAACGCCTGCAATCCGAACAACGAAGCGGCATGGTCCACATCATCGAACACAAACGACGTGGTCTGATAGATCGGCGTGATCCGCGCCCCGGTGGAAGGGTCCGGGCTGGCGCCGGCATGGACCGACAGCGTGGCGAAGCCGTAATTGGATTTTTCGGTCATGGTGCGGTTTCCCTTGAACAGATTTGGATCAGGTGGCGCGGTTGACGATCACGTCCAGCGCGGGTTTCTGCTGGATAGTCTGGAACACGACGCAATAGCGTTCGGTCAGCTTTATCAATGTGGCGATCTGCTCGTCGGTAGCCTCGGCGTCGATGTCGAAGCTCAGCCTTATGGCGGCAAACCCCACCGGCGCGGTTCGGTCTACGCCCAGCGTGCCGCGGAAATCCAGATCGCCCTCGGCGGTGACCCGTCCCGAGCGGAGGGGGATTTCCAGCGCCGTCGCCACCGCCTTCAAGGTCACGCCGGCGCAGGCCACCAGCGCCTCCAGCAGCATGTCGCCGGAACATAATTCCAGGCCCGAGCCGCCGGTCAGCGGATGCAACCCGGCCAGCGCGATCGCCCGGCCGGTTTCCACCTTGCAGACGATCGAGGCGCTGTCGATCTCGCCGGTGGCCCGCAGCGTGATCACCGCCGCGTCCGGCGTTGCCTTGTAGCGGCTTTTCAGCGGCGCCTGCAGCGCCCGTAATTCACTGGCATCCATGACGAAATCCTTTCAGTAAACCATTACCACCAGAGCGAGGCGCCGTCTTCGGCCTGGCGAGGAAGTGGCCGGCGCTCCTCCGACAGCGACCGGTCGATGGCCTGCATAACACGCCGCTTCACGCTGTCGAACAGCGGCGACCGCTTGTCGCGCGGCCGCGGCAGGCGAACCGCAATCGTCTCGGACAGCCGGCCCGGGCGCGGGCGCATGACGATGATCCGGTCGGCCAGCACGACCGCCTCCTCCACGTCATGGGTGACCAGCACAACGCTCGGCTGCAGCTCCTGCCACAGCCCCAGCAGCAGATCCTGCAGGCTGGCGCGGGTGAACGGATCGAGCGCCGAAAACGGCTCGTCCAGCAGCAGCAGCCGGGGATGGCCGATCAGCGCGCGGGCGATCGACACCCGCTGCTGCTGGCCGCCGGACAGATCCTTCGGCAGATGTTCACCGTAACCGGACAATCCGATCCGATCCAGCAGCGCGCGTGCGCGCCCCGCCCGCTCCGCCGACCCAAGGCGCTGGCCGCCAAAGCCAATATTTCCCGCCACGCTCAACCAGGGCAGCAGCCGCGGCTCCTGGAACGCGGCACTGGTCGTCGGGTGCGTGCCGGTCATGATCTGGCCGTCCAGCGCGATGCTGCCTGCGCTGGCTTCGTCCAGCCCGGCGATCAGCCGCAGCAGCGTGGTCTTGCCGCAGCCCGAACTGCCGACCAGCGCCACGATCTCGCCCTGCTCGGCGCGCAGCGAGATGTCGGCCAGCGCCTGGGTGCCGTTGGCGTAGGTTTTGCTCACCCGATCGACCGTCAAATGACTCAAAGGCGGGTCGTCGCAATGTCCTGCCAGCGCAGCACGGGACGGGCCAGCGCCACCAGAAAGCTGTCGGACAACTTGCCCAGAATGGCGAAAATGATCATCGCCACCAGAACGGAATCGGCCCGCCCCATCTGCTCGCCATCCAACAACAGATAGCCCAGCCCCTCGGACGCGCCCAGCAGCTCGGCGGCCAGCACGAACATGAACCCGAGCCCGAGCCCGGACCGCAACGCCGCCACCCAGATCGGGAGGATCGCCGGAAGAATGATGCGCCGTATTTGGCCGAACGCCGACAGGCCGAACACCCGGCCGACTTCCAGCAGCTTGCGATCGACGTTCTGAATGGCGGAGAACACACCGAGATAGACCGGGAAAAACACGCCCAGCGACACCAGCGCCAACTTGGAGGTTTCGAAAATGCCGAGCCACAAGATGAACACCGGCACCCAGGCGATCGAGGGGATGGCGCGGATCGCCTGCAGCGACGGATCGAGCAGCCGGCGTGCAATGGCGCTGGCCCCGGTCAGCGTGCCGCAGGCCGTTCCGGCCAGAGCGCCGAAAAGAAAGCCCAGCGCCACCCGCGTCATCGTCGCGGCGATATGGGTCTGCAACTCGCCGCTGCGGATCAGCGCCAGCGCGGTCACCGCCAGCCGCGACGGCGGCGGCATCAGCCTCCCGGACGCATAGCCGAATCGCACCGCCAGTTCCCAGGTGATCCCTAGCGTGAGCGGCAGGATCAGCGCGATCAGCCATTCAACTTTCCAGGCGCGGGCAGCAACCGAGGGCGCGCTACTGACCTGTTCGATGACCGGGGAGGCTGCCGCCATGGCGGAAAAATTCATTACGGCGATTTGGCCGCAAAGGACGGATCAATCAAGGCGTTGGTCACCGCCACCACATCCACATCGGCGCCGAGCACCCCGGCTTTCTGCAACGCGCGGCCCGCCTCGATGATCGTCGCGGCCTGCTTGGGGCCGATCTGGCCGGAGGAGAGATCGGTCCGCTCCAGCTGGCGCGCGACCACCGCGTCCGGAAGCTTCATCGCGCTGACCAGCATGGCCTTCAGCTCGGCCGGGTGGGTCACCGCCCAGATACGCGCCTGCTCATACACCGCCAGCACCCGGGCGACGATTTCCGGATTTTCGGCGGCGAACGCCTCGCGCACGTTCAGCACGCCCCAGGTATTGGCCTCCGGACGGCGATAGAACAGACGCGCGCCGTTTTCGATCTCGGCCGCCGCCATGATCGGGTCCAGCCCGGCCCAGGCCACCACGTCGCCGCGCTCCAGCGCGATGCGGCCGTCGGCGTGCTGCAACAGCACCAGTTTCACGTCCTTTTCGCTCAAGCCGGCTTCGGCCAGGGCGCGGACCAGGAAGATATGCGGATCGGTGCCGCGGGTGACCGCGATACGCTGGCCTTTCAAATCCGCGACGCTGTGGATCGGGCTGTTGGCCTTGGTCACCAGCGCGGTCCATTCCGGGCGGGAAAACACGTAGATCGCCTTAATCGGATTGCCATTGGCCCGCCCGATCAGCGCCGCGGCGCCGGCGGTGGAGCCGAAATCGAGCGAGCCGGCGTTCAGGAATTCCAGCGCCTTGTTAGATCCGGCCGACTGCACCCAGCGGATCGTCATGCCGGATTTGGCAAATTCCGCTTCCAGCAGGCCCTGCTGGCGCAGCACCACGCTGACCGGGTTATAGGTCGCCCAATCGATATTTATTTCCGTCGGCGCCGCCGCCCGCAGCACACGGGCGGACAGCAAGGCGGGGACGGCGATCGCCGCGATCAGCAGGGTGCGGCGGTGGATCGGTCGGGTCACGTCGCTCTCCATCAGGAACGCCGGGCCCGTTAGGCTGGGACCGGCTGGTCGGAGCGGATAAAGAGGAAATTTTCCTCGAAAAAGCAAGCCCCGGCCGATGTCGGAGGAAAATCTTCTGGAGGCATTCGGCGCGAAGGTTCAAGCAACGGAGGTCATCCGCAACTTCGGCCCGTATCGGGAAATCGCCCGGCGCGTATCCTTCCCGCGCCAATGGAAGGCCTTGCAAACCATCCCTCGCGCGGGCACACCGCCAACCCAGGGATAAACAACGAGAAGAACCGATGGACCTGCAACTCGCCGGCAAAACCGCGCTGGTCACCGGCGCCAGCATGGGGATCGGGCGCGCCATCGCGCGCGGCCTGGCCGCCGAGGGCGTGAAACTTGCCATCGTCGCACGGCGTCGCGAATTGCTGGAAACCCTGGCCGACGAAATCACCGCTGGCGGCGGCATCGCGCCGGCCATCCTCGTCCAGGACCTGATGGCCGAGGACGCCGCGGCGACACTCGCCGGGGCCGCGGTCGCAGCCCTGGGCCATGTCGATATCCTGGTCAACAACGCCGGCGGCAGCCGGGTGCTGCCGATCGACGCGCCGGAGGAGAAATGGCAGGAGGCGATGACCCTGAACTTCACCCGCCAGCGCCAGATCGCCCATGCGCTGCTGGGGCAGATGATCGCGCAAAAATGGGGCCGCATCATCTGCATCACCGGCAAATCCGAACCTGAACACTTGAACGCGGCGTTCGCCGCCAAGGCTGCGGTGCATGCCTGGGCCAAGGGATTGTCGCGCGAGATCGGCCAGTTCGGCATCACCATCAATTCGATCCCGCCGGGCCGCATCATGAGCGAGCAGATCCGCCGCAACTACCCGGAAGACTACCGCAGGCATTTCGCCGAAACCGAAATACCCGTGCGCTTCTGGGGCGAGCCGGAGGATTTGGCGGTGATGGCGGTGTGGCTGGCCTCGCCGCTGGCGCGCTACATCACCGGGACCGTGATCCCGGTGGATGGCGGGCTGCGCCGCTATCAATTTTAGTCCAGGGCACCATCCTTCATTCCCTGGCCTTGCGATAACTACAGCAGCAAATGCGCCGGAATGCGCATCCCCAGCGCGAACGGCACGTTCCAGACTTCGTGGACCTCGCGCACCCGGTGAAAACCGGCGCGCAGATAGGTCGGCAAGGCCCGCGGGTGGTCGGCGGTGCAGGTGTTGACGGTGACGGTTTTCGGCCCGGCTTGCCAGGCGAAATCCACCGCCAGACGCAGGAACGCGTAGCCGGCGCCGATGCCGACGGCATTGGGCATCAGGCCGAAATAGCTGAGATTGACCGTGGTTCGGGTGCGGGCGTCCAGTTCGAAGAAGCCGGCCGGCTCCCCACCCCGGTACAGCACATGGATGGACACGGCGGGATCGGCCAGCAACGACCCCAGTTCCCGATCGGGCATGGTCCGGCGTAGCCACCACACGTAGTCCGCACCGACCGTGTTGTACAAATAGCGATAGAAAGCCACCGTACAGGCGTCCAGCCGCACCAGACCGATGCCGCCCGGCAGCCTAGGCGCGGGATCGGCCGGGCGGTGGTCCATGCGCAGAAAACGGACGGTGACGCCGACGCGGGCGACCGGTTCCATCGTGTCGGTCCGACTGGGATCAATCGTCGAGGAAGCTGCGCAGCTTGCGCGAACGGCTGGGGTGTTTCAGCTTGCGCAGTGCCTTGGCCTCGATCTGGCGGATGCGCTCGCGCGTCACGTTGAATTGCTGGCCAACCTCTTCCAGCGTGTGGTCGGTATTCATGCCGATGCCGAAGCGCATGCGCAGCACCCGCTCCTCGCGCGGCGTCAGGCTGGACAGTACCCGCGTGGTGGCTTCGCGCAGATTGGCCTGGATGGCGGCATCGAGGGGGATGACCGCCGCTTTGTCCTCGATGAAGTCGCCAAGGTGAGAATCCTCCTCGTCGCCGATCGGGGTCTCCAGGCTGATCGGCTCCTTGGCGATCTTCAGCACTTTGCGGACTTTTTCCAACGGCATGCCGAGTTTTTCGGCCAGCTCCTCGGGCGCGGGTTCGCGGCCGATCTCGTGCAGCATCTGGCGCGAGGTGCGCACCAGCTTGTTGATCGTCTCGATCATGTGCACGGGAATGCGAATGGTGCGCGCCTGATCGGCGATCGAGCGCGTGATCGCCTGACGGATCCACCAGGTGGCGTAGGTGGAGAACTTGTAGCCGCGGCGGTATTCAAATTTATCGACTGCCTTCATCAGACCGATATTGCCCTCCTGGATCAGATCGAGGAATTGCAGACCGCGATTGGTGTATTTTTTGGCGATCGAGATCACCAGCCGCAGATTGGCCTCGATCATCTCCTTCTTGGCGCGCGCGCTGTCGCGCTCGCCACGCGAGACGGTCATGTAGACGCGGCGGAACTCGCTGATCGACAGCCCGGCGTCGGTGGAGACCGCCGAGATCATCGTGCGCACCTTCAGAATGTCGTCGGGTTGCTTGATGACGAAGACCTTCCAGCCCTTGCCCGGCAGCCGGCCGACGCGATCCAGCCAGTTCGGATCCAGCTCGGCTCCGTGATACTGCTTGAGGAATTCCTCGCGGTTGACCTTGGCGTCCGTGGCCAGGCGCAGCAACTGCCCTTCCTGGGCGGTCAGGCGCTGGTTCAGCTCCTTCAGCTGTTGCACCAGCTCCTCGATGCGGTTGTTGTGCAGCCGCACCTGCTCCACCTTGGCAACCAGCTCCTCGCGAAGCTTTTCGTAGCTTTTTTCCGAGCGGGTATTGACCGCCTCGCCGGCGGAAAGGCCCCCCAGGCGCTTGTGCTGCATCTTGTGCAGCTTCTTGTACAGCGCCTCGATTTCCTCGAAATTGGCGAAGACCTCGGGCTTCAGCTTTTCCTCGAGCGCAGACAGCGACATGCCCGGGCCTTCACCCTCGCCGTCCTCATCGCCATCGTCGCCGGCGAAGCCGGATGCATCCGTCCGCTCCGCGCCTTCCACCCCGTCGCCAGGCGCCATCTCGCCAGCCACCAACTCGCCAGAATCCAATTCGCCCGCGGCCAATTCGCCCGCGGCCAGTTCGCCCGTCACCGGCGCGCCAGCCACCCCATCGCCAGAAACCGGCTCGGCGTGCACCAGGGCGTTGCCGATCGCTTCCGGCGGGGGGGCGCCGGCGCCCTGCGTCGCCTCCAGGTCGATGATGTCGCGCAGCAGCATGCGGCCGGCTTTCAGCGCGTCATGCCAGGCGATGATGGCGCGGAAGGTCAGCGGGCTTTCGCACAAACCGCCGATCATCATGTCGCGGCCGGCCTCGATCCGCTTGGCGATCGCGATCTCGCCCTCGCGCGACAGCAGCTCAACGCTGCCCATCTCGCGCAGGTACATGCGGACCGGGTCGTCAGTACGGCCCAGGCTCTCGGCGTCGACATTGCCGGTCGGGCCTTCTTCGTCGGCCTCGTCCTCGGATTTCTCCACCTTCACCGGCTGAGCGTCGCCGTCCTCGGTTTCCTCACTCTCGACGACCTGAATACCCATCTCGCTGAGATTGGCCATCACGTCTTCAATCTGCTCGGAACTGTTCTGGTCCGCCGGCAGTACCGCATTCAGCTCATCGACGGTGACGTGCCCGCGTTCCTTGCCCTTGGCGATCAAACGCTTGACCGCAGCGGACTGCACGTCCAGCAGCGCGGTTTCGACATCCTGCTCCAAGGTCGCGGTATCGCCGCCGACAGCCGGTTTCGTTGCCATGTATCAGTGCGCTCCGAAAATTTGGGTTGGCCCGGTTGGGGAAAAGACGGTGGAAAAAAAATGACTGGAACTGGGTTGGCTTCGTCTGATCGTTGGTATCATGCTTCGGCCTCTCCCTGTTCGCCCCGGCGCAGCTTGTCGCGTGCCGCGCATAGCGCGATCAGCCGTCTCTGCGCCGCCTCGTCGCCCATTGCGGCGAAGGCCTCGCGTGCTGCCGCCACCTCCTGCTCCAGCCGTTCCCGGTGCATCAGACCAAAAATATGCCACCAACCAGCTTCCGCCTCCGCCGCCTGGGCGTCGGGGCCGGCGCAGGCCGGCAACGGCACGGGAACCGCCGAAAGAGCTTCCGCGACTTCCGCCGCCAAACCCGAGCGATGCAAGTGGGATATCAGATCGCGGGAGTCAAGCACATCCGCGGTTTCGGTCCAGTCTAGCAGGGTTGCGCGCAGCCGATCGAGCGGTCCGGGCAGCGCCAGTTCGCTGAACGCGTGATCGACATCGTGCAGCAGGTCCGGGTGATGCAGCAGGATCGCGGTCAGGATGCGCTCGCGCTCGGCCGATGCCGCCGCCGGGGTGAAGCGGGTGCGCGCGACCGCGCGCAGCGGGCTGAAGCCGTTGGCTGGTCGCCCAGCGAGGGGGCCGTTGACACGCCGGCGCGTGGCACGGTCGGCAAAGAAGCGGCTGATCAGAGCCGAGCGATATTCCCCGGCCAGGGATTTGTCCGGTATGCGCTGTGCCGCCGCTTCCAGCCGGGCGCGGAACGCCGCGCGCAGTTCCGGGGTGGTTTCGTCACCGCGACGCAGCAGGCCGTACAGCGCATCGGCCAAGGGCTGCGCGCTGGTCAGCACGTCCTGGAATTTTTTGGGACCCCCCTTACGAACCAGCGTATCGGGGTCTTCGCCATCCGGCAGCGCGGCGAGCTTCAGCGTACGGTCCGGGCCAAGCAGCTCCAGCGCGCCAAGGGCCGCGCGTTCAGCGGCGCGGCGCCCGGCCGCATCGCCGTCGAAGCATAGCACCGGCTCGGGCGACAACCGCCAGATTTCGCCGAGTTGTTCGGCCGTCAGCGCCGTGCCGAGCGGGGCGACCGCGGCGGCAAAACCCGCCTGGTGCAACGCGATCACGTCCATGTAGCCCTCGACCACCACCACCGGCGCGCCATTGCGGACGGCCTCGCGGGCAAGGTCGAGCGCATACAGGTTTTTCCGTTTGGAAAACAATTCGGTTTCCGGGCCGTTGAGGTATTTCGGCTGGCCGTCGCCCAGCGTGCGCCCGCCAAAACTGATGACCTGGCCACGGCGATCGCGGATCGGGAACATCACCCGGTTGAAGAACAGATCATAGGGCCGGCCCTCCGGGTTTTCCGGCTCGCGCATCAGCCCGGCCTCGATCAGCAGGCCCGGTTCGATGCCGTCGCGCGCGAGTTCGCCGGCCAGCGCGCCGCGACCCTCGCCCGACCAACCCAGACCGAAGCGGCGGATGGTATCCCCGCTCAGGCCGCGGGCGCGCAGATAATCCAGCGCCGCACGGCCCTCGGGTAACAGAAGACGGCGCTGATAGGCGCTGGCGGCCGCGGCCAGCACCGAATGCAGATCGTGCCGGCGGCGCTCGGCCTCAGCAGCGGCCGGGGTGGATTTCGGCACTTCCAGTCCGGCCTCGGCGGCCAGCTGCTCCACCGCCTCGGGGAACGAGGCGCCCTGGTTCTGCATCACGAAGCTGATGGCATCGCCATGCACGCCGCAGCCGAAACAGTGGAAATGGTCGTCATAGACATAGAAGGATGGCGTCTTCTCGCCGTGGAACGGGCAGCAGCCCTTCCATTGCCGACCCGATTTGGCCAGCCGCACGCGCCTTCCGATCACCGCCGCAAGCGGGGTGCGGGCACGCAACTCGTCGAGGAAGCCGGGGGGCAGCGCCATGCTTACGCCGGATTTGAGCTCATGAGGGCGGCTTTGACCAGCGCGCCGACCTTGGCCATGTCCAGCGCAGCGCCGTGTTTGGCTTTCAGCACCGCCATCACCTTGCCCATGTCCTTGACGCTCGCCGCACCGGTCTCCGCCACCGCCGCGGCGATCGCCGCTTGGGTGGCCGTCTGGTCCAATGGCGCCGGCAGAAAAGCCTCGATCACCGCGATCTCGGCTTCCTCCTTGGCCGCCAGCTCCGGGCGGTTGCCCTGGCGATAGAGCTCGACCGATTCGCGGCGGGATTTCTGCATGTTGCGCAGCATCGCCAGGATTTCGTCATCGGGGATCTTGTCGACCCCCTTGGGCCGGGCGGCGATGTCAGTGTCCTTCAGCCGGGCTAGGATCATGCGCAAAATGGAGGTGCGCGGCGGGTCGCCGGCCTTCATCGAGGCCTTCATCTGGTCCATAACCTCTTCCCGCAGGCCCATCGCTCAT
>JAYTXR010000006.1:0-10897 GCA_043742865.1 Acetobacteraceae bacterium
TACCAATGTGTCCCGATCGGCCCGAGGATTGCCCTGCCCAGGCCAAGCGCAAATCCACGCGGATCATCGACCGACACGTCGGCGATCGGCTTGCCGGTCTTGTTCGAAACCAGTGACGTCCATTCTGCCTGCTGCTTCGGCGGCACCACATGGCCCTCGAACACCGCGCGCATCCAGCGGTCGACATCGCGCGCGCCGGCGATCGCGCCCCCCGCCGCCTGCGCCCAGGAGGTGTTGGTGGCGCGAACATCCTGCCCCATCATCGGACGGTTCCATGACTCCTTGCAGTCCGGCTGGTAGTTGGCGCAGGCCGGATTGTTGAAATAGCCGTGCGCCAGCCGAGCGGCCACGGCGGCGGGATAGGCCCCGGTCTCATAGAACATGCTGTCCAGTCCGAACGCCCCGATGACCCTCTCCTGCACGAGATCCCGATAGGACTTGTCGGCCACTTTCGCGGCAATCATGCTGGCAAGGATGTAGTTGGTGTTGGAGTAATGGTAGCCGGTGTTTACCGGGAGGTCGTTGGTGCCGGAGGGGTAGGCGATCCCGACCAGTTCCTCGGCGGTCCATTCGCGGGCGGGATCCTTCACCCAGGCGCGCGAGATGGCCTCGGTTTCGGAGTAGTTCGGTATGCCGCTGGTCATGTTCAGAAGACGCCGGATGCTGACATCGTTCCACGCCGGATATTGCTGAAGCCATTTGCCGATCGTGTCGTCGATGGAAAGTTTGCCGGCGGCTTCCAGCTGGAGGATCACGGCGACGACAAAGGACTTCGAGGTGCTGCCCATTTGAAACAGCGTGTTCTGGCGCACCGGCGGATCCTGTGGCGCGCTGCCGGTTTTCCCGGCAAACGCCTCGATCGCCGGACCCGGATCGCCGAAGCTGACATAAGCGGCAATTCCGGTGATTTTTTCCACCGACCTCCGCTCCGTCACCCAGGTCTGCAGCGCCGCCTGGATCCTCGCGGTCTGGGTTGCCTCCGCCCGTGCGCCGGGTGCCGCAAACAGCGCCATGCCCAACGCGATCGACGCTGCGAGGTATCCGATGCGAAACATACTTCCCGCCTGTCTGTCATGTCGCAGCAATCTACAGCTTCGCGACTTCGCCGCAACGCATGGGGAACCATGCCGGTATCGAGCGCCACGGAATTCTGGGGGATGACGTCCTTGCATAGACCTGAACGTGTATGCGATGCCCTGGCAGCCTGGCAGCCTTAACGCGACGCGGAAGCGGGCGGTAGCATCGGGGTAGCAATTCGCGTTTTCTCCGCTGGAACACCTTCCGCATGTGGACGAGTGGTTGGCGCAGCTAACATGAGGCGGGTGAGCCGGCTGTTTCATTGTCGTTGACCCGTTCCGTAAAGGATCTGCATGCAGTCTCAGACCCGGCAATGGCTCTGGTGGTTGACGGCGGGAGGCAGCCTGTGGCTGCGGTCGGGCTTCCCGACCCGCGCCATCGCCGCCGCCTCGTTCGACGACGCGCTGTTCATGCGCCTGGCCGGCAGTCTGGGGTCGGGGCAATGGCTGGGAGCCTATGACAAACTTACTCTGGTCAAGGGCGCGTTCTATCCGTTTTTCATTCTGACCACGTTCGTCGCCGGTATTCCGTTCAATCTTGCCGAGCAAGCGCTTTATGTCGGCGCCTGCGCGATCGTTGCACATCTGCTGGGACGCGCCGGTGGGAAGTGGCTTGGGCTCCTTGCATTTGCCGCCTTGGCCTTCAATCCGATTTTGCTGAACGTGGAGATGTCGCGTGTCATCCGCGAGGCGATCTATATCAGCCTGTCGTTGACGCTGGTGGCTCTGACGGTCTGGGTGGCGTTGGCCGAACGGCCTGGACCGGACCGGTGGCATTTGCGCGCGCTGGCAAGCGGGTTTGCCCTCGGTGTGGTATTTGCCGCGTACTGGCTGACGCGGGAAGAAGGGCTGTGGCTGCTGCCGGCGCTGGCCACGGTGGCGTTGGTCGCCCTGCCGGCGTGGCGGCGGACGCCCGCCCTCGCGGCGGGCGCCGCCATGAGCCTGCTGGCCGCTTCGATCGCCGGGGGTGGGTTGATCGGCGCCGTGGCCGCCGCCAATCAGGCATATTATGGCCGTTTTATCACCAGCGAATTCAAAGCCGCCGAGTTCGAACGCGGCTATGGCGCCCTGGCCCGCATTCAACCCCATAGCTGGCGGCGCTACGTCGTCTTTCCCCAGGACGCCCGCAGGCGCGCCTATGCCGTAAGCCCGGCCGCAGCCGAGCTGAAGCCTGTGTTCGATGGGCCGGTTGGCTCCTCCTGGCGCCGCATCGGCTGCGATCAAACCGCCATTGCAGACTGTCCGGAAATCCTGTCCGGCTGGTTCATGTGGGCTTTGCGGGACGCTGTGGCGCAGGCTGGGCATGGCAAATCCGCCCGCGAAGCAATGGAATTCTACCAGCTTCTGGCCGACGAGATAAACGCCGCCTGCGACCGGGGCGCCATCGCCTGCGACCCGCCACGGGCCACATTGATGCCGCCGTTTCGCTGGGAGTATCTGCACGACACGGCGGTCGGGGCGGTTAAGATTGTCAAAATGCTGATCGGTATGGGCCAGGCAGGGATCGGATCCGCGCCCAGCAGCGGCCCGCGGGTTATGCTGTCGACCTTCGCCGATACGGTTGGGCCCATCAGCCTGCTCGACACCCATGTCCGCTATGTCGAGGGCGCGATCGCCGGGACCCAGGCATCGCCAGAGTTGTGGGTCCGCGGCGGGGGGAACCGTCCGAGCGAGACGATTATAGATATGCAGCAGCCGGCCGGTCCGCCCGCCGACCCATTGGCGCGGCATTTCAGCGTCATGACCGATTGTACCGGCGACTGCGAATTGATCGTCGGACGGGCTGGCCAAGCGGAAATCGCCATTCCCTGGGCGCGTCTGCTACCCGACGAACTAATATCAATCGAACGGATTCCGGGCGGACCGGCGGCCGGGCAGAATGTCCAGCTGTTCGTGGTCGCCGCGACCGAGCGTGATCCGGGTCGGGCCGGCGCTGCGCGGCGAGCTGTGTTGCTGCGTATCGCCACTGTGATCGCCGGGTTTTACGCATGGGCGACGCCCGTGCTGTGCGGACTGGGGGGCTTGGGATTGCTCGTGTCGTTGGCAATGCGGCGAGCGCTGCCGCCCAATCCCACTCTGTTGGCGCTGACCGGCGCCAGCCTGGTTGCCGTTCTCTGTCGGATTGCGCTGCTCGCCTATCTGGATGTCACGTCCATTCCGTCCGCAAATATCCTGTATGCGGCGCCGGCGTCTGGGTTTGTCATTTTATTCGCGCTTGGCGGGACGATCCTGGGCGGTCAGGCGCTGGTTCTGCGCCGGCGCGGCTGACGACGCAGGCCCGGTCACAGCGCTGGCCAGCGCCGCGTGCGGTCGGTTTCCTGGGCGGGGGTCAAGGTCGTCGGACCGTTGGCAACCTGCGGCGGAAGGGTCACCAGCGCTTCCGGATTAATCCAGCAATCCACCACCCCGAGGCTGCGGGTGCAGTAAGGCGGCGGCGGTGGCGGTGGCTCCGGCGTCCGGCAATAGCTCTGGCCGCGGTCCAGATACACGATCGAGCAGTCCCGCCCGCTGAAGGTCGAGATCAGCGTGTCGAGGATACCGCGGTGCAGCACGACGATCGACGCCACTTCCGCCACGGCCAGCGCGCCGACCGGTGCCACCCAGGGCGGAGGCCAGGGCGGCGGCCAGCCTGGTGCGCAGGACGAAAGCGAGAGCCCGGCCGCGCAACCTGCCAGCCATCGCAGCTTCAGCCGGATAGGACGCATCATGGACCCGGTCTGCACCGCAAACATGAACCGGCGGTTTCCAGCTGCCCATTCCGGGTTAAATTTACCCGCGACCCTGGTTTGCCCGAACGCTGCGCCGTCGCTATGGTCCGGGGTTTGACGGTGCCCAGGCGGACCGCCAGACTTGGCAGGAGACTACGTGGTCGATATCTTCGACGAGGTCGATGAGGAACTGCGCGCCGAAAAGGCGCAGGCGGTACTGAAACGTTATGGCGGCCTGATTATCGCCGCGGCGGTCGCGGTCGTGCTGGGCGTCGGCGGCTGGCAGGCCTGGCAATGGTGGCAAATCCGCCAGGATCAGGCCGCCGCCAGCCAGTTTCTCGACGCAATGCGCCTGGCGGATAAACCTGCTTCCGCCAAACCTGTCACTGGCGGTGCGGCCGCACCGATTGACGCGGTGGCGGAGGCGGCGATTTCCGAATTTGCCCTGGTTGCCGCCGGTGCCCCGGCCGGCTACCGCGCTTTGGCTATGCTGCGCCAGGCCGGACTGAAAGCGGATGCCGGAGATTTGCCCGGTGCGGTGGCGATCTGGGACCGGCTCGCCGCCGATGCCTCCGCCGATCCGCTACTGCGAGACCTCGCCAACCTGACCGCCGTTCTGCGCCAGATCGACACCGCCGACCCGGCGGCGCTTGCCGCCCGGCTCCAGCCCATGGCCATGCCGGAAAATCCCTGGCATGCGATGGCCGAGGAACAGCTGGCACTGCTCGACCTCCGGCAGGGACGGATGGACGCGGCGAAGCAAACATTGGGCCGGCTGGCGCGCGATACCGCGTCCCCGATCGGCGTGCGCAATCGCGCCGGTGCCCTGCTGGCCCGGCTTGGCGGACCCGCCGCATGAACCGCAAGACATCGCCCGATCGCCTGCTTCGCCTGTCGCGACGAAGCGCTGTGCTCGGCGCGCTGGCCCTGTTGTCTGGTTGCAGCCTGTATGATGATTGGTTCGGCAAGCGGACTCTGCCTTTGCCCGGAAAGCGCGAACCGATCGGCGCCGGCGTCAGCGTGCTCGATGTTGAAGCTTCGGGATCCGTCAAGCTGGCGCTGCCGGAAGCGGTGCGCAACGCCGCCTGGCCCACGCCAGGCGGCAACCCGGCGCATATGTCCGGCCATCTGGCCGCGGGCGAGCGGCTGGCGGACGCCTGGCGCGCTTCGATCGGCACCGGCGGCGGCTATCGCCGCAAAATCCTTGCCCAGCCGGTGATCGATGGCGGCGTCGTATTTACCATGGACTCCGACGCCGAAATCTCCGCCTTCGACGCCGCCACCGGCGCGCGCAGATGGCGGATCGCCACGCGTGGCGAGGACGACAACAGCACCAATATCGGCGGCGGCCTGAGCGTCGATGGGGGCGTGCTGTATGCCGTCAACGGCCTGGCCGATGTGCTGGCGATTGATGCCGCCACCGGGGCGGTGCGCTGGCGGCGCAACACCGGCACGCCGGCACGCTCCGCCCCCACGATTGCCGATGGGCGGCTGTTCTACGTCACCTTCGACGACCGGCTGCTGGCGCTCGATATCGCCGACGGCCACCAGATCTGGGCCTATCGTGCGCAGGCGGCCACCACGTCGCTGCTCGGTCAGCCGGCGCCGGCCTATTCCGACGGGCTGGTTGTCGCCGGCTTCGGGTCGGGCGAGCTGGCCACGCTGCGCGCCGATAGCGGTGGCGTCGCCTGGACCGACAGCTTGGCCGCCGCGATCGGGAAAACCGTGACCAGCGGGGTATCTGCAATCCGCGGCCTGCCGGTCATCGCCAATGGACGCGTCTATGCCATCGGTCTCGGCGGGCTGACCTTGAGCATCGATCTGCGGTCGGGACGGCGGCTATGGGAACGCGAGATCGGCGGCAGCGACAACCCGTGGGTCGCTGGCGACTGGATGTTCGTCGTCACCACCAATTCGCAGATCGCTGCGCTGAACCGCGGTGACGGCCGCCCCGCCTGGGTGGCCGACCTGCCAAGGTTCGAGAACGAGGAGAAGAAGCGCGACCCGATCCACTGGTTCGGCCCGGTGCTGGTCGGCGATCGCCTGGTCATCGCCGGCACCAACGGGCAGGCGCTGGCCATCAGCCCTTATACCGGCAATGTGCTGGGTCATCAGGAACTGGCCGGCCCGGCCTCGTTCGCGCCGGTCATCGCCGATGGCACATTGTATGTGGTGACCGACAACGGCAGCCTGACGGCGTTGCGATGACCCGCGCCGATCCTCCGGGCGCGCCAGCGCAAGGCGAGGATCCGCCGGCGCGGACGCAACTCGCGCTGCCGGTCGTGGTGATCGCGGGCCGGCCGAATGTCGGCAAGTCGACGATCTTCAATCGTCTGGCGGGCTCGCGGGCCGCCCTTGTCGCCGATACGCCGGGCGTCACGCGCGACCGCAAGGAAGCCGAGGCGATGCTACGCGGGCGCCAGGTTCGGCTGATTGATACCGCGGGGCTGGAGGAATCGGCCCCCGACACGCTTTCCGGGCGCATGCGCGCGTCCTCCGCAGTCGCAGTCACCCAGGCCGACCTGGTGGTGTTCGTGATCGATGCGCGCGACGGCGTCACCCCGGCCGACGCGCATTTCGCCGCCTGGCTGCGCCGGCAGGATCGCCGCGTGCTGCTGGTCGCCAACAAGGTGGAGGGCCGCGCCGCCAATTCCTCGGTGCTGGATGCCTATTCGCTCGGCCTCGGCTCGCCGCTGGCGATCTCCGCCGAGCATGGCGAGGGGATTTCGCAATTGATGATGGAGATCGCCGAGCGGCTGCCGCCCGAACTGGCGGCCGAAGATGAGGCCGACGGCGCCCCGGACCGGCCGCTGAAGCTCGCCATCGTCGGCCGCCCCAACGCCGGCAAATCCACGCTGTTGAACCGGCTGCTCGGCGAGGAGCGGATGATCACCGGCCCCGAACCCGGCCTGACCCGCGATGCCGTCGCCTCGATCCTGACCGATGCGCAGGGGCGCCGGATCGAGCTGGTCGACACTGCCGGTCTACGCCGGCGCGCGCGCATCGAGGCGCCGTTGGAAAAGATGTCGGTCAGCGCCTCGCTGGAAGCGCTGAAAATGGCCGAGGTCGTGGTGCTCACGATCGATGCCGTTCTGGGTCTGCACGACCAGGATCTGCAGATCGCCAAACTGATCGAGCGCGAGGGCCGCGCCTGCGTCATCGCGCTGAACAAATGGGATATCGTGGTGGACCGCAACGCCACCCGCAAAGCGGTGTCGGACCGTCTGGAAACTTCGCTGGCGCAGATGAAGGGAATCCCGGTCGTCACGTTCTCGGCCCAGACCGGCGCCAGCATCGACAAGCTGATGCCGGCGGTCTGGAAGGTCTACGAGACCTGGAACACCCGCATTCCCACCGGCGAGCTGAACCGCTGGTTCGAGTCAGCCCTCGCCCGCCATCAGGCGCCGCTGGTTTCGGGGCGACGGCTGAAACTGCGCTACATCACCCAGGCCAAGGCCCGTCCCCCCACTTTCGTTGCCTTTGGCACCCGCGCCGAGCAGATGCCGGAGGATTATCAGCGCTATCTGGTCAATTCATTGCGCGATAATTTCGATCTGCCGGGGACCCCTATCCGGCTGCAATTGCGCGGCACGAAGAACCCATTCGCCGAGTCATGAGGTTTTGGGCGCGCCTGAAGCTGGTCGGCTGTGCCCTGCTGTTTGCGATCAGCTCCGCTTCGGCGCGAACCTTGGAGGTCGGGCCTGACCGCGAGCTGAAAAACCCGTCCGACGCGGCCCGGATCGCCGCGGACGGCGACCGGATCGCCATCGACCCGGGGGAGTACTACGACTGCGCGCTATGGCATGCCAACGCCATCGTCATCGAAGCCGCCGACCCCGCCAAAGCGGGCGGTGTGGTGCTGACCGATAGCGCCTGCGCCGGCAAGGCGTCGTTCGTGATCGACGGCAGGGACGTCACGCTGCGCGGCCTGACCTTCACCCGCATCCGGGTTCCCGACGGCAACGGCGCCGGCATCCGCGCCGAGGGCCGCAACCTGACGGTCGAACATTGCGCGTTCATCAACAACCAGACGGCAATTCTGGCCGCGGACCAGTCGGAGGGTTTCCTGGTCGTCCGCGACAGCGAGTTCAGCGCCAATGGCGCGTGCGGCGCCGGCCGTTGCGTGGGTGCCATCGCGGTCGGTCAGCTCGCCCGGCTGATTGTGGAAAAATCCCGCTTCCACGATCCAAGAGGCAGCCAGCAAACGGACGGCAAACCGGCGGCGGGCGCTCAGATCACCTCTGCGGCGCAGTTCACCGAATTGCTGGAAAACCAGATCGAGGACCACGCCGGCGCCTCGTCTTTCCTGGTCGCCTATACCGGCGACGGCGCCCTGCTGATGACCGGCAATTTGCTGGAAAAAGGCCCGCAACCCCCGGATTCTCGCGCCGCCATCCTCGCCACCGGCACCGGCTGGGGCCACGCTGAAAATCTGGCGTTTCGCCACAACACGCTGATCAACCATACCAGTCATCCCGGCGTGCTGCTGCTCAACTGGACCGATGCTGACCCCGAACTGGAGCAAAATATCCTCGGTGCCGACGATGCCGCGGTTTCCAGTCGAGGCATATGGCGGCACCGGCTGCGCTATGTGCTAGATATCCTGATTGGCGCCAAGGACTCCGCCCGGCACATGGCCGGCAGCCTCCGCCGGAAGCTGCCGTTTTAAGTTAGGCCAGGGGCGCGGCTCCGTCGGGCGCGGTTCAGTCCGAATTCATCGAAGTCACGGCCCCCGGCGTGGCGGTGCGGCCACCGTCGACGACGTATTGGGCGCCGGTGATGTTGCTGGCCAGGCTGGAACACAGGAACAGCACGGTGTTGGCGATTTCCTCCGGCCGGCCGTAGCGCCCGAGCGGGATGACCGATTGGTAGCGGGCTCCGACGCTGTCCGGGTTCTCCGGGTTCAGCTGCGCTTCCAGGGCGTGGAGCATGCGGGTGTCGATCGGGCCGGGGCAGACCGCGTTCACCCGGATACCCTGGCGCCCGACCTCGCCCGAGGCGGTTTTGGTCAGGCCAATGACGGCGTGCTTGGACGCGACATAAGCCGGCATGCCCGGCGAGCCCACCAGGCCAGCAGTGGAAGCGGTGTTGACGATGGCGCCGCCATCGCCCTGCGCGAGCATCTGCTGCAGCACATATTTCATGCCGAGGAAGACGCCCTTGACGTTCACGTTCATCACCGCATCGAACATCGCCTCGTCATAGTCGGCGGTGGGGCAGACGATGCCTTCGATGCCGGCATTGTTATGGAAGCAGTCGATGCGTCCAAATGTATCGACGGTCTTTTTCACATAGGCCTGCACGTCAGCGGCTTTGGTCACGTCGGCCTGCACGAAGATCGCTTCCCCGCCCTGCTGGCGGATGATGCCGGCGGTGGCTTCCCCGCCTGCCACATCGCGGTCCACGACCACCACCTTCGCGCCGCGGGAGGCAAAACCGAGTGCCGTGGCCCGCCCGATGCCGTTGCCGCCGCCGGTGATCAGCGCGACCTTGCCTTTGAAGTCCATGCCGTTTCTCTCCCTGATATTCAACGGAGCCAGCGTAGCACGTGGCTGGCGGACGAACAGTCCTCGGGGTCAAGGTGCGGCGGTCGCGGCCGGCTTTTTCGCGCCGAAGGAAACCAGCAGCGAGTCCAGGAAGGTGAAGAATATCTCCACGCCGTAGCCGACCAGAAACGCCGCCGCCAGCAGGTTCAGCCCCTGGGTGAAGCCGTTGAAGAAGCTGATCATCGCCCCGGCGATGACGGCGACGATGATTCGCGCCGAATTGACGTAGGATGGATGATAGGTCCGGGTCTTTACCCGGTTGGTATAGTCGCGCAGGTTGAAGGCGAAGGCGCCCAGCAACGCGAACAGTACCGGCAACACATAGGCGGCCAGGCTGCCATAGGCGAGCACGGAGTCCGCCTTCACGTTCTGGGCAAAATTCCGCACATTCTGATACGCCGCGATCTTGCACATGGCGGCGGCGCGGAAATTCGACAGCGCCGGTGGCAGCTGCAACGCGTCCTGCGGATCGCCCCCCGGCGTTGCCTTCGGGCTGGCCGCATCCGGCGCCGCGAACGGGTTCATTTCCACACTCAGAACGAACCGGTTCAGCTTGATCGCATCGGTATGCAGGTCGCGGATCGAGGCCGCGAAGCTCTGCAGCTCCACAATCATGTCCTGTTCGGTCATCGGCGGCAGCAGCACGATTGGGGGATCGGGCCGTGCGGTCGCCGGGCCGCACGCCTCGTCCGCGAAATTGCCGATCGCAGGGGCGCCGACATGGAACCGGGAGGTGGCCGCCATGTCGTTGGTCCGGGTGATGCCATCGGCGATATCCTTGCCGATCGAGGTCGTCACAAACTGCAGCAGCGACAGCACGACTACCAGCACCGTGGTGACCAGCGCCAGCGTGCCGTGTCCCTTCACCACCGCGCCGAGCTGCTCGTTGGACGCCCGCACGGTTTCGGCGGTAACCGGCGCCAGCTTGGCCGCCAGCTTGGCGTAGGCGGACAGAAACGCCACGACCGCCGGCGGATCGAACCGCAGGTGATCGCTGGTCTGCCTGGTTACCAGAATGGCGGTCATCACATCGGCAGGGATATCGATGCCGGCCTGGGAGGCGTAATGCAAAAGGCACTCGGCATCGTCCAGGGCGCGACGAAGCTCCAGCGCCCGGCCGCTCGGCGCGGCGTCCTGGTGGCGGCGTCGGTCTGTCTCGCCAGGCGGGATTTCTGGCGGCATGGCGGGAAGTTCGGCCACGGCGTTCCCCCTTCTCCGGCCAGGTCGCCGCCCAGCCTGGGGTCAGTCTAACCGAAAATATCCAAAGCTGGCGTGATATGATTGACAGGGGCCCGCAAGCGCAACTCGGGCCTGCTTTCGGTTAGCACGAGAACCCGCTAGCGTCCATCCTCCTGGAGGAAAATTCGATGACCGAATACGACTACATTATCGTCGGCGCCGGGTCGGCCGGTTGCGTGCTGGCCAACCGGCTCAGCGAGGACCCCGGCAAGAAGATCCTGCTGCTGGAAGCCGGCGGGCCGGACAACAGCATTTGGATCAACATCCCGGTGGGCTTCTCCAAACTGCTGAACAACCCGAAATATAACTGGAATTTCGCCACCCAGCC
>JAYTXR010000007.1:0-26911 GCA_043742865.1 Acetobacteraceae bacterium
ATTTTCGTCCCGACCGTGGCGCAACCCGCCAGGACCAACGCCACCGCTAGAAGACAACCCCGGGCACCATCAAAAGACATGACATCCTCCTGTTCCCGCAACAGAATGCCCACATTTCATGAAAGTATCAAGACGCCATTATGGCGCCCGGAACGGTTTGCGCCATCGCCAAGAAGTCATCGAAGCGGCTTGCCCTATCCGTCTCGGCGGGCGGCTTGTATCCGAGGTATCCGGCGGCCAGCCATTCGGTGCGCGGATGCCGCCGCCATGCCTACTGCTAAATGGCTCATTCGGTAAGGCTCATAGATGCTGGCCTCGATTCCAGCCAGCATCTGGAATCAGAATCCCGGCCGCGCCGGAAGCTATAAAGGGAGTCAGCCCCAGACGATCCTGCTCTGGCCGCACACGCTTTCGAGCCGTTGACGATATCGCGGATACCGGGTTCTGCCGTAAAGGCGCCGAGGCGGCCAAATCGCTCGGCGCTCTGCCGGCGCGGCAGCGTCGTTGTCGACATAATGTTGATCCGAACGAACAATTATAAAATATTAACTTATAAAAATACCAGAATGCGTTAAGTCCTAATTATGGAATGCCGATCAAACTGAGAAAATTCACCAAAAAGTGATCGGACAAAAGCCAATAATATCGATATTACCTGTTCGCTGAAAATCTACAGAAGGCAGAAAATAAAATACGAGTTCAGTTCTATGGTAAGTATCGCAGTTAATATGGCAATAATAGATTATTGTCTGGTTCAATATAAAATTAGAAGGCGCTTATGACATCAGCACCCGGATTAATTCCTGTCGTGACTTCAATACTTCCCGCCGGAACGCATGTTTTGACAGTTGGCGTCAACATGCAGTATTCCACCGTGGCGGCCGCGATCAACGCGTCGCGGGACGGCGATGTGATCCTGGTGAACGCAGGCACCTACACCAATGATTTCGCTACGATCACGCACAAGATCACTATCGAAGGCGTCGGCGGCAGGGTCAGCATGGTGGCGACGGTCGCGCCCGCGAACCGCAAGGGGATCCTGGTCGTCGACAACGACGTGACGATCCGCAATCTGTCGTTTTCCGGCAGCGCCATTTCCGCCGCCGACGGCGGCAACGGCGCCGGCATCCGCTATGAGGGCGGCCAGCTGGTGCTGGTCAACGACGCCTTCATCGGCAATCAGGATGGCGTGCTGGGCAATCCGGTGATCGCCGGCCTGACCAATACCGTGACCATCGATCACAGCCTGTTTTCCGCCAATGGTTCGGGCACAGGCTATACCCATAATTTTTATATCGGTGCCGTTGCCCGCGTGACCGCCACCAACAGCATCTTCGAAAAAGCCGTGGTCGGCCATGATTTTAAAAGCCGGGCGCTGGCCAACGACCTGGAAAACAACATCTTCCGCGACGGACCGACCGGCACCGCCAGCTATAACATCGATCTGCCGAATGGAGGGGTCGATCTGATTAAGAACAATTTGATCGAGAA
This sequence comes from Acetobacteraceae bacterium, assembly GCA_043742865.1. Classification (GTDB taxonomy): domain Bacteria; phylum Pseudomonadota; class Alphaproteobacteria; order Acetobacterales; family Acetobacteraceae; genus PALSA-911. Next base: position 1,492 of record JAYTXR010000007.1, read on the forward strand.
AGGCCCGCTGGCGCAGCAGGGCAACATGATCCATTTCGGCGGCGAGGGCACGCCGTATGCCGGTTCGTCGCTGACCGTGACCGGCAATAGCTTTGTCAATGATCGCGGCGGCAACACCGTCGGCGTGCTCAATCAGACCGCGATCAAGGTGAGTATCATCAGCAACAAATTTACCGCCATCTCGGCCGCGCACATCGCCACCGGGCCGGCGACGGAGATCAACAATACCGACGGCGCCGGCAATCCTTTGGGCGCGTCCGTGAGGATCGTCCTCGCGCAACCGACGATTAGCTTCATCGGCGGGTCTGCGGCGCTGTCCGCCGCGGCTTCCGGCTCGCTCAACGATACCCACGCGCCGGCTACGGGCTTGGGAAATTTGGCGCGGTTCGAGCTGGTTCCCGGCCTGGCCAGCCCGGCGCTGCCCTCGGCCAGCAATGCATTGGCATCTATCGGCGCCGGATCGGCCGGGCTGGTGTTCACCGATGCGACCCAGATGCCGGTGCCCGGCATCGCCAGCACGGCGCATCCGTTCGGCTAGCGCGGGCGGGTTGTCTACCCGCCCGCCAGCCGCGGCAGCCGGGCGGCGAGGAGGGCGTAGGCGGCCTCGTCGGTGCGGTCGAAGCGGACCGGGGTGACCGCGATGCACCCGGCGTGGATGGTGTCGGAATCGCTCTCCGGACCCTGCGGGCGCTGCCCGCGCCGGAAGCTGATCCAGTGATAGGCCATGCCGCGCGGGTCGGTGCGGGTTTCCACCACCATGCCCTGCACGAGGCCAAGGCCCTGGCGCGCCAGCGTCAGTGGGCCGGCGGTCTCGGCCGGGCAATCGGGGAAATTGAGGTTCAGGCAGGTATCCGCGCTCCAGCCGATCTCCAGCAGCCGGCGGATCGCGGGGGCTGCGAGACGGCGCGCGGTGTCCCACGGGACGTTGGCGGGGTCGGACCAGCACTGGCTGAGCGCGATCGACGGGATGCCGAGCAGCATGCCGGTCATGGCCCCGCCGACGGTGCCGGAGAACACCGTCTCCATGCCCAGATTGCCGCCGCGGTTGACGCCGGACAGGATCAAATCCGGGCGTTCGGGCAGCAAATGGCAGACGCCGAGCGCGGCGCAGTCGCCGGGGGTGCCGTCGACGCCGAAGCGGCGCGGTCCCTGGTTCGACAGCCGCAGCGGATGGTGCAGGCTGACCGCGTGGGAGACGCCGGATTGATCGTGCTCGGGAGCCACCACCCAGACCTCGCGCGCCAGTTCGGCGGCGATTGCCTCCATTACTGCCAGCCCCGGCGCGTCGATGCCGTCGTCGTTGGTGATCAGGATACGGTCAAGCATGGGCAGGGCCTCCTGGGGTGGGTGGCCGTGTCCATGGCGGCGCGCTAGGTTTCTGCTTCGGGTGGGCGAGGGTAGATCGGGATGACAGCGTTCAGCAATGCCAGCCCCAATACGGGTCTGGATCCGGTGGATGGAAGCGGAATGGATTCCGCCTATGCTTGGCTGCGGCTGGCCGCGGCGGTGCTGCTGAGCACGTTGGGCGGGGTGGGGATGTGGTCGGTCGTGGTCACGCTGCCGGCGGCGCAGGTGCAATTCGCGGTCGACCGCGGGGCGGCCTCGCTGCCGTTCACGCTGACAATGATCGGCTTTGCCGCCGGGGGCGTGTTGATGGGACGGTTGGCGGACCGGTTCGGCGTGGTCATCCCGGTGGCGGCCGGCACGCTGATGCTCGGCCTCGGCTACATCGCCGCCGGCTATTCGACCACTTTGTGGCAATATGCGCTGGCGCAGGGCGTGCTGGTCGCCTTCTTCGGCTGTTCCGCCACCTTCGGGCCGTTGATGGCCGACACCTCGATGTGGTTCACCCGCCGGCGCGGCATCGCAGTGTCGATCTGTGCGTCCGGCAACTACCTCGCCGGCACGGTCTGGCCGCCGATCGTGCAGCATTTCGTCCAGAGCGTGGGCTGGCGGCAGACGCATGTCGGCATCGGCATTTTCTGTGTGGCGACCATGCTGCCACTGGCGCTGATGCTGCGCCGCAAGACCCCCGCTTTGGCGGCCGGCGCCGCGACCTTCATCGCGCGCGACGGACAGGGCGGCCTGGGTCTGGCGCCGAACACGCTGATGGCGCTGCTGGTGGTCGCCGGCATCGCCTGCTGCGTGGCGATGTCGATGCCGCAGGTGCATATCGTCGCCTATTGCGGCGACCTCGGCTACGGCGTTGCGCGCGGCGCGGAAATGCTGTCGCTGATGCTCGGCTTCGGGATCATCAGCCGGCTCGCCTCCGGCCTGATCGCCGATAAGATCGGCGGGCTGCGCACGCTGATGCTGGGTTCGGTGCTGCAGGGATCGGCGCTGCTGCTGTATCTGATGTTCAACGGGCTGACCTCGCTATACGTCATCTCCGCGTTGTTCGGCCTGTTCCAGGGCGGCATCATCCCGAGCTATGCGATGATCGTGCGCGAGTATTTTCCGCCGCGCGAAGCCGGCATGCGGGTCGGCCTGGTGCTGATGGCAACCTTGATGGGCATGGCGCTGGGGGGCTGGATGTCCGGGGTGATCTTCGATCTGACCGGCTCCTACCGCGCCGCGTTCGCCAACGGCATCGGCTTCAATCTGCTGAACGGGCTGATCGCGTTCCTGTTGTTGCGAAGGCGGGGGCGCCAGGTCGCCGCCTATGCCTGATATTGGGGGTGCGGATCAGGCCGGCCCGTCCTGGCTTTTGGATGCCATCTCGAAGGTTCCGCGGCTCAGCTCCGGCAATGCCAGCACCGCCGTGAGGGCCGCGCGCATCTGCACCGCGCGGGCCGGATCCACCCGACGCCATTGGCCCAGCGGCTGGACCAGCCGGGCGGCGATCTGCCCGTTGAGCGGATCGAGTCGCACCACCGCATCGGCCAGAAGCCGGTAGCCGGCGCCGGAGGCGTCGTGGAAGCGCACCTGATTGCCGGCCGAGAAGCTGCTGATCAGCGCGCGCACCCGGTTCGGGTTCTTCCAGTCGAAATCCGGATGCGCCGTCAGCGCGCGAACCGCCGCCAGCGTGCCGGCCAGCGGCGAGCCCGCCTGGATGGCGAACCATTTGTCGAGCACCAGCTCGTCGCCGCGCCAAGCGGTGTAAAACGCGGCCAGCGCCTCGTTTCGTTGCGGGCAATCGACGCCGTTCAGCACCGATAAGGCTGCCAGCCGATCGGTCATGTTCTGGCCGGCATCGAACTGCGCCTTGGCGATCCCGATCGCGCCCGCCGGTTCGGCGGCAACCAGATAGGCGAGGCAGGTATTACGCAGCGCCCGCCGCCCGATCGAGGCGCCGTCGATCTGGTAGGCGCCGGGGTCGGCCAGCCGGTCATAGGCGGCGCGGAATTCTTTGCCCAACGCGCGCCCGATCGCGGCGCGGGTGAGGTCGCGCACCGCGTGGATCGCGTCGAAATCGGCGATCGCCATCTGGTCGGCGAGGAACGCCTCGCCCGGCAGGCTCAACGCCTCGGCGGCGAAGGCCGGATCGGCCGGCGACTGCGCCAAGGTGGCCGCCATCGCCGCGATCAGGCCTGGCTCGACCGCCGGGGTTTCGCCGGCGCGCCAGGCGGCGGCCATCTCCGCCAACAGTCCGGCGGCATATTGCTGACCGGACTCCCAGCGCACGAACGGATCACTGTCATGTGCCGCCAGAAAGCGCAGCCGCTCGCGCGACACGCCCGATAGTTTCACCGGCGCGGAAAATCCCCGCAACAGCGATGGCACCGGCGCTTCGGCCACTTCGGTAAAGACGAAAATCTGCTCGGCCTGGTCCGCCAACAGCACCCGGGTGCCGGACCGGGCTTTGCTCTCGCCGTCCAGCCGGGTGGTCATCTCCCGCCCGTCCTGGCCCAGCAAACCCATCGCGAGCGGAATAACCAAAGGCTGCTTGTCCGGCTGTCCCGGCGTGGGGTCGGTGTGCTGGCGCACGGTCAGCGTGTAGCGCCTTGCAGCCGGATCATAATTGTCGGTAACCGCGATCTGCGGCGTGCCGGCCTGGTGGTACCATCGCTTGAAGGTGGCAAGGTCGGTGCCGGAGGCGTCCTGCATCGCCTGGGCAAAATCGTCGATCGTGACCGCCTGGTTGTCGTGGCGGGCGAAATACAAATCCATGCCGCGGCGGAACGCGTCTTGGCCGATCCGCGTGTGCATCATGCGGATCACCTCCGCACCCTTCTGATAGATCGTCGCGGTGTAAAAATTATCGATCGCGATGTACCGGTCCGGCTGCACCGGATGGGCCAGCGGTCCGCCATCCTCGCGGAACTGCGCGGCGCGCAGCCCGCGCACATCGCCGATCCGCTTGACCACGCGCGAGCCCTGATCGGCGGAGAATTCCTGGTCGCGAAAAACCGTCAGCCCTTCTTTCAAAGACAGTTGAAACCAGTCCCGGCAGGTCACGCGGTTGCCGGTCCAGTTGTGGAAATACTCATGCGCGATGATGGCTTCGATGTTCTGGTAATCGGTGTCGGTCGCGGTTTCCGGCTGCGCCAGCACGTATTTGGTGTTGAAGACGTTCAGCCCCTTGTTCTCCATCGCCCCCATGTTGAAGTCCGACACCGCGGCGATGTTGAACACATCCAGATCGTATTCCAGGCCGAACACTTCCTCGTCCCAGGTCATCGATTTTTTCAGCGATGCCATGGCATGGAAGCAGCCGTGTTCGTCGCCCGGACGCACCCAGATGCCAAGCTCGACCGCGCGGCCGGATGCCGTGGTGAAGCGGTCGGACAGCGCGACCAGATCGCCGGCGACCAGGGCGAACAAATAGCAGGGTTTGGGATGCGGGTCCTGCCAGCGGGCGAAATGCCGCCCGTCCGGCTCGTCGCCCGCCGCCACCTTGTTGCCGTTGGACAGCAGCACCGGCACGCGGGATTTGTCGGCATGAAGGGTGACGCTGTAGCGCGCCATCACGTCGGGGCGGTCGGGAAAGAAGGTGATGCGGCGAAACCCCTCGGCCTCGCATTGGGTGAAGAAGCTGCCCTTGGAGACGTATAACCCGCTGAGCTCGGTATTGGCCGCCGGGTGGATCCGTGTCTCGATCTCCAGCGTGCAGGCATCCGCCGAGCCGGGGATCTCCAACAGTCCGGGGATCTCCAGTTTTTCGCGGTCGAGCAGGTACTGATTGGCGCTGAGCGGTTCGCCGTTCAGTTTCACGCTGACCAGCGTCAGATCCTGCCCGTCCAGATGCAGCGCGGCTTGCGGCTCGCTGGAGGCCGGGTTGCGCCGCAGCGTCAGACGCGAGGTGACCCGCGTTGCCGCCTCGTCGAGTTCGAAGGTCAGATCGACATTATCCACCAGGAACGCCGGCGGGCGATAATCGGCCAGCCGCGTCGTGCGGGGCTCGCTGCTCACGAGCGGACGAACCGGTAATGGAACCGGTCGCCATCCGCCTCGATCCTCCCGATTGTGGGGGAGGGGAAGTGGATCGGCAGGATCAGCGTGGAGGTATCGGCGACCGAGCGCAGGAAGCCGGTGCGCGAGGCCGCCGCCTGCACCGGGTCGGTGTCGAAAATGGTCGACCAGCCCGGCTCGCGGCATTGTAGCGCGTGATGCATCAGATCGCCGGTCACCGAGGCGCGCTGCCCCTTGGAAAAGATATTGACGCAGCAATGGCAGGGCGAATGCCCGGGCGTCGGCGTCAGGGTCACGGTGTCGTCCAGGGAGAAATCGTCGTTGACCAGCAGGGCCTGCCCCGCCTCCACGATCGGGCGGCAGTTCATCGACCAGACCGCGCCGGGCGGCTGCTCGCCGCGCGCGGTGGCGGCTTCCCAGTAATCGTATTCGCGTTGATGGAAGACGTATTTGGCGTTTGGAAAGGTCGGCACCCAGCGCCCGCCCACCAGCCGCGTGTTCCAGCCGCTATGGTCGATATGCAGATGGGTGCAGAACACGTAGTCGATGTCCTCTACGCGCAACCCTTGCGCTGCCAGCCCGTCGAGCCAGGGCTGTTTGGGAAAATCCATCGGCGCGGGATAGCCCTTGTCCTCGCCGGTGCAGGTATCCACCAGGATCACCCGCTTGGGCGTGCGCACCACGAAGGTCTGGTAGGTGATGACCATTTTGCCGCTTGCGGGGTCGAACACCACCGGATCTAACTCCGCCAGGTATTTTTTCCCGAGCTCGGGATCGTAAGCCGGGAACATGTCCTCGGGCTTGCGCCAGGGTCCGTCGCGCTCGATGATGCTGGTGATGGTGACGTCGCCGATTTTTATCTGGTGCATGCTGGCTTTCCCCGGGGAATAGGACGTCGCGATCGTAGGGGGGGCGCGGCTTGAGGGCCAGGGGGCATGGCTGGCGATCCACCGGCACCAGCGTGTCCCTTGCCGTTCGCTCGTGTTTGGGCATAGGCTCAACCGATTGGGATTGGCAGGCACGGAAGTCCAGGTTCGCACGACAGTTCAGACCAGGGGGGAAACAACCATGAATACATCGGTCGATATCGCAGCATTACCCGATCCCTACTCCGTTCCGCTCGAAACGCTGGACGTGAGCGACCCCCGGATTTACCACGAAGATGCGCATTACCGCTTCTTCGAGCGGCTTCGTCAGGAAGACCCGGTACACTACACCGCCGATAGCCGCTACGGTCCCTATTGGTCCATTACCAAGTATAAGGACATCATCAAGGTCGAGGTGAACCATGAGGTTTTCTCCTCCAGCTGGGAACATGGCGGCGGCGTTACGCTGGATGAGCATCCGAAAGGGCGCGAACGAATTAGTTTTATTCGCACCGATCCGCCCAAGCACGACGAACAGCGCAAAGTTGTTACGCCGGCCTTCGCGCCGGCAAACCTAGCGAAGCTGGAGGCGCTGATCCGCGAGCGGACTTGCGCCGTGCTCGATGGTTTGCCGCGCGGCAAGGAATTCGACTGGGTGCCGACCGTCTCGATCAACCTGACCTCGATGATGCTGGCGACTTTATTCGACTATCCGCTGGAGCAGCGGCACAAGTTGATTTTCTGGTCCGACGTGCACACCTGCCACGTCGACTCGCCGGATGCCCCGGTGCATTCCGAGGAAGAGCGCTACACCGAGCTTTACAAGATGGTGGCCGAACTGCGGAAATTGTTCGATGAGCGGGCAAAATTGCCGCCGCAGGCGGATCTGGTTTCGATGCTCGCGCATGGGGAGGCGTTCCGCGATCTGTCGGATCTTGAATTCATGGGGCAGATGGCGTTGCTGATCAACGGCGGCAACGACACCACGCGCAACTCGATGACGGGCGGGGTGTGGGCGATCAATCGCTTCCCGGATGAATACCGCAAGGTGCGGGAAAACCCGGCCCTGATCGAGAGCATGGTATCGGAAATCGTGCGCTGGCACACCCCGGTGCTGCATATGCGCCGGACCGCAACCGCCGATTTCGAGCTGCGTGGCCGGACGATCCGCAAGGGCGACAAGGTCGCGCTGTGGTACATCTCGGGCAATCGCGACGACGAGGTGATCGAGCGCCCCAACGATTTCGTGGTCGACCGTCGCCGCCCACGCGAACATATCTCGTTCGGATTCGGCATCCATCGCTGCCTCGGCAATCGCCTCGCCGAGCTGCAGCTGCGGATCTTGTGGCAGGAGATCGTCCGCCGTGATCTGCGGATCGAGACGCTGGGCAAGCCGGTTTATCAGCACTCGAACCTGCTGCACGGCATCAAGTCGCTGCCAGTGCGGATAAATTGAGCCATGCGGATATAAGCTTGGTGGATCAATCAAGCTAGAACAATGTCTGATCGGAACGATCGGCGCAGAAATTTTGGGAATGCAAGATATGAAATACATCCGGCGACGGACGATTCTTGGCGCGGGGGCGGCAGCCGCACTCGCCTCGCCGTATGTGCGCCGTGGCTACGCCGCCGAGGCCATCCGGATCGGCTCGCTCAGCGATCTCAACAGCGTCTATGCCATGCAATCGGGCACCGGGGCGGTGGCTGCGACGAAGCTGGCGGCGGCGGATTTCGCCCGCGAACATCCCGATATTCCGGTCGAGGTGCTGGTCGGGGATTTCCAGCTCAAGCCGGATATCGGCCTCGGCATCGCGCGCGGCTGGTTCGATACCCAGGGCGTCGACTGCATCGTGGATGTGCCGATGTCGGCCCTGGCTTTGGGCATGTCGACGCTGGCCCGCGAGCGGAACAAGGTGATCATGTTCACCTCGACCGCGACCGATGACCTGACCGGACGCTATTGCGGCCCGAACCATGTGCACTGGACGCACGACACCTACGCCCTTGGGGTGACGGTGGCGCGCGCGGCGCTGGCCAGGAAACTGGATACCTGGTTCTTTATCCTTCCCGACTACGCCATGGGTCGGTCACAGGTTGCCAGCATGACCCGCGTGATCGAGCAGAACGGCGGCAAGGTCGTGGGTACGGTCTCGCACCCGTTCCCGGGCACCACCGATTTCTCGAGCTATCTGCTGCAGGCGAAATCCAGCGGCGCCAAGGTGATCTGCCTTTCCAACTCCGGCGAGGACGCGATCAACTGTGTCAAGCAGGCGGCGGAGTTTGGCATCATCGGCAGGGGCGACACCGGTCAGATGCTGACGATGGGGCTGTTCGATACGCCGCTGGTGTATGGGATCGGCCTGGAGGTCGGCCAGGGACTGACTTACGCGACGCCGGCATACTGGGATCAAAACGACGCGACGCGCGAGCTGGCCCGCCGGCTGGCGCCATCGTTGAACGGCCTGCCGATGTCGGGAAATCATGTGGGCGACTACACCGGCACCTACCAGTATCTCAAGGCGGTGGCGGCCGTGGGCATGGAGAAAGCCAAATCCGACGGGCGCGCCGTCATTGCGCAACTGAAGTCGGCTCCGATCGACGACCCCCTCCTAGGGCGCTGCGTCGTGCGCGCGGACGGGCGGAATGTGCACAACATGCTGCTGATGCAGATCAAGACGCCCGGCGCTTCGAAGGGCAAATTCGATCTTGCGACGATCGCGGACATCGTTCCTGGCGACCAGGCGTTCCGCCCGATGGCCGACGGGAAATGTCCGATGGTCGACGGATAGGATCTGCGGCCAGTTCAGCCGCCCGCAAGAGTGTGGGCAAGAAAAAGCCCGCGGCGCTGACGCGCCGCGGGCCCAGACACAGATAGAGGATTATTTCCCGCTGGTCGCGGAGGCCCATTCATGGCTGTGGACCAGCCCGTCGTCGTAATCGTCCTGGTGCGGCGAGCTGTCGCTGTCGCCGTCATGGAACTGCGCGGCCTCGGTGCTGCCGGACAAGGCGGTGGTGGAGGATTTGCCGCCGGAGATCGCCATCGCCACCGCGTCGAAATAGCCCACGCCGACTTCGCGCTGATGGCGGGTCGCGGTGTAGCCTTCGCTCTCGGCGGCGAATTCCGCCTGCTGCATCTCCGAATACGCCGCCATGCCGCGTTCCTTGTAGCCGCGCGCCAGGTTGAACATCGACAGGTTCAGGCTGTGGAACCCGGCCAGGGTCACGAACTGGAACCGGTAGCCCATCTTGGCGATGTCGCGCTGGAAGCTGGCGATCTTCTCGGCCGACAGCTTCTTCTTCCAGTTAAAGCTAGGCGAACAGTTATAGGCCAGCATCTTGCCGGGGAATTCGGCATGGATGGCATCGGCGAAGCGCTGCGCGTCTTCCAGGTTCGGCTCGCTGGTCTCCCACCACAGCAGATCCGAATATGGCGCGAAGGCCAGGCCGCGGGCGATGGCGTAGTCCACGCCGCAGCCCGGCTTGATGCGGAAGAAGCCTTCCGGCGTGCGCTCGTTGCCGATGAACGGGCGGTCGCGCTCGTCCACATCCGCGGTCAGCAGCTGGGCGGATTGCGCGTCGGTGCGGCACAGCAGCACGGTCGACACACCCTCCACGTCGGCCGCCAGCCGGGCGGCGTTCAGCGTGCGGATATGGGTGGAGATCGGCACCAGCACCTTGCCGCCCAGATGGCCGCACTTCTTTTCCGCCGCCAGCTGGTCCTCGAAATGCACGCCGGCGGCACCGGCCTCGATCATCGCCTTCATCAGCTCATAGGCGTTCAGCGGGCCACCGAAGCCGGCTTCGGCATCGGCGATCACCGGGGCCATCCAATAGGTGCCGTCGCGGGTGCCCTCGGAGCGCTCGATCTGGTCGGCCCGGCGGAGCGCGTTGTTGATGCGCTTGACTACGTTCGGCACGCTGTCCACCGGATACAGCGACTGGTCGGGATACATCTGACCGCTGGTGTTGGCATCGGCGGCGACCTGCCAGCCCGACAGATAGATCGCCTTCAAACCGGCCTTGACCTGCTGCAGCGCCTGGTTGCCGGTCAGCGCGCCGAGCGTGTTGACGTAAGGCTCGGTCTTCAGCAGGTGCCACAGCCGGTTGGCGCCCATCTCCGCCAGCGTGTGGCGGATGCGGAACGAACCCGACAGACGCGCGACGTCGGCATCGGTATAGTCGCGGCGAATGCCGGCGAAACGCTCGGGGTCTCCGCCGGATGCCATTGGCGAGGTGTTCATTCCATCGGGGGCGCGGGTGGGGGCGGTCAGCGGACGCATCGGGGTATCTCCTGTGTGGGCATTCGATGAGTAAATAATTGACCTTGCAGCCGCGAGATGGAAGCGGTTTCTACGGGTCCATGTGGCAATCCGGTTGCTGTTTTGACGGGGATATCGGTAAATCTGTAAAGGTTGTAAAACTTCGGGATTGGTAAACCGAAGGAGCCTGTAAACCATGGCACGCGCCCTGATCGGCCGGACGATCCGCCGGCTGCGCACCGGACGGGAATTGTCGCAGCAGGCGCTGGCGGCCCGGCTCGGCATTTCCGCCAGCTATCTGAACCTGATCGAGCATGACCAGCGCGCGGTCACCGCCTCGCTGCTGATTAAGCTCGGGGAAACCCTGCAGGTCGATCTGGCCACGCTGTCGGGCAGTGAGGAACGGCAGATCGAGCTTGGTCTGCGCGAGGTTTTCGCCGACGCGCTGCTCGGCGCCGACGATGTGCCAGAGGAGGAAATTGCCGCCCTCGCCGGCGGTTCGCCGAATGCCGCGCGCGCGGTGCTTTCGCTGTATCGCGCCTGGCGCGTGGCGCGCGAGGATGCCGGCGGCATCGCCCTGCCGTCGGGACGGCGCATCCTGCTGCCGACCGAGGAGGCGCGGGATTGGTTCAGCGATCGGGCGAATTACTTCTCCGAGCTGGAAGAGGCGGCGGAAGCGATCGCGGTCGATCTGGGACCGTTGCTGCCGTCGGAAACCAACCACGCCATTGCTGAACGCCTGCGCCGCCAGCACGGGTTGAGCGTGACCGTCGGCCCGCTGGAAGGCGCGCTGCGCCGCTACGACCCGGCCGCCCGCAGCCTCGCGCTGTCGGAAACCCTGCCGCGGGAAAGCCGGGGCTTCCAGATGGCCTTCCAGCTGGCCTTGCTGGAAGCGCGCGAGGCGATCGAGGCGGAGCTGAAGCGGGCGGCCCCGTCCTCGGCCGAGGCGGAATCGCTGATCCGCATCGGGCTGCTGAACTATATAGCCGGCGCGCTGTTGATGCCGTATTTCCCGTTCCAGCGCGCCGCGGCGGCGTTGCGCCACGACATGGAGGCGGTCGCGGCGCGCTTCGGCGTGTCGTTCGAGCAGGCCTGTCACCGTCTGTCGACGTTACAGCGTCCGAACGTCGCCGGCAGGGCGGACAGCCGCGGCGTGCCGTTCTTCTTCCTGGTGGTGGACCCGGCCGGCAATGTGTCCAAACGCTTCTCCGCCGCCGGCTTCCCGTTCGCCCGCTATGGCGGTTCCTGTCCGCGCTGGGTGGTGCACGGGGCTTTCGCGACGCCAGGGGCGGTGCAGGTGCAGGTCGCGGAATTGCCGGACGGGGCGACGTTTCTGTGCTTCGCCCGCGCCATTTCGCCCCCCGGCGGAAGATGGGGCGATCCGGCGCCGGTGCATGTGGTCGCTATGGGCTGCGCGGTCGAGCATGCCGGCGAGGTCGTCTATGCCGATGGCCTGGATCTGGAACGGGCGCGAGTGGGCATCGGCCTTTCCTGCCGCCTGTGCGACCGCCAGGAGTGCCGCTCGCGGGCGTTTCCGCCGCTGGAGCATCGGCTGTCGCTGGACCCGCTGATCACCGGGGCCAGTCCGTACCGGTTCGAGAAGCGGGGTTAGTCAGGCGGCGTGCGCCAGCGGATGGAGCAGGTTTTGCATCCGCGCAGGCTGGTCGGTGGCAGAAAACAAGTAGGTCGGCGTGAAGGCGTAGCGGCCGCGTGGCGCGTAGCCGAGATCGTGCAACTGCCGGGCGGTCGCCAGGAAGCTTTCCACCCCATCCGCCTCGATCACGATGTCGGGGCGCCAATGGCGGATCGTCTGTTGCGCGCCGGCCAGCACCGCCGCTTCCTGGCCCTCCACGTCGATTTTGATCAGCCCGATCGGCTGACCCGCCGGCTGATCCAGCAGGATGCGGTCCAGGCTGCGGATGGAAATTTCGCCCGGGCCGGGGATCACGCTGACGGTGCCGAGATTGCCGGCAGCGCCGATCCGGGCGGCGCCGGTGGCGTCAAGCTCGCCGAGCGCGGCGCGATGCGGGCGGACCAGCCGCTCCAGCCCGTTCGCGGCGATGTTCAGCAGCAGCAGGTCGTGATTGGGGCCGAACGGCTCGAACGCGATCACCTTCGCGCCGAGGATGGTGGCGAAGAAGACCGTGTGGTTGCCGATATTGGCGCCGACATCGACGATCGCGGTGCCGGGCAGGTAGATTTCCTGAACCTTCATCAGCACGTCCGGCTCGTAGAAGCGCCCGGTGCCGCGGATAATCGTGGCCAGGTGATCCGGTTCCGGATGGGTCCATAGCTCGATCCGTCGGCCCAGAAAGCTAAACAGGTTTTTTTGCATGCGCCGGTGCCTCGCTGAATCCTTCGCAGGCTGCACCGCGGCGATTAACAATCCGTTTCGGCCGCCAGATCAGGCCGAGACGGCCGTGCGCAAAAATTCGTCGATGCGTGATCGCGCGGCATCCGCAAGCTTGCCGGGGAACGAGGTAAACCCGTGCGCGCCGCCGGGATAGACCGCCAGTTCCGCCGGATTTCCGGCCGCGATCCAGCGTCCGTGCATGAACAGGGTGTCGTCCACCAGGGCATCGGAGGTGCCGATGGTGAACAGCGCCGGACATAGCCCTGCCAGATCGGCATAGAGCGGGGAAATATCGGGATCGCGCCGGTCGAACGACGACGGCAGGAACGCTTCGGCGAATTTCTCGATATCGAGGGTGCGCAGCACCAGGCGCTGGCTGCCGAAGCGGCGTTGGCTTGGCGTCATCGCCAGGTCGAAGGCGCCGAACACCAGATTGGCGCCGCGAAAACCGCGAAACCCATGCCGGTCGCGCAGCCGCAGCAGCGTCACCGCCGCCAGATGCCCGCCCGCGCTCTCGCCGCCGATGGTCAGCACATCGGTGCCGAATTCGGCCTTGGCCGATTGGGTCAGCCACAAGGCGACGGCCTCGCAATCCTCCACCCCGGCGGGGTAGGGATGTTCCGGCGCCAGCCGGTATTCGACGCTGACGCAGGCCAGGCCGGCATTGTCGGCGATGCGTTCCAGCATCGGGTCCTGCTGGTCGCAGGAACCCAGCACCCAGCCGCCGCCATGGATATGCAAATAGACGCCGCGCGGGTTGGCGGGGGCGACGATCCGCACCGGGATCGGGTTGCCGGCGGGCCCGGCGATGTTGCGCATCACCGCCCGCGGCGATTGCGGCGCCGGCGGGAACGGCCCGCGACCCTGCCGGCGGGCCTCGCGCGCCGTCTCGGCGCCGATGTCCCACCAATCCGGCAGGCCATCCATCGCGGCGACGATCGCGGCGTTCAGCTTCCGGGTTTCGGTGTCGATGGCGTCGGGGTGAAACAGCCTTGGATCGAACGGGTTGAGGCTCATGCGGCGCTCCAGAATGCATCTTCGATAAAGCGTAACGCAACCAATCCACTAGGCGCCAGGGCCGACTCTGGCGGTTGGCGGCCAGAGCAGGGAAAAAGTAATTCCCAGGTTAATGAGAGCTATAAAATTTCAATCTCAAATTGATTTTCCAGCAAGGCGACCCTGATTTTAATACACAAGTTCGTGATTGCATGTTTTTGTGTTTCCTTAATTCGATAAGTCTTGCTACAAAACTACGCATGATAAGGCTTTCGGTGTTCCGCAACCCGGCTGGTCTGACTTTTCAAACACATATGGAGAACACAATGAAACTCTCTACCCTGCTCATCGCCGGCACAGCGCTCGCCGGCTTTGCCTTCGCGACAGCGCCCGTGCAGGCCGCCAGCGTCTGCTTTCCAGGCACGGCTAAGTCCAACAACATCTGCAACCTGGAAATCACGGTTGCCGCCAATGGCTCGATCACGACCGCCGCCCCGACCGGCGCGACCGCGAACTACGACGGCGTCGAAGATGCGCTTATCGGCGTGATCAACAACTCCAGCAGTGCCATAACCGGATTTCACCTCGTGGGTCCCAGCATCGGCGGCTTTGACGCTGACGGTATCGATGGCTTCCCCGGCTTCAGTGGCCCGGTTGCCGGCAATCCGGACACCACCGGCTATGGCGGCCCGCTCGGCTTCTTCACCAACAACCTCACTGGAAGCCTGGACGTGAACTTCGCCAATGGCGGCATCGCTCCGGGCTCGAGCAGCTTCTTCTCGCTGGAAAATCCGGCTTCGCTAAGCCTCGTTGTCACCCCGACGCCGGAACCCGCCTCCCTCGCTCTGCTTGGCGCGGGTCTGCTCGGTCTGGGCCTGCTGCGCCGCCGCCAGGCGTAAGCCCGGCGAGCCGAACCGCCAGGATATCCTGACGGAGTTACAAGGCACGGGCGGCTAGGATAAGAATTTCGTAGGAAGCGGGCGGCAACCCTCGGGTTGGCGCCCGTTTTTTTATGGCGCGGCCCGCGGGCTCACGCCACTCCGAGGGCGGCGAATAACGGCTCGCGATGCGGGCGGTAATGACGCCAACGCCCGACCGCCCGGTCATAGAGCGGTTGGCGCACCTGCCAAGCGCTGGCGGTCAACACCGCGCGTTCGGTGCGGTGGAAATCCAGGCAGGCCTGGTCCCAGGGCAGCCCCAGGAAATCGATGATCGCTTGGCTCTGACCCTCCAAATCCCACACAAGGCAGGTATGTACGGAACGTGGGTGCGGAAGACGACGCGCGCGCCTCACGACCCGCGCGCTCAAAAATCACGATCACGGCATCAGCACCTGTGTCTCGGAGTTGCAATCGTCAGAAAATTGCGGTCCATCCAAAAACCGCTGCGATATGTATTTTTGTTTTGCAATTCCGACAAACCTTGCTACACCCTTACCAGAGCGGGCATCCTGCCTTGCTCGCCCAGCGCTAAATTCGATGATATATGGAGACTAATATGAAGATTTCTACCCTGCTCATTACCGGCACCGCGCTTGCGGGCTTTGCCTTCGCGACCGCGCCGGTCCAGGCCGCCAGCGCCTGCGCCCCAGGCACGACTGCCTCCAATGGCATTTGCAACCTCGAGATCACCTTTGCTGCCAACGGCTCGATCATGACCGCCATCCCGGCCGGCGCCTCTGGAACTTACGACGGCATCGAAGATGCGCTGATCGGTGTGATCAACAACTCCAGCAGCGCGATCACCGGTTTCCACCTCGTGGGATCCAACATCGGCGGCTTCGATTCTGACGGCATCGACGTGTACATTGCCGGCAACCCGGTCGCTGGCAACCCGGACACCACCGGATATGGCGGCCCGCTTGGCTTCTTCGCCAACAGACTCAACAACAGCCTTGACGTGCTCTTCGCCAATGGCGGCATCGCCCCAGGCACCACGTCCTACTTCTCGCTGGAAGAGCCGGCATCGCTCAGCCTCAGCGTCACCGCGACGCCGGAACCCGCCTCCATCGCCCTGCTCGGCGCTGGTCTGCTCGGTCTCGGCCTGCTGCGCCGTCGCCAGGCGTAAGCCTCGCGAACCGAACCGCCTGAAGTCCTGACAGAAATGTCAGGGCTTTTGGCGGCTAAGGTAAAGGCTGCGTAGGAAGTGGGCGGCAACCGAAGGGTTGCCACCTGTTTTTTGGAGCTGCGGTCCCCGGCTCACACCACTCCAAGGGCTGCGAACAGCGGATCTAAATGGCGGCGATATTGTCGCCAGCGGCCGACGGAACCGGAATACAGCTTCTGGCGGACCTGCCAGGTGCTGGCGGTGGTCACACTCCGCTCGGTCAGATGGAAATCGAGGCAGCGCGGCTCCCAGTCCAGGCCGAGAAACGCGATCAGCCGCCGGCTTTCGCCTTCCAGATCGCCAACCAGGGTTTCGTAGTCGATCTCCAGCAGCCGCATTGGCAGCACCGCGGTCCAATGCCGGCCCAGGCGATCGATGTCGCGCATTCGCTGGCCGCAATCGGTTTGGCGGTAGGCCCATAAATTACCCCGCGCAAACAACTGGAACAGATTCGACAGGCAGCAATCGCGCGCATCGCGCCGGACATGGATGATCCGCGCCCCGGGAAACAGCGCCGCGATGTGGTCCAACGCCAGGATGTTGTCGGGCAGCTTATCGACCACCCGGACCGAGTCGCCGCCGAGCGCGCGCAACCGATCCATATATTGGCTGGCCAAAGCGCGCGCCTGGTCCGCATCCCAATCCCCCCGCCGCCTGCCGGCATTGCTCCGCGTCAATTGCCCGACAACCGCATGGAGGTCCGGCAGTTCACCGGCGCCGAACACGCGGGAATGGCTTGCGGCGATCTGCTCGACCAGGCTGGTGCCGGAGCGCGGCATGCCGACGACGAAGACCGGCAGTTCCGACGCGGTGCCCCAATGGGCAACGGACTGGAACAAATCCGGTGTCGCCTCGGCGATGATCCGATCGACCTGGCGTGAAAACACCGCTGCGTCGAAGCGTTCCCCCGCCGCCGCCTGCTGGTGCAAATAGCGCGAATTCGCCGCGTCGATCACCGCGAACGCCTCGTCGAAGCGGTCCGCGCTGTCCAGGATCTTGCCCAGCGCGAAGCCGGCGAAGATGCGGTCGGCGTCACTGGAATCGGGTTTTGCCAAGGCTGCGCGCAGCTTCGCCTCCTCGTCCGGCGCATTCTTGTGCCGCCCGGCCAAATTCAGCTGGTAACGCGCCTGGACCGATTCGGGATCGATTTTCAGGGCCTGGTCCAGGCAGCGTCCGGCCTCGGCAAAATGCCCCAGGGCGCGCTCCGCGGTGCCGAGCATAATCCAATGCTCCGTCACATTCGGCGCCAGTTCCACCGCGCGCCGGGCATGCGCGCTGGCGCCGGCGGCATCGTTCATCTTGATCAGCGTCGCGGCGAAGGCAAACTGTGACGCCGCATTATCCGGCGCCAGGGCGATCGCCTGGCGGTGCAATGCGGCCGAGTCCGGAAACCGCTGCAGTTCGGCAAGCAGATTGGCGAGGTCCCGGAGGGTCTCCAGCCGTTCCGGCAGCAAAGCCAGCGCCTGGCGCAGCGGAGCTTCGGCCTCCGCCGGCCGGCGCAGGCCACGCAGGGCGAAGGCGAGGTTGACCTGTGCGGCAAACATCCGGCTGTCCAGCGCCAGCGCGGCGCGTGCGTTTTCCACCGCTTCGGCAAATCGGTTTTGCAGGTTGAGCGTCTGGGCCAAATTGGCATAGGCCACCGCCAGGGACGGATCGATGCCGATCGCCTGGCGAAAGCTGGCTGCGGCGTCGTCCAGGCGGGCGGCGGCGGCATAGGCGTTGCCGAGGTTCAGATGCGGCTCGGCGGCCGGCTCGGGCAGATTGTCGATGGCCTGGCCGAGCAGCGCGATCGCCCGATCCAGCTGGCCCCGGCTATACGCCAGCTGGCCGAGCAAATGCAGCGCATCGCTCAGGCTCGGTACTTGGCGCAGAACCTGCTCGTACAGCGCCTCCGCCGCATCGAGCCGCCCGGCCGCGTGATGCGCGAGGGCGGCGTCGAGCGCTGGCAACACCGCCGCGACCCGCGGGTCCAACAGTTCATCGTCATTTGTCGGCATAGCGGTTCATGCTCCCATCGGATGCTGCCTCGCCCGGGCGCAAACTCTGCCCAAAGTTTATGCGGTTCCCGGCCTTCGACCAGGGGGCGTATCGCGCCCGGTGCCGCGGGACGAGCAAATCATTGAAAGCACGAAGGATGTCGGCGTGGCACACGCCTTGCGTTGCGCTCGGATACGATCAACACGGGGAAATCGAATGGCAATCGTCCAAACTTGGCTAACACGGCGGGGAATGGGGGCTCTCGGACTGGCAGCCCTCGGCATAGCCGCGATTGGCGCGCCGCCGGCCCAGGCACAGGAAACCATCAAAATCGGCATCCTGCACTCGCTGTCCGGCACCATGGCGATCAGCGAGACCACGCTGAAGGACGTCATGCTGATGTTGATCGACGCGCAGAACAAGAAAGGCGGCGTGCTCGGCAAACAGCTGGAGGCCGTGGTGGTCGATCCGGCGTCGAACTGGCCGCTATTTGCGGAAAAGGCGCGCGAGCTGATCAGCGTGCAGAAGGTTGCCGCGGTGTTCGGCTGCTGGACCTCGGTGTCGCGCAAATCGGTGCTGCCGGTGTTCGAGGAGCTGAATTCGGTGCTGTTCTACCCCGTCCAGTATGAGGGCGAGGAGAGCAGCAAGAACGTGTTCTACACCGGGGCTGCGCCGAACCAGCAGGCCATCCCGGCGGTGGATTACCTGGCCGAGAACGAGAAGGTGCAGCGCTGGGTGCTGGCCGGCACCGACTATGTGTATCCGCGCACCACCAATAAAATTCTCGAAGCCTATCTGAAGTCCAAGGGCGTCAAGGACGAGGATATTCTGATCAACTACACGCCGTTCGGCCATTCCGATTGGCAGAACATCGTCGCCTCGATCAAGAAGTTCGGCTCGGCGGGCAAGAAGACCGCGGTGGTTTCGACGATCAACGGCGATGCCAACGTGCCGTTCTACAAGGAACTCGGCAATCAGGGGATTAAGGCGACCGACATCCCGGTGGTGGCGTTCTCGGTCGGAGAGGAAGAACTGGCCGGCCTTGATACCAAGCCGCTGATCGGCCATCTGGCCGCCTGGAATTACTTCATGAGCGTGGACACGCCGGAGAACAAGGCGGCCATCGCGCAGTGGCAGGCGTTCACCAAGAACCCCAAACGCACTTTCAACGACCCGATGGAAGCCCACGTAATCGGTTTCGCGATGTGGGTGAAGGCGGTGGAGAAGGCCGGCACGACCGATCCGGCCAAGGTGATCGATGCGATGATCGGCGTGTCGGTGCCGAATTTGTCGGGCGGTTATTCGGCGATGATGCCGAACCACCACATCACCAAGCCGGTGCTGATCGGCGAGATCCAGGGCAATGGACAGTTCAACATCGTCTCCCAGACCCCGGGCCTGATCGTCGCCAATGAGTGGTCGCCGTATCTGGAAGGCTCGCGCGACCTGATCGCCGATTGGCGCGCGCCGATGTCGTGCGGCAATTTCAACGTCAAGACCGGCAAATGCGGTGGTGCAGCGAAGTAAATGATGCGGGTCCAGGGGGCGCTGGCTCCTGGCGGGGGTCCGGGGGCAGCGCCTCCGGCTTCCTTGCGGCGTAGGTCCGGCAGAATGTTTCGTATGATATTTGTTTTGGTTCTGCTGCTGGCCCCTTTCGGTGCCCAAGCCGATGAGGCGCTGGACGCCCTGGCGGGCCAGAATTTTGACGATATACGCCGCGGGGTCGAGGCGCTGGGCGTGTCCGGCAATCCCCGCGCGGCGGCGATCCTGGGCGGGATGCAGGAGGGTCGGTTATATGTCCGCGCCGACCGGGCGCTGTTCATCAAAACCACAGACGGCGTCTATGTCGATGCGCTGACCGGCAAGCCGGTGGCCGGTATCGGCAGCGTGCGGGCGATTCGGGTCAACAACGCAATCCGCCGGTCCGTCGATGCCGCCCTCGGGGCGTTGCTTCTGTTCGATCCCGATGCCGCCACCCGCGCCACCGCCGCCGAGGCGGTGTTCAAATCGCGCGACCCCGCCGGCCTGCCGGCGCTGGAACGCGCGATCGCCGCGGAGCAGGATGCCGGGGTGAAGCGGGTGATGGAACAGGCGCGCGCCGCAGCCTTGTTCGCCGCCGGCCAGACGTCGCCGGACGCGGCGCCGGAAGCCGACCGCCTGGCCGCGATCGGCATTTTGCGCGCGCGTGGCGATATTGATGCCCGCGCGCTGCTGTCCACATTGACCAACCAACCGCAATCGGTCAGCGATGCGGCGGCGGCGGCGGTCAAGTCGATCGATTTCTCGCTGCAATTATGGAGCGTGCTACAAAGCGTCTATTACGGCCTCAGCCTGGGATCGGTGCTGCTGCTGGCGGCCACGGGCCTCGCCATCACCTTCGGCGTGATGGGCGTCATCAACATGGCGCATGGCGAGATGGTGATGATCGGCGCCTACGTCACTTTCATGGTGCAGGAGGTGATCCGCATCCACGCTCCCTTCCTGTTCGGGGCCAGCCTGTTCTTCGCGGTGCCGCTGGCCTTTCTGGTAGCCGGCGCCATCGGCATCGCGATCGAGCGCAGTCTGATCCGCTGGCTGTACGGCCGGCCGCTGGAGACGCTGTTGGCCACCTGGGGTCTGTCGCTGGTGTTGCAGCAGGCGATCCGGTCGATCTTCGGCCCGAGCAACCGCGAGGTTGGCACGCCGGCCTGGATGAGCGGGGCGATGCAGCTGGGCGGGCTGTCGCTGACCTATAACCGCCTGACTATCATCGTGTTCGCGGTGTTGGTGCTGGCGGCCCTGATGGCGGTGCTGCGCTACACATCGCTCGGGCTGCGGATGCGCGCGGTGACGCAGAACCGGCGCATGGCCGCCGCCATGGGCATCCGCACCCCCTGGGTGGACGCCCTGACCTTCGGGCTCGGTTCCGGCGTTGCCGGCATGGCCGGGGTGGCCTTGAGCCAAATCGACAATGTGTCGCCCAATCTGGGTCAGGGCTACATCATCGATAGTTTCATGGTCGTGGTGTTCGGCGGCGTCGGCAATCTGTGGGGCACCGCGCTGGGCGCGCTGACCCTGGGCATCCTGAACAAGTTCCTCGAACCCGTGGCCGGCGCGGTGCTGGCGAAGATTTTTGTCCTCGTGGCGCTGATCCTGTTCATCCAGCGCCGGCCGCGCGGCATGTTTCCGCTCAAGGGACGGGCGGTGGAAACATGATCCCGCTTCGCTCCACAATGCTGACCTTGGCGATCGTGCTCGGTGGCGCCGCGACGATGGCGGTGCTCAATCTGGGCACGGCGGAAACTTCCCCGCTGCATGTGCCGACCTATGCGGTGTCGTTGATCGGCAAGTATCTGTGCTTCGCCATGCTGGCGCTGGCGCTGGACCTGGTCTGGGGGTTTGCCGGCATCCTCAGCCTGGGGCATGCGGCGTTCTTCGCGCTGGGCGGCTATGCCATGGGCATGTATCTGATGCGCCAGATCGGACCCCGCGGCGTGTATGGCAATGCCATCCTACCGGATTTCATGGTGTTCCTGAACTACAAGGAATTGCCCTGGTACTGGCACGGTTTCGACCAGTTCCCGTTCGCCATGCTGATGGCGGTGCTGGTACCGGGACTTCTGGCATTGGTGTTCGGCTGGCTGGCGTTCCGCTCACGGGTCAGCGGGGTCTATCTGTCGATCATCACCCAGGCGCTGACCTATGCGCTGCTGTTGGCATTTTTTCGCAACGACATGGGCTTCGGCGGCAATAACGGCATGACCGATTTCAAGGAATTGCTCGGCATGTCGTTGCAGTCCGACCAGATGCGCGTCGGGCTGCTGTTGACCTCTGCTGCGATGCTTTGCGGGATGTTCCTGTTCGCCCGGTTCGTGGTCGGGTCGCGTTTCGGCAAAATGCTGGTGGCGGTGCGCGATAGCGAAAGCCGCACCCGGTTTCTGGGCTACCGTCCGGAAGCCTACAAACTGGTGGTGTTCGTCGTCTCCGCGGTCATGGCGGGCATCGGCGGGGCGCTGTATGTGCCGCAGGTCGGCATCATCAATCCCGGCGAGTTTTCGCCGGCCAATTCGATCGAGGCGGTGATCTGGGTGGCGGTCGGCGGCCGCGGCACGCTGACCGGGGCGATCCTGGGGGCGGTGCTGGTCAATCTCGGGAAAACCTATTTGACCGGCGCGCTGCCGGAGCTTTGGCTGTATGCGCTGGGCGGGCTGTTCATCTTCGTGACGTTGTTTCTGCCGAACGGCGTGATCGGCGCGCTGGACCGGCTGCGCCGGCCGAAACCGGTGATCCCGGCGCTGCCGAAAACCCGACAGGCTGTGGGATGACTGCCGCGTTGACCGAGGCAGGCGACACGCTGCTGTATCTGGACGGCGTGACCGTCACCTTCGATGGGTTTCGGGCGCTGAACGCGCTGTCGCTGGTGTTGAAGGCCGGGGAGATGCGCGCGGTGATCGGCCCGAACGGTGCGGGCAAAACCACGATGATGGATGTGATCACCGGAAAGGCCCGCCCCGACAGCGGCAAGGTGGTGTTCGGCAAGGATGTCGATCTGACGCGGCTGGACGAACCCGCGATTGCCGAGCTTGGCATCGGCCGAAAATTTCAAAAGCCGACCGTGTTCGAGCCGTTGACGGTTTGGGATAATCTGCTGCTGGCCCTGGCCGGCGACCGCAAGCCGCGGTTTACCCTGTGGGCGCGCGAAACCGCGGACGAGCGCGACAGGATCGAGGCCATCCTGACCACGATCCGGCTGACCGAATTGGGATCGCGCCAGTCCGGCGGGCTGTCGCATGGCCAGAAGCAATGGCTGGAGATTGGCATGCTGCTGGCGCAGGAGCCGCAGCTGCTGCTGTTGGACGAGCCGGTCGCCGGCATGACCGATGCCGAAACCGCGCAGACGGCGGATCTGCTGCGCGAGATCAATCGCACCCGCAGCGTGGTGGTGGTGGAGCACGACATGGATTTCGTTCGCGCGCTGGGCGTGAAGGTGACCGTGCTGCATGAGGGATCGGTGCTGTCGGAGGGCTCGATCGATCACGTCAGCGAGGACCCGCGCGTGGTCGAGGTCTATCTGGGAAGATGACATGCTGAGCGTGGAAAACGTCGATCTGTATTACGGCGCCGCGATCGCGCTGCGGAACGTGTCGATATCCGCGGAAATCGGCGCCGTCACCTGCATCATGGGCCGCAACGGGGTCGGCAAGACCAGTCTGCTGCGCGCGATAACCGGCGCCCACCCGATTTCCGCCGGCGTTATTCGTTGGGAGGGGGAGGACATCTCGCGCCTGCCGATCTATGAACGCGCCCGGCGCGGCATTTCCTGGGTGCCGCAGGGGCGGGACATCTTTCCGTTGCTCAGCGTGCAGGAAAACCTGGAGACCGGCTTCGCGGTACTCCCGCGCCGGCAGCGGCGCATCCCCGATGAGACCTATGAGCTGTTCCCGGTGCTGAAGACCATGTTGGGGCGGCGGGGTGGGGATCTGTCGGGCGGCCAGCAGCAACAGCTGGCGATCGCGCGCGCGCTGATCATGCAGCCGCGTTTGCTGGTGCTGGACGAACCGACCGAGGGCATCCAGCCCAGCATCATCAAGGATATCGGCCGCGTGATCGCGTTGTTGCGTCAGCGCGGCGACATGGCCATCCTGCTGGTGGAGCAGTATTTCGATTTCGCCCGCGAACTGGCCCAGACCATCGTGGTGATGGATCGCGGCGACGTTGTGCTGTCCGGCAAGCGCGAGGAGCTCGACGAGCAGGATGTACGACGCCGGCTATCGGTCTGAAGCGCCGGTTCATCAGCGTGCCGTCGGTGAGTTGCGGCTGTCGATGCGGCGGCGCGGCGCCGACACGGTGCTGGACGGCCTGCGCCAGGTGGGCTGCCTGAAGGCACGGTTTCCGCGCCCGGAGCGGGGCGCCTGGACCAGCGCGGTCATCCTGAACACGTCCGGCGGCATCGCCGCCGGGGACCGGCTGAGCAGCGACATCTCGATCGGTGCCGGCGCGCGGGCGACCATCGCCGGCCAGGCGGCGGAACGCTGCTATCGAGCGCTGGCGGGTGCGGCGCCGGCGCAAGTGCGGGTCTCGATTTCCGTGGCGCCGGGGGCTGCGATGGAATGGTTGCCGCAGGAAACGATCCTGTTCGATGCCTGCGCGCTGAACCGCCGGCTGGAGATCGGGCTGGCCGAAGATGCCTGGTTTCTGGGGGTCGAGGCGATCGTGTTCGGCCGGGCGGCGATGGGCGAGCAGGTCCGCCACGCCGATTTCCGCGATACGATACGGATCCGCCGGGATGGGCGCTTGCTGCTGCACGATGCGATCCGTATGCAGGGGGAAGTGGCGGCAAAGCTTGGCCGCCCCGCCATCGGCGGCGGCGCGCTGGCATCCGCCACCCTGCTGCATGTCGCGCCGGACGCCGAAGCGGCATTGGATGGCTTGCGCGTTGCGCTGGCCGGGGCGCCGGGCGAATGGGGTGCCAGCGCCTGGGACGGCATGCTGGTTGCCCGGTTCCTGGCCCCCGACGGGGCCGCCTTGCGCGCCGCGTTGGTCCTGGGCCTGCAGGCGCTGCGCGGCGGCCGGCCGTTGCCAAGGGTCTGGCTATGTTGAAGGGGAAGTTCGCATGAACCTGACGCCGAGGGAAAAGGACAAGCTGCTGATCAGCATGGCAGCGATGGTCGCGCGAAGGCGGCTGGAGCGCGGGGTCAGGCTGAACCACCCGGAGGCGGTGGCGCTGATCTGCGATTTCGTCATCGAGGGCGCGCGCGACGGCCGGACCGTCGCGGATTTGATGGAAACCGGCGCGCAGGTGCTGACCCGCGCCCAGGTGATGGAAGGGATTGCCGAGATGATCCACGACGTGCAGGTGGAAGCGACGTTCCCGGACGGCACCAAGCTGGTGACCGTGCACGAGCCGATCCGATAATCAGCTGGACAATTCATACGGATTTTCCGTATAAATGACTTGGCTCGATCGCCGGATTTTTGAGTGAGATGAAGCCAAGGCGCTGAGTAATCTGGCTAAGCACAAAATAGAGTTTTCCTATGGGACCAATGTGTTTCTCGATCCGAACCGAACAGATTTGGATGCATCTCGATCCGAAGACGGAGAAATGCGCCGAAAGACCATCGGTGCGATCGAAGGACGATTATTCACCGTAGTTTATACCGTCAGAGCTGGCGCAGCGCGGATCATTTCCGCTCGCCGGTCTAACATCCTGGAGAGCCGGATCTATGGCCCGCTTTATTCTTGATCCCAATCATCCGCCACGCACGAGTCCGGAGGCCCTGGCGCGTCTTGACGCGATGACCGATGAGGAAATCACCGCGGCGGCACTGTCGGACCCCGACAATCCGCCTTTGACGGAGGATGAACTGGCCCGTATCGCCGCCGCGCGCCGCATCCAAAGGATCCGTGCGCGCACCGGCCTCAGTCAGACGCAATTCGCCGACCAATACCGGATCAACGTCGCCCGCCTGCGCGACCTGGAGCAGGGGCGCTCGCGCCCGGATAGCGCGATGCTGGCCTATCTGAGCGTGAT
>JAYTXR010000008.1:0-6869 GCA_043742865.1 Acetobacteraceae bacterium
TAGGCATCACCGCCGACCTCCATTCGGCCGGTAGCTTGAATCAGATTTCCAACGCTTTGGGAATCCCTACCGATTCAAGCCAAAACCATCCCGCTCTAAAAGGGCCTTACCGACGAAGCCGTTGAACGGCTTCGTCATGGCCCTTTCAAGAGAAACCACCCAGATGGGGGTCAAGGGGCCCCTGGCTCCTTGCGGGGTGGAAGGGGCAGAGCCCCTTCTGGGGTTTGGGGCAAAGCCCCAACCTTGCTACGCGCCGCCGAGATAGGCGCTGTGCAGGATGTCGCTGCCGGCAAGGTCCGCGGCCAGCCCTTCGTGGACGATACGTCCGGTGGCCATCAGGTAGCAGCGATCGGCGTGGGCCAGCGCCTTTTCCACCAGCTGTTCGACCAGCAGGATCGCCACACCGTCGCGGGCCAGCGATTTGGCGACGTCGAGGATGCGGTCGATCACCAGCGGCGCCAGCCCGCCGGAGGGTTCGTCCAACATCAGCAGCAGCGGCTCGGCGATGATGCCCTGGGCGACCGCGAGGATCTGCTGCTGGCCGCCGGACAGGCGGGAGGCCGGCTGGCTGCGGCGTTCGGCCAGTTCGGGAAACAGCTCGTACATCGCGGCCAGCCTGGAACGATCGCCGCGGGGCGCGCGGGCGTACGTGCCGATCAGCAGATTGTCCTCGACGGTCAGCGGGTGGAACACGCGATGCCCCTCCAGCACCTGCACCAGCCCGGCGCGCACGATGTCGCGCGGGGTGGCGTGGGTGATGTCCTGGCCGGCGAAGCGGATGGTCCCGCCGCGTTTGGCGATCAGGCCGGAGACCGCGTGCAGGGTGGTGCTCTTGCCGGCGCCGTTGCGACCCAGCAGCGTCACGAATTCGCCTTCGGCCACGCTCAGGCCGGCGCCGTGCACCACCTCCGCCTTGCCGTAGGCGACGTGCAGGTCCTCTACTTCCAGCAGCGCGGTCATGCGCCGAGATACACCCGGATGACATCGGGGTCGCGGCGGACCTCGGTGGTGGTGCCATGCGCGATCATCCGGCCGAGATTGAGGGCGGTGACGCGGTCGCAGACGCGAAACACAAAATCGGTGTGATGCTCCACCAGCAGCACGCCGATGCCGGAGTCGCGGATGACGCCGATGATGGCGCCAAGCCGGTCGATCTCCGCTACCGTCAAGCCGCCGGCGGGTTCGTCGAGCAGAAGGTATTGGGGTCGCATGGTCAGCGCGCGGGCGATTTCCAGGAAGCGTTGCGCGGTGTGTTCGAGCAGGTCCGCGCGGCGGTCCATGACTGTGCCCAGACCCACGCCTTGCAGCATCGTGGCGGCGCGGCCGCGGATGGCGGCTTCTTCGCGCCTGGCGCGGGGCGCGGCGATGGCGGTCTCCAGAAACCCCGAGCGCACGTCCGGCCAGCCGCCGAGCATGGCGTTGTCCAGCACCGACAACGACAGCACCAGCTTCGGGGTCTGGAACGTGCGTGCCACCCCGCTGCGCGCGCGGTCTTGCACCGACTGCTCGGTCACATCCGAGCCGGCGATGTGGATGGCGCCCTCGTCGATCCGGTAATAGCCGGAGATCAAATTCAGCAGCGTGGTCTTGCCGCTGCCATTCGGCCCGATCAGGCCATGCACTTCGCCGGGGCGCAGTTCGAGCGAGACGCCATCCACCGCGATCAGGCCGCCGAAACGCTTGGTCACCGCGCGGGCTTCGAGCGGCTGGGTCATGGCTCGGCGCGGATCGCGGTTCGCAGCGCGGCCAGATCCGGCTCGATGCTGGTGGAGATTTGCGGTTCACGGCGCAGCCTGGCGGCGAGGTTCGAGATCAGTTCGCCAAACCCGCCGGGCAGCACCAGCACGACCACGAGCAGGATAAATCCATAGAAGAATGTGCCGTATTTCGCCAGCGGGCCGACCAGCTCGGGGATCGCGGCCAGCACCGCGGCGCCGATGAACGGGCCGATGATCTGCCCGCGGCCGCCGATGATGATGGCGACGAAAAAATAGATGCCCAGATTGACGATGAACGCATCCGGCGTGATGTAGGTTTGCGACGTCGCATACAACCCGCCGGCGATGCCCGCGGTGAAACCGGAAAACACGAACACCATCAGCTTGGTGCGATAGATCGGCACCGCGACCGAGGATGCCGCCACCGTGCTGTCGCGCAGCGCCACCATCGCCCGGCCCCACATGAAGCGGGCCAGGTTCGCGGTCATCCAGGTGACGAACGCGGCAATCCCCAGCACCAACCAGTAGAAACCCCACGGCGTGTCGAACGGTGCCGGGAAGCTCGGCGCCGGCATGCCGACGCTGCCATTGGTCAGCCATTGTTCGGCCAGCGCCAGTTCGCTGACGATCAGGCCGAACGCGAGGGTGGCCATGGCGAAATAAAACCCCGGCAGGCGCAAGGATGGCAGGCCCAGCAGCAGGCCGATGAACGCGCAGATCGCACCCCCGGCCACCAACGCGGCGAACGGGTTCCAGCCCTGGCCGCCCGCCAGCAGGCAGAACGCATAGGCGCCGATCGCCAGCAGGCCGACATGGCCGACCGATAACTGGCCGGTGAAGCCGACCAGCAGGTTCAACGTGGCGATCAGCACCCAATAGACCAGGATCACGGTAGCCACATGCAGGTAATACAGATTGCCGGTGATATACGGCAGCAGCGCGGCAAACACCGCGAACGCGCCGACGATCGCCGGTCGGACATGGTTATGTTTCATACTTGGCGCACCCGTGTGGTTCCGAAAAGTCCCTGCGGGCGGACGACGAGTAGAAGAATAAGCAGGCCGATGGCGATGGTTTTCTGATATTCGGCGCCGAAATAATGCGTGGTCAGGGAGGTCAGCATGCCCAGGATCGCGCCCCCCACCAGCGCGCCGACCGAACTGCCGATGCCACCCACGGCTAGGGCGATGAAGCCCGACAACCCGAGAGCGGTGCCGAGCGCGAAATCGGCAAAGGTCAGCTGGCCGCCGGCGAAGCCCGACAGCGCGCCCAGCATCCCCGCCAGGATATAACTCAATGACCGCATCCGATCGGTCGCCACGCCACGCGCGCGGGCGGCAAAACTGTCCTCGGACATCGCGATGAACAGCTTGCCGATCATCGAGCGGCGGTAGAACTGCTCCAACCCGATTGCCATCAACACCGCCAGAATCAGCGGCAACCAGAATTTCTGGTCGAAACTGCCGGCGAATTCCTGCGGGAACACGCGCGGAAACGGCGTCGGGTCGGTGCCCCACCAGATCGCCATCGCCTCCTGCATCATGGTGGACAGCGCCAGCGTGCTGAGCACCCAGAGATGCTCGTCGGAGGTGGCGACGATGCGCCGCACCGCGATGAGTTCGGCCAACCAGCCGAACACCGCGCCGGAGGCCAGGCAGGCCAGGAACCCGAGCCACAGCGGCAGATGCAGATCCAGCACCAGCCAGGCGGTGACGATGCCCCCGACCATGGCGAACTGGCCGGTGCCGAAGCTCAGCACCTTCGAGGTCGAATACATCACGTTGTAGACCAGCGCGGTCATGCCGTACAGGCCGCCCAATGCCAGCCCGCTGACAATTACCAGCAGCAATGGGGTATGTCTCCGACGCGCCGGATCAGGCGATCTTCACCGTCGGGTAGCCGCCGTTCGGCAGTTGCGCGTTGGCGTTGACCAGCTTGATGCCGTCGTCCTGAAAGCCGTTATGGTCGGTCGCGGTGTAGATGAACGGGCCGTAAGGCGCGTCGATGACCGGAATGGATTCCAGCGCCGCCTTGATCTTGAACGGATCGGTGTCGCCGGCCTTGGTCAGCCCGGCGGCGTAGATGGTGACCGCGGCCTGGGCCTGCAGGAAGGCCGGCAAACCGGCCGCCATGTACGGGCCGACGGCGTCCTTGTGCTTGTCCAGGAACGCCTGGACATTGGCTGGCAGTTTGCCTTGCGCATCGACGATCTCGTGCGTGTAGCCGACCCCATAGACGTTGTCCCAGTAGGAACGCTTGGTCAGCAGCCGGGCGACCTGTTCCTGCAGGATGGTCGGGTGGCCGATGATCGGCACGTTCCAAGCCTGCTCGCCGCGGGCATTGACCAGCCGGGCCACGAAGCCGGTGGCGTTGGACCATTCGGTGATGACATCCGCCCCGGCCTCCCGGGCCTTCAGCAGCTCATCGGTGACATCGGGCTTGTTGGGATCGACGGTCGCGGTATAGGCCGGTTTGAGGTTACGCGCGGCCAGGAATTTCGTGACGGTGTCGCGCGACAGCACGCCGTAGCCGGTATTGTCGTTGATGATCGCGATCCTGGTCTTCTTCAGATCCTCGACCATGAACTTCACCGCGACCTTGATCCACTGGCCGTTGGCGTTCAGGTTGCGAAAGCCGAGCGGGTATTTCACCGGATCGATCAGTTCCTCGACCGAGCCGCCGATCAGATGCAGCTTCTTGGCGCCGGAAACGATACCGAGCGTGGGCAGCGCCTCGCCGCTGTTGATCGGGCCGCACAGCACGTCGATGTTTTCGTTATAGACCAGCTCTTTGGCGAAGCTGACCGCCTTGGATGGATCGGCGGCGCTGTCGCGCATGATGATCTCGATCGGGCGGCCCAGCAGCCCGCCCTTTTCGTTCAAATCCGCGACCGCCATGCGAAAGCCCCAGTCCTGCGCCTGGGCGTTGGAGGCGAACATGCCGGATACCGCGGCGATCCAGCCCATGCGGATCGGCTTGTTCTGCGCGATCGCCGGCATGGCGAGGCCCCCGGCGAGGGAAGATGTCAGACTTGCGGCGCCCACCCCCTGGATCAGGCGGCGGCGACCGATCATGTGGGTCTTGGGCATTTATTCCCCCTGCGGTGCTTCTTTGTTGGCGAACCGTCTCAAACTGCCGAGGATCGTGCAGGGAAGATCGCCAGCTGACAACCCTGCCCCTGTCGGATGCCGGCATGCGGCTCCCCGGCACGTCATGGAAGGCGCGCGAGGCGGATCTTTACCCGCGACGGCATCGGGGGATAGGCTTTCTTCCAACCGGCATCGTCCAGGGAGATAAAGCCATGCTGATGACCCGCGAAGCGATCTGTCAGGACGTTGCCGTCGATCAGTTCACCAACGCGATCCTGGACCGTGACCAGCCGCGCACCGCGGAGCTGTTCTTCCAGCTGGTCAAGCGCGATGGCCGCTCGGTCGGCGATGCGCTGAGCGTGGTGACCGCGGCGGAGGCGCCGTTCGTGCAGGTGCCCAACCACATCAACATCCGCGACGGCCAGATCACGCTGATCAACAACGATCACACCATCCTGGGCCTGCGCACCTCGGCCGCGCTGAGCCCGTATCTGCCGGAACAATATCGCCTGCTGCCGCTGCTGCAGAGCGTCTGGTATGTGCCGGCGGGGCTGGATATCTGGAACCAGCTGCTGGGCAAATATCCCGGACGCTATGCCACGATGAAGGGTATGGACGTGCCCCCGCCCAGCTACGGGCCGGTGGTGTGGAACCAGGACCAGGAACCGATCGTGGAACCCGGCACCCTGGAAGAACGGCTGCACGGCTACATGGTGGCGACCATGAGCGGCGATGTGCGCCGGTCCTATGGGCTGTTCCTGGGCCTGGCCGGCGAACCGGCCGCACGGCCGGCGTTGCGTGATCACCTGCTGTTCCTCGGTTTGATCGACGTGCAGGACACGGTGATCGGGCGCAAGGCGCGCAACACCGGGCATAAGGCGCTGCGGGCGAGGGCGGTGGTGGACCTGGCCGATTTCATCGGCTGGGAGCGGGCGCATGGCGTGTTCTACACCGGCGTGCCGGATATGGCGGTCGGGCCGTTATACTACTCCGCCTATGACGCCGCCTGCGTGGTGGCGACCGAGGCGTTCGCCGACGGCGGCAAGAGCCTGAAGCAGACCAACACGACGCCGCTTTCGCCCGAGCAGGTGGAGGAGCTGGTACGGCTGCTGATGGACGGGGATACCGGCACGGTGTGGGACACGCTGACCGAGCATCTGCGCCACGGAAAATCCCTCCGCAGCCTGGGCGACACCATCCAGATCGGTGCCGCCGAACTGATCCTGCGCACCACGGTGGGGCGGAAATTCACCGACGCGCAGCATCCGTTCGACTATTGCAACACCGCCAATTACTGGATGCGCACCAGCGACAACCCGTATCAGCCGAGGATTCTGTATCTGATGGCGAATTTCGTCAACGATGCGGCGCGGTCCGGCAAGCTACATCGATCTGTCATCGAGCAGGAATTCGCAGCCTTCGATGCCGGGGATCGCACACCGGAAGCGCTGCTGAAGCTGCAGGACGAGTCCATTCTGGCGTTCGACATCGGCCAGAGCACCGCGGTCGCCAATGCGTATCTGCAGGCGGGCGGGGATTTGGAGGCCTACATGCAGACCGTCGCGATCACCGCCTGCAAGTTCCAGGACGATCCACATAATCAGAAGATCAGCCATTCCACGTTCGAGGAATACCGCCACAACTCCACCCATCTGCGCCACCGGCTGCTGCTGGCGACGGTGCGGCTGCTGGCGGGCTGGCCGAAGATGCCGGGGGAGCGCGATTGCTATGCCCGGTTTATGAAGGAGTGGATCGCTGCCTGAATGACCCACGCAACGCTTCCGCTGCCGCTGGCCGGTGTGACGGTGCTCGATTTTGGCCAGATTTTTCAGGGTTCGTACGCCAGCGTGCTGATGGCGAAGGCCGGCGCCGATGTCATCAAAATCGAGCCCCCGCATGGCGAGCCGTTGCGCCAGCGCGCGCCGCCGGGACGGGCGAGCACGATCCCGTTCGCCATGCTGAACGCCAACAAGCGCGGCATCACGCTGAACCTGAAATTGGCGCGCGGGCGGGAATTGCTGTTCGAGATGGCGCGGCGGGCCGATGTGCTGCTGGAAAATTT
>JAYTXR010000009.1:0-6171 GCA_043742865.1 Acetobacteraceae bacterium
CGTCTCGAGTCTGATGACGACTCTGAAGATAGAGAGTACGCGGCTGAGCAGTTTTTCGGTTGTTCTCTGGAATCTTTTGTATTCACATACAAGACAAATTTAGGAGAGATCACTGAAGCCTTTACTCGATGGCTCGATGCTGCGCTCGCGGTTGCCATTAAGGAATATGGCGACCGTCTCTGAAAGCCTGACTCCGAGCATATTCTAAATTAGTTACGCTTCTGCGCAGGCGCATGGCTGCGTAGCGTAGACAAATGCGTTAGGCAAGCCAAGGCAAGGAGACTTGAGGTGCTGGGTGAACGGCCCCACACTAAGCCTCCGTGTGTCCTACATCCCTCCGGAGCTCAGTCCTATGACCCCCACAGTTGCCGTCATCGCCGCAGGAATGATGGGTAGCGGCGTGGCCGGCCGGCTGACGCAGCATCGGGTCACGGTGCTGACCGCTCTGGCCGGACGCAGCGCCGATAGCGTGGCCCGGGCCGAGGCCGCCGGCATGATGGATGCCTCGGACGCCGATATCGTCAAGGCCGATATCCTCCTGTCCATCGTGCCGCCCGGCGAGGCGCTGGCGCTGGCCGAGCTTCTGGCACCGCATCTGACGGCGGCCAACCGCAAGCCGGTCTATGTCGACTGCAACGCGGTCAACCCGGCCACCGTCGCGCGGATCGCGGGCGTGATCGGCGCGACCGGCGCGCGGTTCGTCGATGGCGGCATCATCGGCGGGCCGCCGGCGCCGGGCAGCACCGGCACCTCGATCTATGTCTCCGGCCCGCACGCGCCCGAAATCGTGGTGCTGAACGAGTACGGGCTGGAAATCCGCGTGCTGGATGGCGCGATCGGCGCCGCGTCGGCGCTGAAGATGTCCTATGCCGGCATCACCAAGGGGTTTACCGCGCTGGGGGCGGCGATGATGCTGGCGGCCACGCGCGGAGGTGCTGCCGAGGATTTGCGCAAAGAACTCGCCGCCTCCCAGCCGGCACTGTTTGGCTGGCTCAGCCGGCAGACGCCGAAGATGTATTCGAAAGCCCATCGCTGGGTGGCGGAAATGCAGGAGATCGCCGGCTTTACCGGGGAAGACGCAGCCGCCGGCAAAATCTTCGCCGGTGCGGCCGAATTTTATCAGCGGATCGCGCAGGATTTTGACGGGCCTGGGCAGGAAACCGGCGCGATCGACGATTTCCTGAAACCGCGAAACTGACCTACAAAACCCCCGGAACGAGTTTTCCGGGAGCAACGGCTTTGCAAAAAGGCATATTCCGCTATCCGCATTTGGAGCGGGTGATCTACGGCGTCGCGTTCGCCGAGGCGCTGGCGCAGGAGATCGACCTGGTCGGCGCCCATAATGTCTATGTGCTGGCCTCCGCCACGCTGGTGCGGGAAACCAGCGCGATGGACCAAATCCGCCAGGTGCTCGGCAACCGCTTTGCCGGACTGGCGCCAAAAATCGGCGCCCACACGCCGCGCAACGACGTGGTCGTCGCCGCCAATGGCGCGCGCGCCGCCGGGGCCGACCTGCTGCTGACGATCGGCGGCGGCTCGGTCACCGACGCCGCCAAGATGGTCGGCATCTGCCTCGGCAACGCCATCACCGACCCCGACGGGCTGGATGCGCTGCGTGCCATCACCCATCCGGACGGCACCACCAGCCGCCCGGTGACGCGGGCGCCGCCGATCCGCACCGTGACCATCCCGACCACGCTGTCGGCCGGCGAATTTTCCGCTCTGGCCGGCTGCACCGACACAAGCGGCGTCAACCACGTCAAGCAGAGTTTTTCCCATCCCGACGCGATCCCGCGCACCGTGATCCTCGACCCCGCTCTGACCGTGCACACCCCGGAATGGCTGTTTCTGTCCACCGGCATCCGCGCCGTCGATCACGCGGTGGAGGCGCTGTGCTCGGTGGCCCCCCAGCCATTCCCCGATGCCGCCGCGATGCACGCGCTGCGGCTGCTGGCCTCGGGGCTGCGCGGGGTCAAGGAAAATCCGAAGAATCTGGCGGCGCGGCTGGACTGCCAGATCGGCGCCTGGCTATCGATGACCGGGGTTTCCGCCGCGGTGCCGCTGGGCGCCAGCCACGGCATCGGCCATGTGCTCGGCGGCACCGCCGGCCTGCCGCACGGCTATACCTCGTGTGTCATGCTGCCGCATGTGATGCGCTTCAACCACCCGGTCAACGCAGCCCGCCAGACGCTGGTGGCCGATGCGCTCGGCCAGATCGACGTGCCGGCGGCCGACCAGCTGGCCAAGCTGATCACCGATCTGGGTCTGCCAGGAACGCTGCGCGAAGCCGGCATGAAGGCCGAGCTGATGGACGCGGTGGCGGAAGGCTCCATGCACGACCGCTGGGTACACACCAACCCCAACCCGATCGAAGGACCCGCCACGGTCCGCCGGCTGCTGGACGCCGCCTGGTAGTATCAGGTTGGCGCCAGTTCCTGGCTGCGCACCAGCCGCGCGTATAGCCCGTCCAGTTCCACCAGTTCGGCATGGGTGCCCTGTTCCACCGCGCGGCCGGCATCGAGCACCACCACCAGGTCGGCATCACGCACGGTGGACAGCCGGTGGGCGATGACGATCGTGGTGCGGCCCTGGCGCAGCGTGGCCAGCGCCTGCTGCACCGACGCCTCGCTTTCGGTGTCGAGCGCGCTGGTCGCTTCGTCCAGCAGCAGGATGCGCGGATTGCGCAGCAGCGCCCGGGCCAAAGTCACGCGCTGGCGCTGGCCGCCCGACAGCCGCTGGCCGCCGGGTCCCACGCGAGTGTCGAAACCATCCGGCAGGTCGGCGATGAACCCGGCGGCGGCGGCGGCGGCGGCGGCCTCTATTTCCAGTTCGCTGGCGGCGGGACGCCCCATGCGGATATTGGCGCCCACGGTGTCGTCGAACAGCAGTGTGTCCTGGCCGACATAGGCGATGGCGCTGCGCAGGCTGACCAGGCTGACGCCGCGCACATCGGCGCCATCGACGCTTACCGTGCCGGAGGCGGCGTCCTGCAGCCGCGGGATCAGCGCCAGTGCGGTGGATTTGCCAGCCCCGGACGGCCCGACCAGCGCCACCGTGGTGCCCGGCGCGGCCTCGAAGCTGAGGCCGGACAGTCCCGCGCGGCCATCGGGATAGATGAAGCCGACATCGGTGAACATCACATGCCCGCGCCCGGGCGGGAGTGTTTTCGCGCTCGCCGCGTCCAGGATCAGCGGTTTTTCATCGAGAACGGAAAAAACCCGCGCCAGTCCGGCGAGCCCTTCCTGCACCGCCGCGTTCAGCGACCCCAAAGCCCGCAGCGGGCGGGACGCGATTAGCAGCGCCGCGATGAAACCGGTGAAATTGCCGATCGTGCTGGTGCCCACCGCCGCCCGCCAGCCGGCGAAGCCGATCACCGCGGCCACGGCGGCACCCCCGAGCACCTCCAGCAGCGGGTCGATCCGGGCGCGTGAGCGCGTCATGCGCAGCAACGATCGGTACAGATCGGAAAATGCGCCCTCGGCGCGGCTGGTTTCGCTCTGTTCGAGGCCGTAGGCGCGCACGGTCCTTGCCTGGGCGAAGCTTTCGTTCAGCAGCGCCGCGGTCTCGCCGATCCGCTCCTGCATGCCGCCGGAGGCGCGGCGGATACGCTTGCCGATGCGCTGGATCGGCAGCGCCGCCAACGGATACAGCGCCGCCGCGATCAGGCTCAGCACCCAGTCCAGATACAGCATCGAGCCGATCAGCCCGATCACCGTGATGGCGTCGGCCAAGGCGTTCACCGCGCGGGTCAGCGCTTCGCGGATGGTGGTGGCATCGGTGGTGAAACGCGCCGCCAGCTGCGCCGGCGCCTCGCGTTCCAACCGCGTCAGGTCGGCGCGGACCAGATGGCCGAACATCCGTCCCTGCAGGTCGCGGATGGTCAGCAGCACCACCTGCTGGACCAGCACGTTCTGGAAATACTGGGCCGCCGCCTTCACCGAGGTGACCATGACCACGAGGATCGGCACCTGATACAGGATGCGCTGGTCGCGCGCGGTGAACAGCGTGAAGGCATGGTCGATCACCACCGGATAGACCGCGGTGGTGCCGGCCATGATCGCGGTCAGCAGCAGCACCAGCAGCAGCCGGCCACGGTATTTGCCGACGTCCTCGCGCCAAAGCCGGTACAGCAGCGAATAGGAGCCCTGATTGGCGAGGGCGGCGGGGACCACGGTCATTCCCGCCATGTATCAGGCGCCGAGGCGTCTCGCCAGTTCGGCCCGGCAGGCGCTTGCATCGGCGCGGCATCCGCCGGCCAGCCACCAGCAGCGGATTTCCCGCAGCGCCGCCCCCAGATCCGGCCCCGGTGCACCACCCAGCGCCAGAGCATCGCGGCCGTGCAGCGGAAATTCCGGGCGCGGCGTCGCCGCCAGGCGGGCGCGCAGCCTGTCCCAGGCTGGCGCATTCAGCCCCGCCAGCCAGGCTCGCCCGATCAGGATGTCCGGGTCGTGATCCGCCAGTAGCCGGCGCAGGCTGTCGTCTTCGGCGTCAGGGTCCGGCACCGGCAGCCCGCGCAACGCGACCAGACGCTCGCGCGCAGCGCCCGACAGCCGAAGCCGGTCGGCCAGCGCCCGCGGGTCCCCGGTCAGCAGCGCCGCCAGCCGCAGCAGCGGATCGGTCGGGGCACCGGCAGCGACCAGGCAAGCGAGTTTGTCCGGCGCCGCGCCCTCCGTCAGCACGGCAGCCAGCACGCCCAGCTCCGCCATCAGCGCCACCGCTCCGGATGGCTCGGGGGCGGCCAGGATACGCTGCAGCTCGGACCACACGCGCTCCACCGACAGCAGCGCCAACCCGCCAACCGAGGCGCGGATCGCGGCCAGCGCAGCCGGGTCGGGCGCACCGGTGCCATAGCGGGCCTGGAAGCGGAAAAACCTCAGGATGCGCAAAAAATCCTCGGCGATGCGCGTGGCCGGATCGCCGACGAAACGGACCCGCCCGGCGCGCAAATCGGCGATACCGGTAAAATAGTCGAATACGGCGCCGTCCCTGGCCAGCGACATCGCGTTGATGGTGAAATCCCGCCGCGCCGCGTCCACCCGCCAATTGTCGGTGAAGGCGATTTCCGCGTGGCGTCCGTCGGTCGCGACATCGCGGCGCAGGGTGGTCACCTCGAAGCCGCGCCCGTCCACCACCGCGGTGACCGTGCCATGGGCGATGCCGGTCGGTACCGCGCGAATGCCGGCATCCGTCAGCGCCCGCATTACCTGCTCGGGCGGGAGGCATGTGGCGAGGTCGATATCGGCCATGCTGTGGCCGAGCAGCGCATCGCGCACCGCGCCGCCGACGAGGTAGCTTTTCATGCGCGCAGTCTAAGGCGGCGCAGGTGGCCGGCGAACGAAGCGGATGCCGATCAGGCCTGCGTGCGGTAGGCATCTTCGAACGGCAGGAAGTCGTGCTCGGCGAGTGCGCCGGCGATCCACGCCGCCACACCGGGCAGCGCGACGACGCGCTCGCCGTACGCCGCGATCTCCGCCGGCACCGGCACGCCGTAGGTGCGCAGCCGCATCACGACCGGGGCGAAGAACGCGTCGGCGATGGTGAAGTCGCCGAACAGCATCGGGCCCGCGTGCTCGGCCAGTAATTCGCCCCACATCGCGACGATGCGCGCCACGTCGTCGCGCACCGCCGCTTGCTCGGCCAGCACGCGCGTGCCGACCTCGGGCAGCGCGGCCTCGATGTTCATGCCGAAGTGACTGCGCAGCGCGCCGAAGCCCGCGTGCATCTCGGCGCAGACGCTGCGGGCGCGGGCCCGTGCGCGCACGTCGGCCGGCCAGAGCCGCTTTTCGGGAAAGCGCTCGGCGAGGTATTCGGAGATCGCGAGCGTGTCCCAGACCAGGAGGCCGTCGTCGACCAGCACCGGCACGCGACCGGCGGGGCTCAGGCGTTCGATCTCGGTCTTGAATGTCGAGCCGGGATCGAACCCGTCGAAGCGCAGCATCACTTCCTCGAACTCAATGCCGGCCTGGGTCATCAGCACCCACGGGCGCATCGACCAGGACGAGTAGTTCTTGTTGCCGATGTAGAGCTGCATGCGGGGCCTCGCGGGTGGGGCGGGACCGCATCTTAGGCGGGATGTCCGGCTGGGTGGGCACGCGCGGCAGCGGGGGCTGTTCCGGCGCGTGCGGCGATGTCGACTTCGGCAAACCGTGGTCAGTTGCGCTGTGAAATTCG
>JAYTXR010000010.1:0-11083 GCA_043742865.1 Acetobacteraceae bacterium
GGGGGGAGCCTTGGCCTGGCTTTCTTCAGTCGTGCGGCCGCGTCTTCTCCATCGCCGGCCGCGCGTCGAACGCCGCGAACCAAGCCGCCAACCCGTCCCGGCCCTTACGCCACTCGAGATCGGAAAAACGGAAATCGAGATAGCCAAGCGCGCAGCCGACCGTGATCGTGCCGATGTCGAAGCGGGTGCCAAAGCTGGGCAGCCATTTCTCGAATTGCGCCAGCGCGGTGGCGATCTTGTCCATCTGGCCGTCGCGCCACGGGGCGTAGCGCAGTTCCTCCGGACGAACGAGTGCCTCGTAGCGGCACAACAGCGCGGCATCGAGCAGGCCGTCCGCGGCAGATTGTTCCGCCAGAGCCTGCCAGCGCGTCGAGTCGCGCGGGAACAGCTTGCCGCCGCCGCCGAGCTGGTCGAGATACTCGCAGATCACCCGGCTGTCGTACAGCGCCATGCCTTCATCGGTCAGCAATGTCGGCACCTGACCCAGCGGGTTTTCCGCCACGATGTCGCGGTTACGATTGATCGGATGCGCGCCGGCGCGGATGGTTTCGATCCTGTCCACCAGGGCCAGTTCATGGGCGCAAACCATGACCTTGCGCACGAATGGGGAGGACGGAGCGTAGAATAGTTTCATTTTCTTTTCCTGTGTCAGATGGCGCCGGTGCCGCGCAGTGCGGCAATCCGGTCCTGGGTGTAGCCGAGTTCGGTCAGCACCGCATCGGTGTCCGCCCCGAAGCCTGGGGCAGCCTGTTTCGGCATGGCCTCGCCGGGCAGGCGAAAGGCCGGCGCGGCCATGCGGAAATCCGGCCGTTCCGGGTGCGGATAGGTCCAGACCCGGTCCTCGGCAGTGACGAAATTCGAAGTCAACGCAGCCCGCAGATCGTTCACCGGGGCGGCCGGCACGCTGCCGGCGAAATGCGCCAGCCAGGCGGCGGTGCTCCGCGCCGTCAGCGCCTCGTCCAGCAACAGCGTCAGTTCCGCCCGGTTGGCCAGCCGGCTGCCGAAATCGGCAAAACGCGGATCGTCCGATAACGCAAGACGGCCGATCTTCTCGCACAACACCGGCCAGAATTTCTGCTTGTTGCACATGATGAAGATCCAGCCGTCCTGGGTGCGGTACAGCTGGCTCGGCGTCAGCGATGGATGCGCCGAGCGCGGCTCGCGGCCCTGGTTATGGCCCTCGTTCAGATACCAGGCGGCCAGGTAGTTCAGGTTGGACAAAGCGGTGTCGAACAAATTCACGTCCACGTCCCGCCCAATGCCCGTCGCCCGCGCGGAAAGGATGCCGCCGAGCAGCGCGAACGCGGCATACAGCCCGGCCATCATATCCACGATCGACAGCCCGAAGCGCGCCGGCGCCTGATCCGGCTCGCCGGTCAGCGACAGATAGCCGGCTTCGGCCTGCATCAGATAATCGTAGCCCGGCCAGGCCGCCCGCGCGCCGGTGCGGCCATAGGCGGACAGATGCGCGCAGACGATCTTCGGGTTGGCGGATTTCAGCTGGTCGTAGGTCACCCCGAGCCTTGGCGGCTGATCGCCGCGCAGATTGTCCAGCACCCCGTCGGCGGTCGTTACAAGATCCCGGAAGATCGCCTGCCCGTCCGGGAGCCGAAGATCGAGTGAGATCGAGCGTTTGTTGCGATTGAACGCCTGGAAGAAATGGCTATCGTTGCTGCCGAGATAATGCGGCCCGACGCCGCGGCTGACATCGCCGCCTTCCCTTGGGTTTTCGATTTTGAGCACCTCCGCGCCCATGTCGGCCAGCTGCATGGAGCCGAACGGGCCGGCGCCGTATTGCTCCACTGCCAGGATACGGATGCCAGCCAGGGGCAGCATCAGAAGGCAAGGCGAGGGCTCTGCCCTCGACCCGCTGGGGTCGGTGGACCCCAGACCCCGTTACTTAGGCAAATGGATTTCAAAGGCTTGCCTTTGACGGGGTCAAGGGGCAGCGCCCCTTGCCTTGCTTTGTACGGCGCATCACACCGGGTTCCGGGCGATCAGCTGCTGGGCGATAATGATGCGCTGCATTTCGTTGGTGCCTTCGCCGATCACCAGCAAAGGCGCGTCGCGGTAGAACCGCTCGACCGGAAATTCGGTGGAATAGCCATAGCCGCCATGCACACGCAGCGCCTCGGCTGAGTTCTCCATCGCCGCCTCGGTGGCGAACAGCTTGGCCATACCGGCCTCCATGTCGCAGCGCTCGCCGCGGTCGTAGAACCCGGCCGCGCGGCGCACCAGCAGGCGCGCGGCTTCGGTGCGGGTCGCCATGTCGGCGAGCTTCAACTGAATCGCCTGATGCTGGCCGATCGGTTTGCCAAACGTTTTCCGTAATTGTGCGTATTTCACCGATTCGTCCAAAGCCGCCTGCGCCACGCCGACACCGCGCGCCGCGACATTGATCCGGCCGAGTTCCAGGCCGGACAGCGCGTGCTTCAAGCCCATACCCTCCTTGCCGCCGATCAGCCGGTCGGCGGGGATGCGGTAGTCGTCAAAAACC
This sequence comes from Acetobacteraceae bacterium, assembly GCA_043742865.1. GTDB lineage: Bacteria > Pseudomonadota > Alphaproteobacteria > Acetobacterales > Acetobacteraceae > PALSA-911. The sequence goes on from JAYTXR010000010.1 coordinate 2,498, forward strand.
AGTTCGGCGCTGTCGATGCCCTTGTAGCCCAGCTTTTCCAGCTTCTTGCTGACCGTGAAGCCGGGGCCTTTCTCGGCCAGGAACATCGACGTGCCGCGATGGCGCGGTTCGGTGGTCAGATCGGTCTTGACCAGCAGCGCGAAGCAGGAGCCGTAGATGCCGTTACTGATCCAGGTTTTGGTGCCGTTGATGATGTAATCATCGCCGTCGCGTTTGGCGGTGCAGCGGATGGCCTGCAGATCGGTGCCGCAATCGGGTTCGGTCAGCGCCAGGCCGCCGCGCAACTCGCCGCTGGCGAAACGCGGCAGGAATTGACGCTTCTGCGCCTCGGTGCCGTTACGCTGGACAATCGCGGCCATGATCAGATGCGAGTTGAAGATGCCGGTGACCGACATCCAGACCCGGGCGATCCGCTCGACGATCTGCGCATAGGTGCCACAGGGCAGACCGAGGCCGCCATACTCGGCGGCGATGGTGGCGCCAAACAGGCCGAGTTCCTTCATTCGCTCGACGATCGCCGCCGGGTAGGTGTCGGCTTTTTCCAGCGCATGGACATGGGGGGCCACGTCGCGGGCCAGGAACGCCTCGATGGTGTCGAGGATCTGCTGCTCGTTCTCGTCGCGCAGGGGCTGGATCTGGTCCAAGACACGTCTCTCCCGATATCGCCCGGCGAGTATAGCCGGACAATTCGCCGATTGCAGAGTGGCCCCCTTTGCCGGCTTGCGGCACTGCCTGCACAATCGCGCGTCAGGCAAGGAAACGGAAAAATGTTCAGCGTCTTCCACCGGATCGGCGACAACAAGTATCAGGAACGCCATGGCCTGGATTTCGAGGATTTTAGCCCCGGCCAGCGCTTTCGCCATCGTCCGGGGCTGACATTGTCCCAGCAGGACAACGCCGACGACGCGCTGGATACGCTGAACGCCGCGATGCTGCATTACGACGCGCATTACGCCGCCGCCACCACCTGGAAGCGCCCGCTGATGGTCAGCACCGTCACGCTGCAGCGCGTCGTCGGCATGGCCAGCAAGACCTTCGGTCGCCGCCGCGCGCTGCTGGGGTTTTCCGAAATCCTGCTTACAGCACCGCTGTTCGGCGGCGACACGCTGTATGCGGAATCCTGGATTCAGGACTGCGTTCCCGGTCCGGATGCCGATACCGGCACCGTCAAGCTGCTGCTGTCGGCGTTGAAGCCGGACGGCAGCGCGGTCGGACGCTTCACCTGCACGATGTCGATCCTGCGCCGAAACCCGGCAAGCTCCGCTGCAGAGGAGCCGCGTTTTTCCGCCTATCACGACGATGGCGGAGAGCTGGTTGAGCAGGCCGGCCTGTTCTTCGAGGATTGCGTGCCCGGCGAGACTTTCATCCATTCTCCCCGCCGCAGCTTTTTCCTGGAAGACAGCGTGCGGCATGCCTGGCGCTCGCTGGAGCTGTCGCCGCAATATCAGGATCTGGACTGGATCGCGCGCCATGGCGGTGGAACGCCCGTGGTCAGCGAGACCTTTGTCATTTCCGCCACCACCGCGCTGACCACCCGGACTTTCGGCCGGGTGGTAGCCAATCTGGGCTGGCACGACATCGCCCTGCCGCGCCCGGTCCATGTCGGGGATACCATCGAGGCGGAATCAACGATCCTCGAGGTTCGAACCTCCCGCTCCCGCCCGCAGGAGGGGATCGTCACCGTAGCCACGCGGGCGCGCAACCAGCTTGGCGAGGAAGTGCTTTCGTACCGGCGCAATCTGCTGGTTTATCGCCGCCTGGCCGACACGCCTTACTCCCAGGCGGGATATTGAGTGTCAGACCTAATTGGGCAGGACATGCCAGCATTGACTTGCCATCATCGCTCCGATACCTCCCGCAGCGATCACAAGAACGCAGGGCTTCGTTGCGCGCGGGGCAATGAGCCGCGCCGGTGGCCGCAAGCGCCGGGCAGGTCGGCAAAGGGGGAGAGAATGCACGACGCGACGATAGGCGGCAGCGACGCGCTGATGTCCGTACAGGGCATCGTGGTGCGTTTTGGCGGCGTGCTGGCCGTGGGCGGCGTGTCGTTCGATGTCGGCCGTCAGCAGATTTGTGGCCTGATCGGACCCAACGGCGCCGGCAAAACGACCTTATTCAACTGTATCAGCGGCATCTACAAATATGGCGAGGGCGACATCCTGTTCGAGGGAAAATCGATCCGCGCCACGCCGCGCCACCGGATGGCCAGCCTGGGGATCGGCCGCACCTTCCAGAACGTCGCGCTGTTCAGGTCCATGACCGTGCGCGACAACATCCTGGTCGGCGCGCATCAGCTGGGCAAATCCGGCTTCATCGCCAATGCGCTGCGCCTGCCGTTCGTGCGCGTCGAGGATGCGGCGGCGGAAGCCAAGGCGGACACGCTGCTGGACCTGCTGGAATTGCGCGGCGTCGCCGAAGAGCCCGCCGGCGGGCTGCCGTTCGGCTGGCAGAAACGGGTCGAACTGGCGCGCGCGCTGATCGGCGAGCCGAAGCTGCTGCTGCTCGACGAGCCGGCCGGCGGCCTGAACCACGGCGAGGTGGAGGAGTTGGAGGGGCTGCTGCGCCAGATCCGCGAGCATTTCGAGCTGAGTATCCTTCTCGTCGAGCATCATATGAACCTGGTGATGCGCGTGTCCGACAAAGTCGTGGCACTCGAATTCGGCATCAAGATCGCCGACGGCACCCCCGACGAGGTCCGCCGCGAGCCGGAGGTCATCCGCGCCTATCTCGGAGACAGCGACGATGACGATCAGCCTTAATCCCGGACACACGGCCGTGGGCACGCCCATGCTGGAAGCCAAGGATCTGCACGCCGCCTACGGCCTGATCCGGGTGCTGCACGGCATCAACTTCGTGGTCGATGCCGGCGGCATCACCGCGCTGCTGGGCGCCAACGGCGCGGGCAAGACCACGACCCTGCGGGCGGTCTGCGCCATGGTCCGCACCGAGGGTCAGATCCAGCTGAACGGAGCCAGGATCGACGGCCGTGCCACCGAGGACATCGTCCGGCTGGGTGTGGCGCATGTGCCGGACGGGCGCGGCACCTTCATGGAACTGACCGTCGAGGAGAATATGCGCCTCGGCGCCTATACCCGCCACGACAAGCAGGTCGAGGCCGATACCCAGCGCATGTTCGGCTATTTTCCCAAGCTGAAGGAACGCTATCGCCAGCAGGCCGGCACATTGTCGGGCGGCGAGCAGCAGATGCTGGCGATCGCGCGCGCGCTGCTGCTGCGGCCGAAACTGCTGCTGCTGGACGAGCCGTCCTTCGGCCTGGCGCCGCTGATCGTGCGCGAGATTTTCGAGATCATGCAGCGCATCAATACCGAGGAGAAGGTCAGTATCCTGCTGGTGGAACAGAACGCCAGCCTGGCGCTGAAGATCGCCGACCGCGCGTATCTGCTGGAAACCGGCCGGATCGTGTTCTCCGGCCCGGCGGCGGAAATCCGCCAGGACGAGTCGATCCGCCGATCCTATCTCGGCTATTAGAAAGGCGGGCGCGGAATATGGACGGCTTCCTCCATCAGATCTTCTCCGGCATCGCGACCGGGGGAATCTATGCCTCGGTCGCGTTGGCTCTGGTGATGATCTACCAGTCGACCCATCACGTGAACTTCGCCCAGGGCGAGATGGCGACGTTCTCCACGTTCATCGCCTACACCCTGATCCAGGCCGGCGTGCCCTATTGGGTAGCGCTGGTTGCCACGTTCGCAATCTCGTTCGCGATGGGCGTGGCGATCGAGCGCATCTTCCTGCGTCCGATGGCCAACGCGCCGGAACTGTCCTCGGTCGGCGTCTTCATCGGTTTGCTGCTGATCTACACCTCCGTCAGTGGCTGGATTTTTGGCTACACGATCAAAACCTTCCCGACCCCGTTCGATACCGGGCATCCGATGCTGGGCGGCTTCGTGTCCGGACACGAGCTGGGCGCGACCGCGGTGACCTTGGTGGTGCTGTTGAGCGTGTATGCGTTCTTCCGCTTCACCCGGCTTGGCCTGGCGATGCGGGCCGCGGCCTACAACCCGGTCTCCTCGCGGCTGGTCGGGGTGCGCGTGGGCTGGATGCTGGCGCTGGGCTGGGGACTGGCGGCGGGAATCGGCTCCATCGCCGGGTGCATGGTGGCGCCGATTGTGTTCCTGGACCCCAACATGATGGCGGGTATTTTGCTTTATGCCTTTGCCGGCGCCCTGCTGGGCGGGATTACCAACCCGCTGGGCGCCGTGCTCGGCGGCTTCGCGGTGGGCGTGATCGAGAATATCGGCGGCGCCTATCTGGTGGGCACCGAGTTGAAGCTGACGATGGCGCTGGTGATCATCGTCGCGGTGCTGACGGTCAAGCCGTCCGGCCTGCTGGGCAAAACCGTGCAGAGTCGGGTGTAGGCCATGAGCCAGTCTTCCGATGTTTCGGCTATGGCCGCTCCGGATCTGGTTAAGCCAGCGGTTACCCCGCTTGCCGCGATCGGACTTTTTGCCGGCCTCGTGCTCGCGGTCGGGGCGGCGTTCTGGTTCAGCGATTACCACCTGTTCCAGCTGACCATGGTGGTGGTTTACGCCATCGCCATTCTCGGTCTGTCGATCGTCACCGGGTTCAACGGCCAGATCTCGCTCGGTCACGGCGCGTTCTACGCCATCGGCGCCTATGTAACCGCTATCCTGATGGACCGCTACGACATGCCGTATTTTTGGACCCTGCCGATTTCCGCGGTGGTCTGCGCCTGTGTCGGCTTTCTGATCGGTCTGCCGGCTTTGCGCCTGGGCGGGCTCTATCTGGCACTGACGACCTTCGCGCTGGCGGTGGCCATTCCGCAGCTGCTGAAGCACAAATTGATCGAGGACTATACCGGCGGTGTTCAGGGCATCGTGATCTTAAAACCCGATCCGCCGTTCAATCTGCCGATCAATCCGGACCAGTGGCTGTATCTGTTCACCTTGGGCGTCGGCTGCCTGATCTTCCTGCTGACCTGGAACCTGCTGCGCGGACGCATCGGCCGGGCGATGCGCGCGATCCGCGACCGCGCGGTAGCCGCGGAGGCGATGGGCATCGACATTGCCATGCTGAAGACCCGTACTTTCGCCGCCAGCGCCATGGTGACCGGCATCGCCGGCTCGCTCGGCGCCATCGCGGTGCAGTTCGTCGCCCCCGACAGCTTTACGGTGTTTCTGTCCATCGAGTTTTTCGTCGGCATGGTGGTGGGTGGGGCCGCCTCGATCGGCGGGGCGGTATTCGGGGCGATTTTCGTTGAATTCGTGCCCAACCTGGCCGACCAGATCTCCAAGGCAGCGCCGGGTGCGGTGCGCGGGATCATCCTGATCATCTTCCTGTATCTGGCGCCGGCGGGTATGGCGGGGCTGGTGCGGTTGGGCCTGCGCCGGCTACGCCGATCAGGGCGGCCGGCAGTTGAATTCACGAAAGGGCCAAATGATGTTCCGTAGAAATCTCCTGACGCTCACGGTCGCACTCGCCGCCGGCGGTTTGGTTGCCGGCGGTTTGGTTGCAATCGGGACGGCGCGTGCGGCCGACATGCCGGGCATCACCGCGACCGAGATCAAGATCGGTCAGTCCCAGTCCTATAGCGGTCCGGCCTCCGCCTACGGGGCGATCGGCAAGGTGGAAACCGCGTTTTTCGACCAGCTAAACGAGAAGGGCGGCATCAACGGGCGCAAGATCAATTTCCTCACGGTCGATGACGGGTATTCGCCGCCCAGGGCGGTCGAGCAGACGCGCAAGCTGGTCGAGCAGGACAACGTCGCCATTATGTTCAATTCGTTGGGCACGGCGACCAACTCGGCGGTGCAGAAATACCTGAACCAGAAGAAGGTGCCGCAGTTGTTCGTCGCCACCGGCGGCGATAAATGGGGCGATCCCGAGCATTTCCCCTGGACCATGGGCTTTCAGACCAGCTATCGGACCGAAGCGCAGATCTACGCGAAATACATCCAGCAGGAGAAGCCGAACGGCAAGATCGGCCTGCTGTATCAGAACGACGATTTCGGCAAAGACTATCTTACCGGCGTGCGCGACGTGCTGGGTGCCGAGCAATTCGCCAGGCGGGTTACCGCCGTATCCTATGAAGCCACCGACGCGACCATCGACAGTCAGATGGTGTCGCTGAAGACCGGGGGTGCCGAGGTGCTGCTGACCGCGACCTCGCCCAAATTCGCCGCGATGTCGATCCGCAAGGTACACGAACTCGACTGGCATCCGCTGCATATCATGAGCAATGTCTCGATCTCCGTTGGCTCGGTGATCGAGCCGGGCGGCAAGGAAAGCGCGATCGGCATGATCAGCGCCGATTACCGCAAGGACCCGACCGACCCGACCTGGAAGGACGATGCCGGGATCAAGCAATGGCGCGACTTCATGAACGCGCGGATGCCCGGCGCGGACCAGAGCGACAACAACTACATCTACGGCTACGGCGTCGCGCTGACGTTGGTGCATGTGTTGACCCAATGCGGCAACGATCTGTCGCGTGAGAACATCATGAAGCAGGCGGCGAATATCCACGATCTGGAATTGCCGATCTTGCTGCCAGGGATCAAGGTCAACACCAGCCCGTCCAATTTCCATCCGCTGCGCGCGCTGCAGCTCGTGCGCTGGGACGGCAAGACCTGGGTGCTGTTCGGCCGCGTGATCGAGAGCGAGTAGTCACGACAATTTCGGGGGAGCGTAAAGAATGCTGGATCTGAAATGCTGGATCTAACTGGCAAGGTCGCGATCGTCACCGGGGCCGGATCGGTGGGTCCAGGCTGGGGCAACGGCAAGGCGACCGCCACCCTGCTCGCGCGCCAGGGCGCATCGGTGTTTTTGATCGACATCAACGCCGATGCGGTCGCTGAAACCCAGCAGATCATCGCCGGGGAAGGCGGCATCAGCGCTGTGCATAGCTGCAATATGCTGGCAGCAGCGGATGTGCAGGAGATGGTTCAGGCCTGCCTGGACCGGTTCAAACGCATCGACATCCTGGTCAACAATGTCGGCGGGTCCGAGCCAGGCAACGCCGTGACGATGGCGGAAGAAGTGTTCGACCGGCAGATCGATTTCAACCTGAAGACCGCGTTCCTGGGTTGCAAATATGTCATTCCGGTTATGGAAGGGCAGGGCCGCGGCGCGATCGTCAATATCTCCTCGGTCGCCGGGGTGCGCAATTCGCGCGGCGGGCGCACTCATGTCGGCTACAGTGCCTCCAAGGCCGCGGTGATCCAGTTTTCGCGTTCCACGGCCGGCGCGTTCGCGGCCAAGAACATCCGTTGCAACACCGTGCTGCCCGGGCTAATGCACACGCCGCTGGTGGAGTACCGCCTGGCCCGCCAGATCGCCGGCAATGATACGGCGGCGCTGATCGCGTCGCGCAACGCACAGGTGCCGATGGGCAAGATGGGCACCGGCTGGGACGTGGCGCACGCGGTGCTGTTCCTGGTCTCCGATGAGGCCGGCTTCATCACCGGCACTGAGATCGTGGTGGATGGCGGGATGATCGCCGGGCTTGGCTAGAAAATTTTTTGCGGCAGGCGCACGATCCGCCGCACGCTTACGATCCGCAGAACAGGAAACAGACCCATGAGCAGCGAACGTTTTGCCACCCAGACGCTCGATGAGATGGTGCCCGAGCAGCGCCGCGCGGCCGAGGCTATCCTGGCCGGCCCGCGCGGCGGGATGCGCGGCCCGTTCAAGGCGCTGCTCCGCAGCCCGGATCTGGCCGACAAGGTGCAGCGCGTCGGCGAATATGTCCGCTTCCGCAGCAGTTTGCACCCGCGGCTGAACGAGCTGGGGATCCTGCTGGTGGGCCGCTACTGGACCGCACAGTACGAGTTCTATGCCCATCGCGAGCTAGCCGAGAAAGCCGGCCTGTCACCCGCCATCTGCGACGCCATCGCCGAAGGCCGCCAGCCCGAGGCAATGGACGAGGAGGAACGCGTAGTCTGGAGCTTCGGCAACGAGCTGCTGCAGACCAAGGAGGTATCGGATGCAACCTTCAATGCGATGAAGGAAAAATTCGGCGAGCAGGGCGTGATCGATCTGGTCGGCGCTATGGGATACTACACCATCGTTTCGATGGTGCTAAACGTCGACCGCGTGCCGTTGCCGCCCGACGCCGTGCCGCTGAAGAAACTGGTCCGGTGACCGGTCAGCCCGCAGCCCGGGATCTCAACCGATCATCCGGTAGACGCCGCGTTCGAAATCGTCATACAGCCCCAGCACGGTCGGATCCGCCCAGGGCAGCAGCTGGGTCATGATCGTGCCGCCGATTTTTCGCGCGGGGTCGATCCAGAAATAGGTGTTGCGCAATCCGCCCCAGCACAGACTGCCGGCGGCCCGTCCGCCGGGCACATCCTGCGTATTGATCAAAAAACTCAGCCCCCATTTTTTCGGCATGCCCGGCCAGAAATCAGCGGTGTTGGACAGCTCGGGGATCGCCGTGTGCATCACCTGCATGTCGAGCTCCCCCATGTGGTTCTGCCCCATCAGCGCCACCGTCTCCGGCGTCAGCACCCGCGCACCGTCCAGCGTGCCGCCGTTCAGCATCATCCGGATGAAACGAACATAGTCGCCGGCCGAGCTGTACAGACCGCCGCCGCCGAGGAA
>JAYTXR010000011.1:0-4911 GCA_043742865.1 Acetobacteraceae bacterium
GTTCGTGATCGGGAACCCGTTCGTGATCGGGAACCCGTTCGTGATCGGGGAGGTGCGCGCCGCGAGTTCCGCAAGCGCGATGACGATCTAGGGCCCTCGGTCGTCGGCTTCGGCGACGATGTGCCCTCATTCATGTTGATCACCAGCCCGAAGCGCCGCATCGCCCCCGAAACGGATCTGGAAACCGAACTGCCGGACGTGACGGTGGTCGAGGATGAGGACACCGCGGCATGAACGTTGACACTCCCGGAATCGGGTCTGGAAGCGGGCTGCCATCGGCAGCTTCCAGCAGCCATTTCACCCAGTTCGCCTGGGATGACGCGCTGAAGCTGGACGACCAGCTCAGCGAGGATGAGCGCGCCATCCGCGACGCCGCAAACGCCTATTGCCAGCAAAAACTGTTTCCGCGCGTGCTGCTGGCCAACCGGCATGAGACATTCGACCGCGAAATCCTGAACGAGATGGGCGAGATGGGATTTCTCGGCGCCACAATCGAGGGCTATGGTTGCGCCGGAGTGAGCTACACCGCCTATGGCCTGATCGCGCGCGAGGTCGAACGCATCGACAGCGGCTACCGCAGCGCGTTCTCGGTGCAGTCCAGCCTGGTGATGTATCCGATTTCCCTGTTCGGGTCGGACGCGCAGAAGGAAAAATACCTGCCGAAAATGGCCCGCGGCGAATGGGTCGGGTGTTTCGGCCTGACCGAGCCGGATGCCGGCTCCGACCCGGCCTCGATGCGTTCGCGCGCCAAGAAGGTCGATGGCGGCTATTTGCTGAACGGTTCGAAGACCTGGATCACCAATTCCCCGATTGCCGATGTGCTTCTGGTCTGGGCCAAGGACGACGCGGGCGACATCCGCGGCTTCATCCTGGAGAAAGGCATGAAGGGGCTGAGCACGCCGAAGATCGACGGCAAATTCTCGCTGCGCGCGTCGATCACCGGCATGATCATGATGTCGGATGTGTTCGTGCCGGCCGAAAACATGCTTCCGGACGTGAAGGGCTTGCGCGGGCCGTTCTCCTGCCTGAACTCCGCCCGCTACGGCATTGCCTGGGGTGCGTTGGGCGCGGCCGAGTTCTGCTGGCAGGCGGCGCGCGACTACACGATGCAGCGGATGATGTTCGGCCGACCGCTGGCCGCCACCCAGCTGATCCAGAAGAAGCTGGCCGACATGCAGACCGAGATCGCGCTGGGCCTGCAATCGGTGCTGCGGGTCGGGCGGCTGATGGACGAGCACAACGCCGCCCCGGAGATGATCAGCCTGATCAAGCGCAACTCCTGCGGCAAGTCGCTGGAGATCGCGCGGACCGCGCGCGACATGCATGGCGGCAACGGCATTTCCGATGAGTACCACGTGATCCGCCACGTGATGAATTTGGAAGCGGTGAACACCTATGAGGGCACGCACGACGTGCATGCGCTGATCCTCGGCCGCGCGCAGACCGGGCTTTCGGCCTTCGGTGCCTGATAGCCCAACAAGCCCGGTGCGCATCACGCGCATCGGCGCCGATGGCGATGGGGTGGCGGCGGATGCGGGTGGCAAGGCGCTGTATGTGCCGTTCACGCTGCCCGGCGAAATCATCGCCGCGAGGCCCATTTCCCGGCGTGGCGAGGGTTTCGCCGCGGTCGCTGAATCCATCGTGGAGGCAAGTGCCGACCGGATAGAACCCCCCTGCCCGCATTTCCTGCATTGCGGCGGCTGCTCGTTGCAGCACTGGCGCGACCAACCCTACATTAAATGGAAGACCGGCCTGCTGCTCGCCGCCTTGCGCCGGGCGGGCTACGCCGATGCCATTGTCGCCGCGCCGATCCGCACCCTGCCCGGCCGCCGCCGCCGGATCGACCTGGCGCTGCGCCGGGTTCAGGGCGGCGTCGAGGTCGGGCTGCACCAGGCGCGCGGCGTGGAAATTATCGACCTCACCGCCTGCACGGTGCTCGATCCCGCGATCGCGGCGCTGATCGCGCCGCTGCGGGTCCTGCTGACCGGCCTGTCGGCGCTGCGGCGGGAGGGTTCCGGGGTCATCAACCTGCTCGATAGCGGCGCCGACCTGCTGTTGCGTACTGACGGGCCACCGAGCCTCAGCGACCGCACAAAATTGAACGATTTCGCCCGCAGCCACGACCTGCCGCGCATCAGCTGGGCGCTGAATGCGGGGGAAACCGAGACGGTCTGCACGCTCCGCCCTGCCACCACCCAGCTTTCCGGCATTGCCGTGCTTCCCCCGCCAGGCGCCTTCCTGCAAGCTTCCGCCTCGGCCGAAGCGGCCATCGTCGCCGCGGTCATCGCCGGACTACCGGGCAAACGGGTCAAAAAATCCCGGGTCGCCGAACTCTATGCCGGCTGTGGCACGCTGACCTTCGCCCTGGCGCCAGAAATGCGCGTGGCCGCCTTCGAGGGCGACCTGCCGGCCTGCAACGCGCTGCGCCAGGCCGCCAACCAGGCCGGCCTCGCCGGCCGGGTGGAAGTGCTGCGGCGCGACCTCGCCCGCCAGCCGCTATCGGCCAAAGAGCTTTCCGCCTTCGCCGTGGTAGTGCTCGACCCGCCGCATGGCGGCGCGCTGGAACAGATCGGCCAGATCGCGGCGTCCGGTATCGGCCGGGTGATCTATGTCAGTTGCAACCCCGCCGCCCTGGCACGCGACGCCGCCCTGCTGCACGCGGCTGACTACCGGTTGCTCGCGGCCACGCCGATCGACCAGTTCCTCTGGTCGGCCCGGCTGGAAAGCGTCTGCGTCTTCTCCCGCGAACGAAGCGGGTGAATGCGTCTGGCGAACCGCAGGCGATCGCCGCCGAACTGATCGCTGTGATCGTCGCGGTCACCGACGACGCGCCGCGCGTGTTGACGCTGGAGAATGCCCGCGCCCTGCCCTCCGGCCCGTTCCAGACCGTTCACCGCTCGCTGCAGGCCGGGGTGCGCCAGTGGGTGGAGCAGCAGACCCACCATAGACTGGGCTATGTCGAGCAGCTCTACACCTTCGCCGATCAGGACCGGACCGCCAACGGCGTCGAGCGGCGGGTGATCTCGATCAGCTATCTGGGCCTGACAAGGCAAGCCCGCGCCAGGGACGGCGATACGGTCAGCTGGCAGAGCTGGTACCGTTATTTCCCCTGGGAAGACCACCGCGAGCGCGCCATCGTCACCGACCGCATCGCGCCCTTCCTGCGAAGCTGGACCGATTCCGCGCCGGATGCGCCCACCCGCCGCGACCGCCGCCAGCGCGGCGATGTCAGCTTTGGATTGAACGGCAAGGCCTGGAACGAGGAACTGGTGCTGCAACGCTATGAATTGCTGTACGAGGCCGAACTGGTCGCCGAAGCCTCCGCCTTCGGCATCGAGGCCTCGATGCCGATTCCCGGCGAGCCGATGCTGCACGACCACCGCCGCATTCTCGCCACCGGGCTCGCCCGGTTGCGCGCCAAGATCAAGTATCGCCCGGTGGTGTTCGAGCTGATGCCGCCGCATTTCACCCTGCTCCAGCTGCAGCGCAGCGTCGAGGCGCTGGCCGGACGGCTGCTGCACAAGCAGAATTTCCGCCGCCTGATCGACCAGCAGGAACTGGTCGAGGAAACCGGCGAGACCACCGCGGAAACCGGCGGCCGGCCGGCCAAGCTGTTCAGGTTTCGCCAGGAAGTGCAGGTGGAACGCGCCATCGCGGGGACCAAATTGCCGCTGGCGCGATAGAGGGGTGGCGGCACGATGCGTGGGCCGATGACGCTAGGCTCATCCGCGCTACGGCTGGCTGCTGCAGACGCCGGGTTTCGAGCTGGTTCTCGACGAAGCCGCGGTGAAGCGTTCCGTGTCGGCTGAATTTTCGGATAGGATTTTCGTAACGCTAAAGTTCTTACTTTACCATTTCCCTGGTAATATTAAAGCATATGCTTAAGCAACTATCCTCACTCGACTTCACCTTCCAGGCCCTCGCGGACCCCACGCGCCGCGCGATGATCGAGCGCGTGTCTTGCGGCCCTGTCTCGGTCAGCGACTTGGCGCGTCCACTGGCGATGACCCTGCCGGCGGTAATGCAGCATCTGGCGGTGCTGGAAAATTCGGGCCTGGTGGTCTCCGAAAAGCTTGGCCGCGTCAGGACCTGTCGGATCGACCCGCGGGCATTGAGCGTGGTTGAACAATGGATCACCGCTCGCCGGACCGAGTGGCAGCAGCGGCTCGACCGGTTGGACAACTATCTCGCAACGTTGAAAACCAATGGAGATGGCGATGACTCAGGCGACTGAACGGAAAACCGGCATAACGCCCGACCCCGTGGTGATCTCCCGCAATTTTCCGGCGCCGCGCGCATTGGTGTTCCAGGCATGGAGCAGTGCCGAGCATATGCAGCGCTGGTTCTGTCCGGAGTATTTCACGGTTCCGTATGCAACGGTCGATTTCAGGCCTGGCGGCGTGTGCGACATCTGCATGCGCGCGCCGGATGGCCAGGAGTTCTGGTCCAAGGGCCATTATATCGAGATCGTCGCGCCGGAGCGGTTGGTGTTCACCACCAGCATGGTCGATGCAAACGGCGTGGCATCGTTCGCGGCGCTGACGACCGTGACCTTCGAGGACGATTACGGCGCCACGCGCATGACCGTGCATCAGGCTTATGAGGTCTTCGATGAAGCGATGCTTGCGGCCATCGAAGGCGCGGCGGAAGGCTGGCGCACGACGCTCGACCGGCTGCAGGAGGAAGTGGCCCGCATCGTTCAGGCCTCGCTCACACGCTCGGCCGTGCACGCGACGTTCACGCTGGAACGGATTTATGCCGCCACGCCAGCGCAGGTGTTTCATGCGCTGGCCGATGAGACCGCGAAGGCGAAATGGTTCGGCGGCTTTGATAGTTACGAGTTGCTAGAGCGCGAAATGGATGTCCGTCCCGGCGGACGCGAGCGGGTCAAAGGCAAATGGGCCAGCGGCG
>JAYTXR010000012.1:0-43054 GCA_043742865.1 Acetobacteraceae bacterium
CGCCCGAGCCGAACAGAGGTGCAAAAGCGCCAAGGCGATTTGCGTTCTTAACTCAGGAAACTTTCAAAGCAACAGAACGGTGAATAGGACGGGCTAGACGCTCTCCATCGGGTTCAACTCGGGCGAATAGGGCGGGAGCGCCAGCAGGGTGATGTTGTCAGGCACGTTCAGGTCTCTGCCGGTCTGGTGCCAGCCCGCCCCGTCGCAAATCAAGACAGCATGGGCGCGTGCTGCGACCTGCGTGCTGATCTTTCTTCTGACCGACCCTGGCTTCGTCCTGACACCAAATCTCCATCGTCGAAGAGGCGGCGGCGCCGAGCCGGGACTTGCGGACCAGGTCGGTGAAGTTTTTTTAAATGTCTCCTGGGCTTCGGCATCTTTTTGGGGTGGATGGGCGTGGTTGCAGGCGTGTCAGGCCCAGCTGACGCAGCCATTTGCCGATCGTGCTCTCATGCACCGTTACGTTGAACCGGCGGGCGGCTTCCTGGCGCAGATCGAGGCATCGCCATCGCACGACCTAATTCGTCGCTGGATCGGGACCCTTGAGCTCCAGTGCCTTCAACTCCGTCATTTGCTGCTCCGTCAAGGCAGGGGCGGGGCCGGCGCCATGCCGCGACGCCGCCTGCGTGCGCGGACAGCCTTCCAGAACCAACGCCAATGCCAAAACCCGACGAACCTGCGCGCCGTAGCGGCACTTGCCAGTGAACGCCCGAAGCTGCGCTGGCAAATACTCCGTCCGTAGGATCCTCAACGCCGATCCCATCCGATGCTCCTGTGCGAATCGCAGCCAAGGAGATTGAATCAGAACCCCGCCGGGTTGGGAACCAATCGTTCGTCAAAAACCGCGCGGGTTGGTATTAGCCCAGCGCCTCGGCCAGCAAATCCAGCAGGGCGGCGGAAAACACCCGCATATTCGCCACCCGGTCCGGGCTGCCGGTTTCGATGGTAATCACTTTTTCCACCGGGCCGGATATCGCCAGGCAGGAGTGGCCGGCCTGGTCGCCGTAGCGGTTGCCGGTCGGGCCGGAGGCGCCGGTTTCGGCGATGCCCCAGGTGGCGGCGAAGCGGTGGCGCACCGTGCGGGCGAGCAGCCTGGCATACGGCTCGGAGGAGGACCGGATGCCCTCCATTTCGGCGTCGGTGATGCCCAGCAATGCGTTGCGCGCGATGCGGGTATAGACCACGCCGCCGCCGAGGAAATAGGCGCTCGCACCGGGCACCGACAGCAATGCGGCGGAGATCAATCCGCCGGCCGAGGATTCCGATACCGCGACCGTGTGGCCGCGGCCCTTCAACATCGCACCCAGGCGTTGCGCCTTTGGCATCAGTTCCTGCATCTTGCCTGTTCCTTTGGTTACGGTTGCGGCGAAACCAGCGGTTTCGCGGTGAAACGTTCGGCCCGCGCCTGGGCTTGCAGCGCCAGCCGGCAGACCGTGAAAACCCGCTGTTGGCGCATCGCGGTTTCGGTGCGGTTCGCCACATCGGCGGCGAAATCGTGGTAATAGGTCAGCTTATGGCCGGCGCATTCGACATGGCTTGTTTGGCGCCCATCGACCAGGAACAGATGATCCGCCCCTGGCCGGCCGGCGATATCGAGGTTTTTGCGCAGTTCGATGGTCCCCTCGGTGCCGAGCAGAAACAGCCGCCCATCGCCCCAGGATGCCAGGCCATCGGCGGTGAACCAATCTACCCGCGCATAGCCGCGCACGGTATCGGTGCGCAGCATGATCTCGCCGAAATCCTCGAACCCCGGCGGCGGCGTGCCGAAGGCGCCGATGCTGCTATGCACCAGGGTGGCGTCGTCGGCATCGGCGCAGGCCAGGAACAGGTCGATCTGATGGGCGCCGATATCGGCCAGGATGCCGCCATAGGCGTCGCGCTCGAAGAACCAGGCGGGCCGCAATTCGCGGTTCAGCCGGTGCGGGCTGAGCGCGGTCATCTGCACCAGCCGGCCGATGGCGCCCTCGCGCAGCAGGGCCAGCGCCGCCTGCACCGATGGGCTCAGCAGATGGCCGAGGGCGATCGAAAAGATCCGCCCGGTTTCCGCCACCGTCCGCTCTATGTCGTGCAATTGCCGAAAACCGGTCACGCCGGGCTTGTCGGTCAGCACGTCCTTGCCGTGCCGCATCGCCTCGATCGCCAGCGCCGCACGGTCGCGCGGAACCGCGGCGATCACCACGAAATCGATCGACTTATCGGCCAGCAGCGCGTCCTTGCCGACGGCTTGGATGTCGGGAAAGCGCTGTTGGAATCCGGCCAGCACGCGCGGATCGGTGGTTTCCGGCCAGTAGCCGGCGCAGACCTGCCCGGCATCCAACAACCCCTGGGTGAGGTCGTAGATGTGCCGATGATCGAGCCCGATGGCCGCGAAGCGCGCCACGTCGTTTCCCCTATAATCTGTCGCAGGCTGCCCGACCTTGGCCGCGGGAGCAACGCCGGCCTTGGCCTGCCTGGCTCGGCGGTCCAGAATGCAGCTTAATCATTCAAGGAAGGATCGAGCCATGAGCCAACGGGTCGCAGTCGTAACGGGTGCCGGTAGTGGCGTGGGCCGGGCGGCGGCGCTGGCGCTGCTGAACGATGGCTATGCCGTGGCGCTGGCCGGGCGGCGGCGCGAGGCGCTGGAGGAAACCGCCGGGATGGCGAAGGCGGGCAAGCCGCTGGTGGTGCCGACCGATGTGACCAGCGAGGCCGCGGTGGCGGCGCTGTTCGCCGCGGTGCAAAAGGATTTCGGCCGTTGCGACGTGCTGTTCAACAACGCCGGCGGCAACGTGCCCAGCACCAATTTCGGTGATTTCACCTTCGAGATGTGGAAGAAGGTCGTCGATGTGAACTTGAACGGCATGTTCCTGTGCGCCAACGCCGCGTACCGGATGATGCGCGACCAGACCCCGCAGGGCGGACGCATCATCAACAACGGCTCGATCTCCGCCCACGCGCCGCGGCCGGGCTCGGTCGGTTATACCTCGACCAAGCACGCGATTACCGGGCTGACCAAGACCATCGCGCTGGACGGGCGGAAATACGACATCCAATGCGGCCAGATCGATATCGGCAACGCCGAAACGCCGATGACCGCGCGCATGGCCAACGGCGTGCCGCAAGCCAACGGGGAGGTGATGGTGGAACCACGGATGGATCCGGACGCGGTGGCGCGCTCGGTGCTGCTGATGGCGAATTTGCTGCCGGACGCAAATATCCAATTCCTGATGGTGGCCGCGCACAAGATGCCGTTCATCGGGCGAGGGTAGCGGCCCCCGCCAAATGGGGGTCAAGGGGCCCCTGGCTCCTTGCGGGGTGTGGGGCGGAGCCCCAACGCTTGCTGCACCAGCCCCGCCGCCCTCTGCCCGTCCCGCCAGGCACCGCCCAAGGTTCCGGCCAGGCCCTCGTCATTGCAGGCTTCGCCGCAAAGGATCAGCCGACCCTCGGCCAATGGCTGGCCCAATCGTCCGCGGGCATCCGCGTGCCCAGGAAGCGCATAGGCGTAGGAGCCGAGGAAATTTGTCTCCCGCCCCCATTGCGTGACCACGCCCTGGTCGCCGCGGAACAAATCCGTGGCGCGGGCGCCGAACAGGCTGGACAGATGGTTGCGGACGAAATCGATAGCGGCGGCATCGCCGTCCGCCTGCAACGCCCAGGCGGTGGCGCCGCCGATCCAGGCCGACATATAGGGCTGCCCGCGCGGCCAGAATTGCAGCACCATTGCGGGCTCGCCGGGCTGTTCGACGCGCCGGTCGACCGAGCAGTCATCCGGCAGATCGAGCCGGTCGGGCCCGCAAGCCGACAACGCCACCTTGATGGCCAGACCCATCGGCAACCCCGCCAGGCACTCGCCGATGGCAGAAGGCAACGGTGGGTCGAACGCAATGGCGCCGCTGGCCAAAACCCCGGTGGAGACGGTGACGATGCAGGCGCACGCCGTTATCGTTTCTTGGGCGGTATAAACGCTCACGCCATTGCGGGACCAGCTTACGCCGTGCGCGGGGTTATTCAGTCGCACATCCAACCCCACGCCCAGGCGGCGGCTTACGAAGGCGCCGATACCGCCCTCCACCATGCGGTTGCTGCCGTTCAGGATGTTGCGCTTCCAGTCTCGTAGGCTGTAACGATCAGCGTCCGCCACGCAGATTACCGGGCCTTCCCACATCTCTACCGACAGCGCCCACGGGTCGTCGGGGAGGGTTTTTGCCACGTCGGCCAGACTTCCGTCCCGCCCGCCGGCAGCCAGCAACGCCTCGCCGGCGGCGGTGAAGCGGGGCCAGGCATTGGCGAAATCGGCCAGCTCGTCCTCGCGGGCCAGCCGCGTTCCGATGAAACTCCGTTCGTGGCGCAGCCGATCGGAATCGATCAGCACCTCGCCGAACGCCTCGGCGATCGGCACCAGCGGATTGCTCTCCGCCACGTGCAGCCAGCTGGCGCCATGGTCGAACCAGGCCCCGCCCAAGGCCGGTTCCTCGACGGTCCGCGCCCGCCCGCCGATTCGGCCCGATGCTTCCAACACCAACGAATTCAACCCGCCCCGGCGCAGGCTGGCGGCAGCGGACAGGCCGGCGACCCCGGCTCCGATGATCACGACATCCAGTTCCGACTTCATGGGATCCCCACAAGAAAATGGCGCCGGTGTTGCCACCGGCGCCATGCAATCGTCTCAGCCGGACAAGCCCTAGGCCGGCGTGAACATCGGCACCTTCTGGCCGGTGTCGCTGTCCAGGAAGACCACCTTCACGTCCTGGCCGATCTTCAGCTTGGAGAAGTCGCAATCGACGATGTTGGTCATCATCGTGGTGCCTTCGTCCAGCGTTACGTAGGCCAGGGTGAAAGGCGGGCTGGCCCGTTCCATCACGCTGAACGAGTAGATCTTGCCTTTGCCGGACGCCTGCACCCACTCGGTGTTGGCGCTCAGCGTGAACGGCGACAACGGGCGCGGGTAGAAATAATGCTTGCCGGTGTCCTTGCACTTCATGATCATCAGCTTGCCCGCGTTGCAGCCGTCCCAGTAGGGCTTCACCTCGGGGTTGGTGTCGGGCGCGCCGATGAACGAGATTTTCCGCTGTTCAGCCATGTCGATCACTCCCGTTCCATGATGAGCGTGGCGCTGCCGTGCCGCGTGCCGAGGGAGCCGCCGGTGCCATGCGCCAATGCGACGTTGCAGTTCGGCACCTGGACCTTCGGATGCGCCTCGCCGCGCAGCTGGCGCACCGCCTCGATCACCTTGGTGATGCCGCCGCGGTTGGCCGGATGATTGTTGCAAAGCCCGCCGCCATCGGTGTTGAACGGCAGTTTCCCGATGCCGGAAATCAGGTTGCCGTCAGAAACGAATTTGCCGCCCTGGCCCTTTTCGCAGAACCCGAGATCCTCCAGCTGCATCAGCACGGTGATGGTGAAGCTGTCGTAGATCGAGGCATATTTGATATCGGTCGGTGCAACGCCGGCTTCGGCGAACGCCATTTTTCCGGAATAGCGGGCGCCGGTATAGGTCAGATCGACCATGCCGCCCATCTGGCCCTTCGGCGCCTCGCCGTTGCCGATCACTTTCACCAGCGGACGCTTCAGGCTTCTGGCGATTTCCGGTTTCACCACCAGCAGTGCCCCGCCGCCATCGGAGATGACGCAGCAATCCAGCCGGTGCAGCGGAGTCGAGACCATGGGCGAGTTCACCACATCCTCGACCGTGACCACATCGCGCAGCATCGCGTGCGGGTTGTGCTGGGCGTGGGTGGAGGCGGCGACCTTGATCCAGGCGAGCTGCTCGGACGTGGTGCCGAATTCGTACATGTGGCGCGCGGCGCACATGGCGTACATGTTCACGACCGTGGGCGAGTACGGATACTCGAACATCATGTCGGGCTGCGCCGGGTTGCCGGGGCGCGCGGCGGTGCCGGTGGCCTGGCCCTCGCTGCGCGGACGGCCCGCCAGCGTGATCAGCGCCACGTTGCAGCGTCCGGCGGCGATCGCCTCGGCCGCATGCGACACCAGCAGCAGATACGACGATCCGCCGACATCGGTGGCGTCCATGTGCCGAACCTTCAGGTTCAGGTAGTCGACCATCGACAGCGGGCCCATGCCCGGTGCGTCGCCGGCGCAGAAATATCCGTCCACGTCGTCCTTGGTCAGGCCCGCATCGGCCAGTGCGCCAGCGGCGCACTCCGCATGCAGCAGGGCCACGGATTTGTCCGGTGCCTTGCGCGTGGGGTGTTCAAACGCCCCCGCGATATACGCTTTTCCCTTGAGACTCATGCAGTCGCTCCTTTTGCGAGCTCGTTTCCACCCAGCGGTGCGAGCCGATTATACCCATCGGTAGGGGATGCGCCAGCCGCCCTCGCCGGCCGTATCTCGGCCATCGCCAGATCGCCGGTAAAGCGGTCCCGCCAGCGGTCCAGGCTGTTGCGGCGCATCACCGCGATCATCGCCGCATGGCGCTCGCGCCGCTCGTCCAGCCGCATCGACAGCCCGCGGTCCAGCGCCATCGCTACCCCGGCGGAGTCGTATGGATTGATCAGCAGCGCCGCGTCCAGCTCGCGCGCCGCACCGGCGAACTGCGACAGGATCAGCACGCCGGGGTCTTCGGGGTCCTGGGCGGCGACGTATTCCTTGGCCACCAGGTTCATGCCGTCGCGCAGCGGCGTGACCAGGCCGACATCGGCCAGCGCATATAATGGCATCAGCGCCGAGCGCGGAAAACTCTTGTTCAGGTAGCGCAGCGGCATCCAGTCAATTTCGGCGAAGCGGCCGTTGATGCGGCCGGCCTCGGCCTCCAGCTCGCGGCGGATGTCCTTGTAGGTCTGGATGTCGCCGCGCGAGGGTGGGGCGATCTGCAGGAAGCTGACGCCGCCGCGCGCGGCCGGGCAATCTTCCAGAAACCGCTCGAAGGCCTGGAAGCGCTGACGCAGGCCCTTTGAATAGTCGAGCCGATCGACGCTCAGGATCAGCTGGCCATGGCGTAGGCTGGCATGCAGCCGGTCGGCGTGGCGCTTGTTGGCCTGTGCGCGGGCCTGGCCGCGCACCTCGTCCACCTGCACGCCGATCGGGTAGACGCCAGTAAGGATTATTCTTCCAAAGGCGCGGAGAACCTGACCGTCGGCATGGCTTTCCAGCAGCTCTCCCTCGCAATGGCGCAGCACGTAATCGGCGAAGCCGGCGCGGTCGGTCTCGGTTTGAAACCCCACCAGATCGTATTCGCACATCGCCCGGATCAGTTCGGCATGGGCGGGCACGGTCATGAACACCGGCGGCGCGGGGAAGGGGGTGTGCAGAAACAGGCCGATCCGGTTACGGCAGCCAGCCTGGCGCAGCGCATCCGCTAGGCATAGCAGATGGTAGTCATGCGCCCAAACCAAATCATCCGGTTGCAGGATCGGAGCCAGTGCGCGGGCGAACTGGTCGTTGACGCGCTGATATCCGGAGAATTCCTCCCAGTCGAACCGGCTGAGGCCCATCTGGTAATGCAGCACCGGCCACAGCGTGTCGTTGGCGAAGCCGCGGTAGAACTCGTCATAGTCCTTGCGCGACAGGTCGATCGTGTAGAGCGATATCGGCCCGATTTTCTGCCTCGCCTTGGCGTGGCCGGAGGGTGTGCCGACGGTCTCCCCGCTCCAGCCGAACCAGATGCCGCCCTGCTGCTTCAGCGCGTCCAGCACCCCAGCGGCCAGGCCGCCGGCGGTCGCCTGCCCCTCGGTGATGGGGGCTACGCGATTGGAAACCACGACCAGCCGCGACACGATCCGTTCCCCGATAGAACCCGCACAGGATGGAACAGGTTAAGCCTTTTAGAGCAGCCTCGCGGCTGCAGGCCTGTCGAGCAGCCTCGCGGCTGCGGGCCTTTCGCGCAACCCCGCGGCGGCCGGCCCGGGAACGCGTCGGTTTTTTGCCACAATCGACAATTATGAAAGATTCTGCTGCAACGTTGTGACGGTCGAGCGAATTCTCCGAACAGGACGTGATTACTGTCCCTACCTCAATCGAAAGGTGGCCTGAAGCCATGCGTATTGCCCAGATTTCGCCTCTGTTCGAGGCAGTTCCGCCGAAACTCTATGGCGGTACGGAGCGGGTGGTCTACTCGCTGACCGAGGAGTTGGTGGCCATGGGTCATGACGTCACGCTGTTCGCCAGCGGCGATTCGATCACCTCGGCCAAGCTCGCGCCGATGCGCAAGCAGGCGCTGCGGCTGGACCCCAGCGTGCGCGACTGGGTGGCGATCCATTACCAGATGGTCGAGTTGATCTATCGTCGCAAGGACGAGTTCGACGTGCTGCACTCCCACGTCGATTATTTCCCGCTATCGCTGTTCGGCCGGCAGAATGTGCCGTATCTGACCACGCTGCACGGACGGCTGGATGTTCAGGAATTCATCGACGTCTACAGCACCTTCCCCGACGCGCCGATGGTGTCGATCTCCAACAGCCAGCGCCGCCCGGCTCCGGGTTTGAACTGGGCGCGCACCGTGCCGCATGGCATGCCGCGCAACCTGCTGACCCTGCGCCCGATGCCGCGGGATTACTTCGCCTTCCTCGGCCGGATATCGCCGGAGAAGGGGCTGGACCGCGCGATCAAGATCGTTGGCGCCGTTGGCGGCAAGTTGAAAATCGCGGCGAAAGTGGATAACGCCGACCGCGAGTATTACGAGAATGAGATTAAGCCGCTGCTGTCGCAGGGCCATGTCGAGTTCATCGGCGAGATCGACGACAGTCAGAAATCCGAATTCCTGTCCGGTGCCAAGGCACTGGTGTTCCCGATCGACTGGCCCGAGCCGTTCGGCCTGGTGATGATCGAGGCGATGGCCTGCGGCACGCCGGTGATCGCGTTCAACTGCGGCTCGGTGCCGGAGGTGATCGATGAGGGCATTTCCGGCTTTATCATCGATGGCGCCGACGAAGCCGCCCGAATCGACAACGCCATCGCCGCCATTGGCCGCCTGGGCGAGCTGGATCATGGCCGGGTGCGGGCGCAATTCGACAAACGCTGGACCTCGCGGCGCATGGCCGAGGATTACCTGGAGCTGTACAGCGAGCTGATCGGCCAGCGTAAGGCCGCCTGAGTCGGGGGCCGCCTAAGTCGGGGGCCGCTCCGGCGCCGGAGCTGCCGCGTCCAGTTGCCCACGGCTTGTCCTTCGAATGCGGCATGCGCAAGATGGCCCTGCCCGAGGGCCCGACATGCCGATCCAGCAAAGCCGCATCGCCCTCAGCCTGCTGAACCTGTTGCTCGCCGCGGTGCAAACCGGGTTCGGCCCCTTCGTCTCCGTCTGGCTGACCAAGCAGGGCTGGAACCAGGCCGATATTGGCATCGCGCTCAGCGTCGGTACCGTCGCGGCCCTGCTTGGCCAACTGCCCGCCGGCCTGTTGATCGACGCAACCCCCCGCAAGCGCCTGGCGTCCGGCGTTGCCCTGATCGTCCTTGCGATCAGCGCGCTGTTGCTGGCGCTGATGCCCACCTGGCTGGCGGTGCTTGGCGCCGAAATCCTGCACGGCCTGGCCAGTTGCGCGCTGGTCCCGGCGGTTGCCGCCCTCACGCTGTCGCTGGTCGGGCACGAGGCGTTCGGTGAACAAATCGGCATCAATGCCCGCTATGCCTCGATCGGAAACGCCGCCGCCGCCGCCCTGCTCGGCGTCTGGGCCACCTATCTGTCCCAGCGCGGGGTGCTTCTGCTGACCGCAGCGATGGTCCTGCCGGCGTTGCTGGCGCTGCTGGCGATCCCCACCCAGGATCTGACGAAGGGCGCCGCCGCCGACGCGCAGGCCGCCAAACTGCTGCCCAAAATCCACCAACCGGCCAGCGAACCGAGCTGGCATGTGGTGTTCGAGCGCGGTTTCATCGGCTTCGCGCTCTGCGCCCTGCTATTCCAACTGGCCAACGCCGCATTGTTGCCGCTGGCGTTGAACCTCTATGTGGCCCATGACCCGGCCCATGAGTGGGTCATCTTTGCCTGCATCATCGTGCCGCAATTCGTGGTGGCGGGGCTGTCGCCGTGGATCGGACGCATTTCAAATATTTGGGGAAGGCGGCCGATCCTGTTTCTGGGATTGCTGGCGCTGCCGCTACGCGCGGGGATCATTGCCTTCCTGCCCAATGCACTGCTGCTGATCCCGGTGCAGCTGCTGGACGGGGTCAGCGGTGCGGTGTTCGGGCTGATGCTGCCGTTGATCGCCGCCGATGTCAGCCGGCGCATCGGCTGCTTCAATCTGTCGGTCGGCGTGTTCAGCCTGGCCGGGGGCCTGGGGGCGACCGTCAGCACCACGCTTGCGGGAGCGATCGCCGATGCGGCGGGGACGCGGATCGCGTTCCTGACCCTGGCCGCCGCGGGTGCCGCGGCGGTGCTGCTGGTTGGGGTGGCTATGCCCGAAACCCGCCCGGCACAACGCATCCGGCCCGCCGATGCGGCGGTGCAGCTTGATCGCGCCTCTTGCGGATCCGGCTCATGGAGGGCCTGATAGTGGAAATTCACTCGAGGAATAGACGATGAACGACTTGCCACAGAGTTCTGTCCCACAGCCGGTCAACGCCCCGCATCTGGCCGAGCCCAGTGGGGATTTCCAGACGCTGCACGAGTTCGTCGCCGCGGCGCGGAAAAACCTGCCCGACAACATCTGGGATTACCTGATCGGTGCCACCGAAACGGAAACCACGATGCGCCGCAACCGGCTCGCGCTGGACAGCCTGGCGCTGCGTCCGCGGGTGCTCTGTGACGTCTCGCATGTCGACACGTCCAAGACCTTCTTGGGCAAAACCTCGCGGCTGCCGGTAATGCTGGCCCCGGTGGGCTCGCTGGAATCTTTCCACCCCGCAGGCGCTGCCGAGGCCGGGCGCGGTGCGAGCGAATTCGGCGTGCCGATCATCGTCAGTTCGGTAACCCAGCCGGGGTTGGAGGAATCGGCCGCCGCCGCGACGGGAAGAAAACTCTTCCAGCTATATGTGCGCGGCGACGATGCCTGGGTGAACGATTACGTTCGCCGCGCGATTGACGCCGGCTATGAGCAATTCGCCATCACCGTGGACACCGCGTCGTACAGCCGGCGGGAACGCGACATCGCCCGGCGTTTCGTCAAACCCTGGCGCGCCGCTGCCACCGGGGGGGATTTCCAGGCCAGCTTCAGCTGGGACAACGTCAAACGCTTCAAGGATACCTGGAAAATCCCGCTGATGCTGAAAGGCATCGCCACCGCCGAAGACGCCACTCTCGCCGTGCGGCACGGGGTGGACACGGTCTATGTCTCCAACCACGGCGGCCGCCAGCTCGATCATGGCCGCGGCTCGATGGACGTTCTGCCGGAAGTGGTGGAGGCCGTCGGCGGCCGCGCGTCGGTGGTGGTGGATGGCGGTTTTTGCCGCGGCACCGATGTGGTCAAGGCGATCGCCCTCGGCGCCGACGCGGTCGCCCTGGGCCGGCTGTATTGCTACGGCCTGGCCGCCGCGGGTGCGTCCGGTGTGGTGCAATTGCTGGAACTGCTGGAAACCGAAATCGCGATCGCTCTGGCCCTGCTGGGCGTCACCAGCCTTGCGGCGCTGAACCGCAGCCACATCCATGCCGGTGCTCCCCAGGTGACGGCGCCGCATGTGCACAGCGCATTCCCGCTGCTGTCGGGCACGCCGGAAATCCCGCGCTGACCAAAGCCCGCGAGCAGGTCGCCTTCGTCTATCGGGAGCTGGCGCGTCTGGGCATCAACGCCGGCAGCGCCGGCAATGTCAGCGCGCGGACCCAAACCGGCATGATCATCACCCCGTCCGGCTGTTCGGCGGAGACCGTCTCCGCCGGCGGCCTGGTGGCGATGACCCTGAACGGCGCCATGGAGGGACCCGTGGCCGCTTCCAGCGAATGGCCCATGCACGCCGCGATCTACCTGGGTGATAAACGCGCCGGCGCCATCGTGCACACCCACGCAGATGCGTGCACCGCGTTGGCGTGCCTGAACGAGGATTTGCCCGCGTTCCACTACAATGTGCTGTCCTTCGGCGGCGACGACGTGCGCTGCGCGCCCTATGTCACCTTCGGCACACCCGAACTGGCGGAATCGGCAGCCGTTGCGATCCAGGGCCGTAGCGCCTGCCTGCTGGCCAATCACGGCATGATCGTGCACGGATCGGATCCGCAAGCTGCGCTGCAGGCGGCGGTACTGCTAGAAACCCTGGCGCGGCAATATCTGCTGGCGCGGTCCGCCGGAACACCGCGCATCCTGACCGCGCCGGAGATGCAAGTCGCGCGGGAGCGCTTCAAGACCTACGGGCCGGCGCGAAAGTATTAATGCCAGCGGAGGGTTGACCCTTGGCGGAACTGGGCAGAGCCCAGGCATTCATTTGTCCAGCCTTCGTTTGTGTTGACGCACAGCATGTTGCTTTCCCCTGCCGGGGCGGGTAACGGCTCTTGGTATGCTGAACGGTTTTCTATCCTGGTGGGCAGCGCAGATGCTCGGGCTATTGCCCGCGCGCCTGCTGCGCGCGAGCGGGGTGGGGCGCACGGACGCAATGGTCGTTAGCTGGCACGCCGGACATCTCGACATCGCCATACGTCGGGATGGCCGCGAGACGCGGGTCGGCAGCTTCGCTCTGGACGCCGCCGGCCTCGCCGCGGCCGGCGGCGCGCTGACGCAGCGCGGGCAGCCGATTGCGATCCTGCTGCGCGGGACCCAAGGTCAATTGCTGGAGCGCGAGCTTGCCTTGCCACTGGCCGCGGAACGCGATCTCGGCCGCGTGCTGCGCTACGAGATGGACCGGCTGACGCCATTCGATGCCGATGAGGTGTTCTGGAGCTGCGCCGTGGAACGTCGCGACCGTGCCCACGGCAAGCTGCATCTTCGCCTGTCGCTGGTCGCCAAGATTTCGGTGCAGGCGGCGATCGATGCGCTGCAAGCCATCGGCATCGCGCCCGCGTGGCTCGAGGCGCCGACCGCCGCCGGGGCGCTGCGCCGGATCGATCTGGCAGCCCCTGCCGACAAGCGGACCGGGGCCCACCGGGCGACGATGGCTGCCGCCCTGACCTGTGGGGTGCTCGCTTTGGCGGCAATCTGCCTGCCGTTCCTCCTGCAATCGCTGCAAATCGGCGCCATCGAGAGCCGCATCGAGGCACTGCAACCGCGCCTGGCGCAGGTCGATGCGCTGCGCCGCCGGATTGCCGGTGAAGGCGCCGGATCGGACGTGGTCACGGCCGAACGGGCACGAACCGGCGACGCGCTGCAGGTGCTGGCGGCCATCACCGAATTGCTTCCCGACGACACCATGCTGACCGATTTCAGCCTCAGCCAGGGCAAGCTTGGCTTAAGCGGGCTTTCGTCGATCGCGTCGCGGCTGATCCCGATGCTGGCCGGCGACCCGCTGATCCGCAATCCGGCCTTTGTCGCGCCGGTGACGCGCGCCGAGGACGGACGCGCTGACGGGACCCGTCTCGACCGCTTCGCGATCCGTGCCGAGCTCGCGCCCTGACCATGCGAAGCGTCTTTTCCGCCAGGCCGGTCACCGGCAAACTCCCCTCGGATTTAGTCTCCGGTCTTCCCGATGGGTCGCGCGGCCGCGCCCTGGCGCTCGCCCTGACGGCAGCTCTGGCCGCCTCCCTCTGGCTGGGCGTGCTAGCCCCGCTGATGTCGTGGTATGCGGACCGGGCCGATCTGCTGGTGCGCCGCACCGCCCTGGAGAGGCGCATGGCGGAGCTGGTCGAGACGCTTCCGGCACTCCAGGCACGGTTGGCCGCGTCCGCGAGCACCGGCCCGCCGGCGGTGGCGGTGCTGCAGGGCGGTTCGGACGCCATCGCCAGCGCCGCGCTGCAAGGGCTGGTGCAGGACATGGCGCGCGCCGCGGGCATCAGCCTGACGCGGATCGAAACGCTGCCGGCGGAAGCCCGCGGCAGTTATCGCCGCATTGCGCTTCGAGTCGCGCTGTCGACGCCGCTGCCCGACCTGGTGACGTTCCTGGTGGCGGCGGAGCAGGCCAATCCGCGAATGCTGGTCGATGACTTGCAGCTGCGCAGCGGCGTCGCCCTGGTGCTGGACGGCGGTGATGGCAGCCCGGCCCAGCCGATCGATGCCGCACTCACCGTCCTGGCCTTCCGGCCCGAACCGGCTTCTGGCAAATGACCTGGATGAGCAAGCCGATACCCGCGCTCTGGCTGCTGCTCAGCGTGGCGATCGGGGTCGCGGCCTGCGCCAGGCCGGATGAGCCTGTGCTGGAGGCATTGCCGCCCTTACCGGGCGGCGCCGGGGAGGCGGCAGGCCCGCGGATCAACGGGCGCATCGGATCGATCACCGGCTCCCTGCCGGTGCAGAGCTCGACCGGGGCGGCCGGGGACCCCATCGCGCTCGATGCGACCGGCCTTGGGGGCGCGGGCGGGACCGCCGTCGGCGACATCTCGCTCGATTTCGCCGATACCGACATCCGCGAAGTCGCCGCCCAGATCCTCGGCAATCTCCTGCGGGTGAACTACACGATCGACCCCGCGGTGCACGGTACCGCGACGTTGCGGACCGTGCGGCCGCTGACGCAGGCCCAGCTGCTGCCCACCCTGCAGGCGCTGCTGGCCCAGAGCGGTGCTGGGCTGACCCGCACCGGTTCGCTGTACCGTGTCGTCCCGGCGACTGCTTCCGGCACATCGGTGTCGCTGGGCGGCAGCGGCCTCGATGCCACCGCTGGCAGCTCGGTCATCGCCCTGCGCTACGCCTCAGCCGAGGAACTCGCTAAGGTATTGCAGCCATTCGTCGCCAATGGCGGCAAGATCCTCGCCGATCCCCTCCGCAACGCGATCCTGATCGACGGCGAGCCCGCCACGCGCGAGACGCTGATCAGCCTGGTGCGGGCGTTCGACACCAATATCCTGGCCGGTCAGTCCTATGCGTTATTCCCAGTCGGCAGCGGCGGGGTGAAGGATTTCGCCGGCGCCTTGCAGGAGGCGCTGCGCAGCCAAAGCGGCGGCGCGCTGGCCAGCGTGGTCAGGGTGGTGCCGATGGAGCGTGTCAATGCCGTGCTCGTTGTGTCCAGCCAGCAGCGCTATGTCGATGAAGCGCGCCGGGTCTATGCGCTGGTGGACCGCCAGCGCGGCCAGACAATGCGCAGCTGGCACGTGATGTATCTGCAAAACAGCCACACCAACGATGTCGCCTATGTGCTGCAGCGGGCCTTCACCCCGAACGACGTGACCGCCCGGCCAGAACCGGGAGCGGGGCAGTCCGCGCCCGGCCAAAGCACCCGCCAGTCACTGGGCGGGCAGGGGGGCTCGGGGTTGGGAGGCCAGGGATCGGGTAGCCAGGGATCGGGTAACCAGGGATTGGGCAGCTCTGGATTGGGCAGCTCTGGGTTGGGCTCCCAGGGGGGCGGCCAGGGGGGCGTAGGGTTCGGCGGTAACAGCGGTGGCGGCGGGCTCTCGGGATTGACCGGGGGTGCGGGCGGCGGTGCCCAGCTCGCCGCCCGCGCGTCCAGCAGTTCGGGTGGAAATCCGCTGCTTGGCGGGCTCGATCCCACCGCCGGCTCCGGCGAGACCAACCCGGACGCCATGCGGGTCATCGCGAACCTGCAGAACAACGCGATCCTGGTCTATGCGACACAGCGCGAGAAGGACACCGTCGATGCGATGGTGCGCCGGATCGACATCCTGCCGCTGCAGGTGCGCATCGATGCCGTGATCGCCGAGGTAACCCTGAATGACCAGCTGCAATACGGCACGCAGTTCTTCTTCAAATCCGGCGGTGTCAACGGCATCCTGAGCGGGGCGACCCAGAGCCTCGGCGCCGCCAACCTCGCCACCGCGGCGTTCAAAACCACCTTGCCGGGCTTTGTGGTCGGCGGTGCCGGTCTGGGCGGCGCGCCATTCGTGATTTCGGCGCTGCAGGCGGTCACCACGGTTCAGGTGCTGTCCTCGCCGGAACTGATGGTGCTCGACAACCAGTCGGCACGACTGCAGGTGGGCGATGTCGTGCCCTATCTGAGCCAGAGTTCGCAGAGTACCCTCTCCCCCAATGCGCCGATCGTCAGCTCGATCAACTATCAGCAGACCGGCGTCATCATGGAAGTGACGCCGCGGGTCAACAGCGGCGGGCTGGTGACGCTGGATGTCTCGCAGGAGGTCAGCGATGTCGCCGCCAACGTCACCACCCCCGGCATCAATTCGCCGACCTTCCAGCAGCGCAGCGTCAGCTCGCGCATCGTGGTGCAGGATGGCCAGACCGTGGGCCTCGCCGGGCTGATCCGCGACAACGTCGCCTCGCAGAACACTGGCATCCCGTGGCTGAAGGACATACCGGTGCTGGGGCTGCTGGCCGGTCAGCAGTCCAAGGTCCGCCAGCGCACCGAATTGCTGATCCTGATCACGCCGCATGTCATCCACGACCAGCGCGATGCGCGGGCGTTGACAGCGGATCTGCGCGACCAGCTGATCAACGCCGCTGCCGTGCCGAGTGACCTGCAGAACGCCCCTTTCTCCGGCTCGGCCGATCCCAGCGCCCGGCTGCGCCGGCGGCTGAAGTTGCAACAATAGCGGGGTTTGGCGATGGCGGTTCCCTTCCTCGCCTGTATGGTGGCCGTCGCCGCCTTCTACCAACTGCCGCCGAGGGTGCTGCCGGCGATCCAGGCGGTGGAGGGCGGTCGCATCGGCACCGTGCATGTCAACACCGATGGCTCGGAGGATCTTGGCGTGATGCAGGTCAACACGCGCTGGGTGGCGATCCTGGCCCGCACCATCGGCGCCGCACCCGCCGCCACCCGCCAACGCCTGATCGATGATGCGTGCTTCAACATCGCCGCCGCCGGCATCATTCTGCGCACCTATCTGAACGAGGCGCGCGGCGACCTGTTGTTGGCGGTGGGCCACTACCATTCCCACACGCCGGCGCTGCGCGACTGGTATTTGGCCCGGGTGACGCAATCCGCCGGCGCGATGTTCGCCCGCAATGGGGCCGCGCGATGAGGTCAGGTTCGCGGATCGGCCGGGGCGTTGTGCTGGCGGGTGTGGCGCTGGCGGGCGTGGCGTTGCTGACCGGTCTGCTGGCATCATGCGGGCCCGCCGCCGCCGGCCCTGAGGAAGCCGGAACCGATTCCGGCCCGATATGCGCGCGAGAGCCGGTCGTGCGGTTCGTGTCGCGCGATATCGTCCGCCACGCGCCCTACACCATGCTGTTGGCGGAAACGATCGGCGAGCGGCCCAGCCCGGATCCGGTCGTGGTGCTGTGCGTGGTGACGGTGGTGCGGAAGGATTACGACTATTTGCGCTATTGGTCGCAGGCTTGGCTGGGATATCAGGAATACGTCGTACGGCGGCTGGATCACGGCTACGAGGTGAATATGCGGGAAGGCCTCGTTCACGCCACGCCGTGATGGACGCCTATCCTGACGTTTTAGCCTCCGTGCTGGCTTCGCCGATTGCCGCGAGCTCGCCGGTCATGCCGGCCAGCACTTCGGCGACATGGCGTGCCTGGGTGGCGCGCCCCTCCCGCTTCAGCCGTCCGGCGATATTCAGCAGGCAGCCCAGATCTCCCGCGAGCACCGTGGCAGCGCCGGTGGCGGCGATATCGGCGGTCTTGTCGGAGACCATCCGGACGGAAATATCGGGGTATTTCACGCAGAATGTGCCACCGAAACCGCAACATATTTCCGGCTCTCGCATCTCCACGACCGTCGCACCCATCGCGCTCAGCAGCGCGCGCGGCTGCGCCTTGATGCCCAGTTCGCGCAGGCCGGAACAGCTGTCGTGATAGGTGTAGGTCTCCGCCGTTTTCGCTGCCACGTGCTCCACGCCGAGCACGTCGGTCAAGAACGAGACGAGTTCGAACGTCTTCGCCGCCAGCGCATCGGCACGGGCGCGCAGATTGGGATCGTCGTCGAACAGATGCGGCAGATGATGGCGCAGCATGCCCGCGCAGGAGCCGGACGGGACGACGACATAGTCATAGCCGATGAACGCATCGACGACGCCGGCCGACAGGTCGCGCGTGGTGGCCCGGTCGCCGGTATTGTAGGCCGGCTGGCCGCAGCAGGTCTGCGCCCGCGGCACCTCCACCTGACAGCCGGCCTGCTCCAACAGCCGGATCGCGGCGAACCCCACCGATGGGCGGTGCAAATCCACCAGGCAGGTGACGAACAGGGCGACGCGCGGTTTTTTCTCGGACATGGCGATCAATCTATGGGCGTGACGCCGCTTAGGCTAGCCAGCCTCTCGCGGGCTATGGCCAGATAAGTCGGGTCAAGCTCAATGCCGATGCCGCGCGCCCCCTCCAGCGCCGCCGCGACCAGCGTGGTGCCGCTGCCCATGAACGGGTCGAGCACGGTGGCATTCTGTTTGCCGTGCAGCCTTATGCACCAGCGGGGCAGGGTGACCGGAAAGGTGCTGGGGTGGTGGAATTTCTGCGCCCGGCTGTTGACCGTCTCGTACGGGATGAACCAGGTGTTGCCGCGGCAGCGCAGATCCCGCGCGTGACCGCGGCGGGCGATGTTGGATTTGTCCTTGAATGGCACGCCGATCGCCAGACGGTCGAGCTTCACCTGGCCGGTCAGGGTCAGGTGGAAGATATGCTCATGGTTGTGGTGCAGAAAGCGCTGTCCGCCGACCGGCTTGAAATGCCCGACGGAATCTGTGCCCACCGCAACGGATTTGATCCAGGTGATGTGGTTCTGCAGCACGAACTGCCGGCGCAGATGCACGATCAGTTCGAACGGCAGCCATGGGGCGGTCGAAGAGCCGGCGATGTTCAGGAATAGCGACGCGTCCGGCTTCATCACCCGGCGGAGTTGCTCGGCGACTTCCGCCAGCCAGTCCAGATAGGCTTTTTCCCCCATTTGATCGTCATAGCTGCGATAGGCGATGCCTAGATTATAGGGCGGCGAGGTGACCACCACATCGACCGATCCGGCGGCAAGGCAGGGCAGCACCGTAAGACAGTCGCCGTGGATCATGCGATGCGGATCAACCGCGACATCCACGGGCTAGAGCATGATAGGATCATGTCCTTCCCATGATCCTATCACGCCTGCCAAAACAAAGCCTGGAGCCCGCCCGGTTCTTCTATCTGCGCCGAACATGCTCTAGGGAGCCGTCGCACGCGGCAGCAGCAGCCAGGCACGGCCGGGCTGGCGCATCCGGCCCGCGCGGTCCTCGGCGTGCGCGCCCCAGCCGAAAAACAAATCCCCGCGCAGCGCGCCCTGGATGGCGCTGCCGGTGTCCTGCGCCAGGGTCAGCCGCCGTAGCGGCTGCGCGTTCAGCGGGTCCGTGGTCTCGACAAACACCGGTGCGCCCAGCGGCAGCCATCGCGGGTCCACCGCCAGCGACCGGCCAGGGGTCAGCGCCACGCCGAACGCACCGGGTGCGCCCTCGTCCTGGGTCAATCCCGGCAATTCGCGGAAAAACACGTAAGACGGGTTCTCGTCCATCAGTGTCGCCGCCTTGCCCGGATCGGCGGCCAGCCACGCGCGGATGGTCTGCATCGACACCTGATCGGCGGGGATTTCCCCGCGCTGAGCCAACAGCCGGCCGATCGGCACGTAGGCAAGGCCATTCTTGCCGGCATAGCCGACCCGGGCGATGGCCCCGTTCGGCAAGCGCACCCGGCCGGAGCCCTGCACCTGGAGCAAAAACGCATCCACCGGGTCGGCCAGCCAGAACAGCTCCAGCCCGCGATGGGACAAGGCCCCGGCCGCGATTTGGGCGCGGTCGTAATAGGGCACCAGATGGCCATCGCTCAGCCGGCCGATCGTCGTGCCCTCGCCAGGCGATCCCGGCCCGGGGTCTGCCTGGACCAAGTCCTTCGGTAACGCCAGGATCGGAGTCTGGTAGATGCCGCCGCGCCGGCGGGCACCCCGCACCTCGGGCTCGTAATAGCCAGTGAACAGCGCCTCGCTTCGTCCGTTGACGGTGATCGTATAGGGCTGGAACCAGCGCTCGAAGAACGCGCGCGCGCCATTATCGTCATTCGCCCGCAATTGTTCGGCCGCGGCGCAGAGCGTGCCCCATTGTCCGGCCGTGCCGGCCAGCCGGCTTGCATCGCCGGCGCCGCCAAGCTTTTGGACGGGCGGCAGGTCGGCGACGCCGCCACAGCTGCGCAACAGCGCGGGAACGGCCGCCCAGGAAGGATCGATGCTCCAGCCGGGCAGAGCGTCGAAGCTGGCCAGTGTCAGCGTGGGCGTGCCGGAGGGCGCCACACAACCAGGTAAACATAGCAGGGCGGCGCCGGCGGCCCGGGCGAGCAGGGCACGGGTCAGCAAAATCTCGTCAAGCCGAGCTGGCCGCAACCAGGCGCCAAACCGGATCGCTCGCGCTCAGATCGTGCTCGAAACTCCAGAGATCCACCAGTTCGGTTACCGCGTCCGTGCCGGCCACCGGAGTGCCGCCCGCGTCGTGGGTCAGACTGATCTGGTCGGATACGAAGCGGACCGTCAGCTTGGCGAGCGTGCCGTGCAGTTCCGCCTGCTCGATCGTGGCGGACTGGATCGCGCGAACCTCGCTGACCTGGGTGTGGCCGGCCGCCTCGCGCGCCGTGATCGCGCTGTCGAAAGCACCGTACGTGGCGTCCGACAATAACGGGCGCAACGTGGCGCGGTCGCCCTTGGCAAAGCCGCCGACGATGATGCGGAACGCCTGTTCCGCGCCGTTCAGGAAGCCGGCGGGATCGAAGCTGGGATCGCTGGCGCGCATGGCGGACAGGGTTTGTCCGACCGGGCTCTCCGGATCGGGCTGCGCGCGGGAAGCGGCCGGCGCCACCGGCTCGGCGCGGCCTTCGATCACCGGATTGGCTGGCGAGGCGGGCGGCGGATACGCCGCCGGCGGACGCTCATAGCCGGTACGCCGGCCAAGGATGCTGCGTAGCCGCAGCACCAGGAAAGCCGCGATCATCCCGAACAGGATCAGGTCAATCGGAAATCCGCCATCCATAGGTCTTACTCCATTGAAGATCAGACATAGGCGGCTGGGGCGCGCCAGACAACTACGGAACATTGCCCCCCGGAACATTGCCCCCGGAACATTGCCTATGGAACATTGCCCCGCCGGGTGCAGGCGGCTATTTCGTGGGATATGATCCTGCTCCGTCACGGCCAGAGCGAATTCAACCTGCATTTCTCCGTCACGCGCGTCGATCCCGGTATCGTCGATCCGCGGCTGACCCCGCTCGGTCACGAGCAGGCGCAGGCGGCAGCCGAGACCCTGCGCCATGAGCGCATCCGGCGCATCATCTGCTCGCCATACACCCGGGCGCTGCAGACCGCCGAGCCGCTGGCCCGGATGCTGGGCGTACAGGTGCTGATCCACCCGGTGGTGCGGGAGCGCTATAAATTCGCCTGCGACATCGGCAGCCCGCGCATCGACCTGGAGCGCGACTGGCCGCACCGCGACTTTTCCGGCATCGAGGAGATCTGGTGGCCGGCGATCGAGGAGCCGGCGGCCTCGATCATCGACCGCGCGCGGCTGTTCCGGGCGGAAATGTCGGCGCTGCAGGACTGGTCCGACACGCTGGTCGTCAGCCATTGGGGCTTTATTTTGTCGATGACCGGAACCAGCGTCATGAACGGGCAATGGCTGCGCTGCGACCCGACGCAGCCGGCGCCGGAAGAAATCGTGTGGCGCGCGTAATTGAACTTTGGGGACCCCGGATGGCATTCGGCGGGCATCCATGCTACCGGCGCCCCTTATTCGGCCGGCGCTAGCCCGGCTTGGGAACTTATACGGAGAGCAGAATGTCGGACGCACAGAATGGCCAGCAGCCAACCCCGACCGGCACAGCCACCGCACCCCAAACACCGCCGCTGGTGGTGAACATTCAATATGTGAAGGATCTGTCCTTCGAGGTGCCAGGCGCGCCGGCCATCTTCACCCAATTGAAGGCGAACCCGACGGTCAACATCAATCTGGATGTGCAGGCGCGCCGGATCACGGACGGGCAGAACGTGTTCGAGGTGGCGCTGGTCATCCGCGCCGAGGCGCATGAGCCCCCGCCCGCCGAGGGCGCCGTTTCCGGCACCACCCAGCCGGCCAACCCCCAGGCCGTGTTCGTCGCCGAGCTGACCTATGCCGGCGTGTTCACGCTGAGCAACCTGCCGGACAACGCGGTCGAGCCGGTACTCCTGGTGGAATGTCCGCGCGTGCTGTTCCCGTTCGCGCGCAACATCCTGGCCGAAGTGACCCGCGACGGCGGCTTTCCGCCGGTGCTGTTGCAGCCGATCGACTTTGTTGCCCTCTGGCAGAGCCGTCGGACCCCGGTGGCCGGCGCTCCTGGCGTCGTCGTGCCGCCGATCACCAACTGAATTCGGGATCATGCAGCAGCATAATTTCGGCCCGCTCCCTCGTGTGTCCACCCTGACACTGGGTGGCGGCGGCATCGGCATGCTGTGGGGCGAGACCACCGAGGCCGAGTGCATCGGCGTGGTCCAGGACGCGGTGCGCGCCGGCATCAACCTGCTCGATCTGGCGCCACGCTATGGCGACGGCAAAGCCGAGCTGGTTGTCGGCGCGGCCTTCGAGGGCCGATTGCCGGACGGTGTCCGTGTGACCAGCAAGTGCAACCTCGGCGCCACGCCGCCGGCTGAGATCGAGACCGTCTTGCGCCGTTCGATCGAGGACAGCCTGAAGCGGCTGCGACTGTCGCGGCTGGACCTGTTTTTCCTGCACTCCAACGTCGTGCCGGAAGGCCTCGCGACATCGGCGAGTGCCGAGGGCGCGACCCGCATGACCGCCTATCCGGTTTTCGTCGACCATGTGCGCCCGTTGTTTGAGCGCTTTGTCGCGGAGGGGTTGATTGGCGCCTGGGGCCTGACCGGCATCGGCCATCCTGACACCATTCTTCGGCTGCTGCACGAAACCCCGCGACCCGCGGCGGTGCAATGCATTGCCAACCTGCTCGACAGCCCTGGGGGGCTGAAATTCTTCGACGGCCCCGCCAAGCCCCGCGCCGTGATCGCCGCGGCCCGGGCCAACGGCGTTGGCGTGATGGGCATCCGCGCCGCGCAGGCCGGAGCGCTCACCGCGGGGATCGACCGCAAGCTGCCGCCCGGCCATCCTGAGATCCGCGACTACGCCAGGGCCGCCGGCTTCCGCGCGATCTGCGCCGAACTGGGCGAAAACCCGGCCGTCATCGCGCATCGCTACGCTCTGGCGCTGGACATCGACACGCTGGTGCTGGGTGTAAAAAACCGGGTGGAGCTCGCCG
Organism: Acetobacteraceae bacterium; assembly: GCA_043742865.1. Lineage (GTDB taxonomy): Bacteria > Pseudomonadota > Alphaproteobacteria > Acetobacterales > Acetobacteraceae > PALSA-911. Next base: position 23,094 of record JAYTXR010000012.1, read on the forward strand.
AATGCGTCGCCGCCGCCGAAGTCGGCCCCTTGTCGGCCGACCTGATGGCCCGGATCGACGGATCGGTGGACCGCTCCGCCGACATCTGATCGGAAATGGTCCGGCCAGGATCTGCCCGGACAGGATATGCCCGGACAGGATCTGCCGGACAGGAACTGCGAGGATCATTTAGCCAGCGGATGATGCGCTTCGACCAGGCGCTGCAAACGCTCTGACTGCACATGCGTATAAATCTGCGTGGTGGCGATATCGGCATGGCCAAGCAGCAATTGCAGGCTTCGCAGATCCGCCCCGCGCGCCAGCATGTGCGAGGCGAAGGAGTGACGCAGCACATGCGGCGACACGAGCGCGGGATCGAGCCCGGCATCGGTCGCGATCTGCTTCATCAGCAGCGCAAAACCCTGCCGTGTCATTGCCTGGCGCGGGTTGCGTCCGGGAAATAGCCAGGGGCTGACAGCCTTGGGGTCGTCGTTCCCAGCACCCGGCAATGAACCCACAAAATCCCCGGTCGCCCGTTTCGCCGCATCTGATAACGGCACCATCCGCTCCTTGCCGCCTTTGCCGCGGACCAGCAGGACCGCCGCATCGCCGGCCAACGCCCCCCGCCGCAGCGCCAACAGCTCCGACACGCGCAATCCGGTCGCATAAAGGATCTCCAGCGCCGCGCGCGCCAGCTTCCCCTGCTGACCCGCCCTCGCGGCCCCAGCCTCCATCAGCGCGTCCACTTCTTGCTCCGTCAGGTATTTCGGCAGCGATCGCGACAGCCCTGGGCTATCCAGAAATGTGGTTGGATCATCGGGACGCACGCCCTCGCGCAACAGGAAACGGAAGAATTGCCGCAATGCCGATAGCCGGCGAGCCGCCGTGCGCGCCGACAGCCCTGCCGGCGCTAACCCCGCCATATAGTTTTGCAGGGTAATCGCGTCCGCCCCTGAAGGACCCATTTTCCGGGTGGCCGCGAAAGCGGAAAAATCGCCGAGATCGGCACCGTAGGCCGCCAGCGTGTTGCGCGCCGCGCCGCGTTCAGCCGCAAGCATCTCCAGGAAGGCCTCGATATGACGCTCCTGGATGGCCGGCACTCAACCGCTCTTGAACTGGTCGTTCGGCAGAACCTTCTCCACCGGCTGGATCGACGGATTGGGCGGAAACGCCCCCAGCAACAGCGCGCCCGCACCGAGCAGCACCCCAACAGCGACGATTATCACGACAACAAGGCGGTTCATCGGGACGTGAACGACTCCATAGACGGCGAGCCAGTTTGGCCTGCGCGTGCCTGGCTGTGCTAGCCTCCAGAACCATGTCACGCAACACCTCTCTTCGCGAAACTGTCCCCCTCGCCGCGCCCTACGGCCCGCCGCCCGGTGCGCTCGCCGGGCGCAGCATTGTCCTGGTCGGGCTGATGGGGGCGGGCAAGACCTCGATCGGCCGCAGGCTCGCCGCCAGGCTCGGCATGCCATTCCATGACGCGGATGCCGAGATCGAGCTGGCGGCCGGGCGAAGCATTCCGGAGATCTTCGCCCGCTACGGCGAACAAAGCTTTCGCGACGGTGAACGCCGTGTGATCCGCCGCCTGCTGTCCGGCGAACCCATCGTCCTGGCCACCGGCGGCGGTGCGTTCATGGACGACCAAACCCGTGCCGCGACGCGCCGGGATGCGGTTTCCGTCTGGCTGCGCTGTAGCTTGCCGGTGCTTGTCCGGCGCGTGACCGGGCGCGACAACCGCCCGCTGCTGGCCGGCGGCGATCCGGAGACCATCCTCCGGGCGCTGATGGACCGGCGCCACCCGGTTTATGCAGAGGCGGACCTGATCGTGGATTGCGGCGATGAAAGCCTGGATCACAGCACCCATGCGGTGATGCAGACGCTGCTGTCCTGGCGCCCGCCACGCCGGCTCTGCGTGCAGCTTTCCACCACCCAATACGACGTGGTGATCGGCAACAACCTGCTGGCACGCGCCGGCGCGCTGCTGGCGCCGCTGCTGGCGCAGAAGCGCGCCGTCGTGATCACCGATGAACACGTCGCCGCTTTGCACCTGCAAACCTTGTTGCGCGGATTGGCGGAAACCGGCATCGCCGTCAGCCAGATCATCGTACCGCCGGGGGAGGCGTCGAAAAGCCTGGAGGTTTATTGTCGCGTAACGGACGCCTTGTTGGCAGCCAGGGTCGAGCGTCGCACGACCGTGATCGCGCTCGGCGGCGGCGTGGTGGGCGACCTTGCCGGCTTCGCCGCCGCCACCACGCTGCGGGGCCTGCCGTTCGTTCAGGTGCCGACCACGCTGCTGTCGCAGGTGGACAGTTCGGTCGGCGGCAAAACCGGCATCAACACGCCGCGCGGCAAGAATTTGCTCGGCGCCTTCCACCAGCCGCGGATGGTGCTGGCCGATACCGCCACGCTGGCGACGCTGCCCCGCCGCGAACTTGCCGCCGGCTACGCCGAGATCGTCAAGGCCGGGCTGATCGCGGACCCCGAATTCTTCGAGTGGTGCGAGCTTCATGGCGCGGGCGTGATCGGGGGAGATCCCGACGCCCAGGCCGAGGCGATCCGCCAGGCCTGCGCCTTCAAAGCGGCCGTGGTCGGCGACGACGAACGGGAGGAAAAGCCCCAGGATGGCCGCGCCCTCCTCAACCTCGGCCATAGTTTCGGCCATGCGCTGGAAGCCGAGTATGGCTATGGCGGCGGATTGTTGCACGGCGAGGGGGTTGCGGTGGGCCTCGGGCTGGCATTCCGGTTATCCGTCCGCCTCGGCCTCTGCCCGCAAGCGGATGCGGACCGGGTCGTGTCGCATGTGGCGGGCCTTGGCCTGCCCGCCGAACTGCGGACCCTGAACCGCCGCTTCTCCGCCTCCACGCTGGTTCGCCATATGCGCGGGGATAAGAAAATGCAGGACGGCGTCCTGAAATTTGTTCTCGTGCACGGCATCGGCCAGGCCTTTACCTCCTCGAATGTTGACGAACAGGCGGTGCTCGATCTGCTGCGGCAGGAAGGCTGCGACGCCTGAATTTGCACCCGCGCCGGCGCGGAGGTATAGAACTATGTTGCACTGCACAATTCTTTCCCGTCAGTGCCGGAGCGTCCCATGCCACTGAGCCCCCCTGTTATGCGCGAACTGTCGCATACCCGCGCGATCACCATCCAAGGTTATCGCCGGGCCGACGGATTATACGACATCGAAGCGGCGCTGACCGACACGAAGGCCTTCGGATTTCCGAATGAGGAGCGCGGTTTCATCGCCCCCGGCGAGAAGCTGCACGGCATGGCCATGCGCATGACCGTCACCGAGGACATGACGATTACCGGGTGCGAAGCCTCCTCGGACCATACGCCGTATGCGATCTGCCCCAGTGCTGCACCAAACTTTGTCCGTTTGGCGGGGCTCAAGATCGGCCGCGGCTTCCTGAAGGAGGCCGCTCTGCGCATCGGCGGAACGCATGGCTGCACCCATCTGCGCGAGTTGCTGCAGCAAATGGCCACAACGGCTTTCCAGACCATCAACCCCCACCGCGCCAAACGCGATACTGATGCCGCCGCCAGGCGTGGAGAAACCATCAGCGGTGAAACGCTGGACGCCAAGATCACCGAACGCTGGGGCGGCCCACCGGCCATCCTTGGCACCTGCGTCGCCTACGGCACCACCAGTCCGGTTGTCCGGCGCCGTTGGCCGCATCTCTATACCGGCGTCAATCCGGTCCAAAATATGCCCGCCCGCCCGGCCATGGCGCCAGCCGCTGGCGAGGACTGAGCGCGATTCTCAGATCGGTCGACACTCGTATCCGTTGTTGCCTCGATACGTCGCGTCCGACCCGGAAACCTGGGTTTTACCCTCCGCCAGCGCGCGGAAATATTGCACGATGAACACCCTTATTCCGCTGGTGCGACCGCCGGCAGCGTCCCCATCGTCACGGCCGTGCTGTGTCCTGCCCTGAGATTCGACCCGACGGATAATGGTTCCGATATCGGATTGCTCCCGCCGGCAAATTTCCCGTAGGGCATCCCATAGTTCCGGTTCCAGACGCATGCTGGTCCGTCCGCTCTCGCCGACGACGTTGCGATTGACCAATCGGCTGCCGGGCATGCCGCTATCTCCATACATTTCACGTGTGGATTGAGCCAGACCCAGGTTAAGCAACGGTTCCCATGTAAAAATTTCGCGTCTGCAGTCGGCCACGCTTCATATTGGCCCGCTTCATATTGGCAACGGTCCATCCTTTAGCCGCTCCATGGCAAAGCGGCTGGTAACGTTGCGCAGCTTCACTGCGACAATCAGCTTTCGGTAAAAATCATCATAAGCGGCGATATCCGCCACGACGACATGCAGCAAATAATCCACATCCCCGCTCATTCGCCAGGCATCGACGATCTCCGGCATTCCGCCAACGACTGTGGCGAACCGTTCCAGCCAGTCGCTCGAATGATCCGCGGTCTCCACCTCCACGAATACCGAAACCGGCACGCCGATCTTGGCGGGATCGAGCACCGCGACCCGGCGAAGGATAATCCCATCCTGCTCCATACGCCGGATCCGCTTCCAACATGGTGTGGGGGTCAGGCCAACTTTTTCCGCCACCTCCGCCAATGACAGCGAGGCGTCCTCGGCCAGCAATCGCAGGATCGCCCGATCCAACCGGTCAAGCAGTTTGTTGTCGGCCATATAGGGGTTTTCCTTGCGTAAATTCGCTATTCAATAGATAGGCTTTACTCATTATGGCTAAAATGAATTGTAGAAAAGTATTTTTTTCTCCCGCCGCGCGTCCTTCCGCCAGCGTTCGCCTTGCCGGAGCGGTCGTTGCCCGTGCCCGCCAGCCTGATGTCACGGCCCCGATTTCATGCCCGGACTTCATCCCCTGGTCGCTGCCAGCCCCATCCGGCTACTGTTGCGCGCTTGACAATCCTGCACGGCGGCGAACCCCGCGAGCCCCCCAACGCCGCGGCCATGCGCAGGCTTTTCTTTCACGTTTTCCCATCGATCATGCTGCCCGTGTTTCTCTCGGCGCTGGATCAGACCATCGTCTCGACGGCGCTGCCCGCCATTGCCGGTGCCCTCGGCAATGTCGAACAGATCTCGTGGATCGTCGTCGCCTACCTGCTGGCCAACACCATCGCCGCCCCCATTTACGGCCGCCTCGGGGATGCACTGGGACGCAAGCGCATGCTCTACGTCGCGCTGGCGATCCTCATGACCGGCTCTCTGATCGGCGCAGCGGCGCCCAATTTGTGGGTTTTGGTCCTCGCCCGGGTGTTGCAAGGCCTTGGCGGCGGCGGACTGATGACGTTGTCGCAGGCGCTGATCGGGGAGGCGGTGCCACCCCGCCAGCGCGGTCGTTATCAGGGGTATCTGGCCACCACATTTGTCACCGCCAGCACCTTCGGTCCCGTGGTTGGCGGTTATCTGACCGAGCATCTGGGCTGGCGCGCCGTGCTGCTGGTGAATATTCCGCTGGGCCTGCTGTCGATGTTGCTGGCGATCCGGTTGAAATCCCAATACCAGGGCGGTGGCCGGTTCAGCTTCGACATCTGGGGCACGGTATTCTTCGCGCTCACCATCGTCCCCGGCCTGATCGCCTTGGAACAGGCACGCAAGCTGGATGCCCACGCATTGCCGCTGATCCTGCTGCTGCTCGTGATCGCCGCCGTCTCGCTGTTTGTGCTGATACGCCAGGAGCGCCGTGCCCCAACGCCGCTTCTGCCGGTCAATCTGTTGCGCGACCCCACCATTCTTCGCAGCGATTTGATGGCGCTGTGCCTCGCCGGTGCGGTCGTCTCGATGATCACGTTTTTGCCGCTCTATTTGCAGGTTGCCCGCGGCGTCTCGCCTAGCGACACCGGAATGATGATGTTGCCGCTTACCGCCGGCATCGGCGTCGGCTCCATCTTCACCGGACGGATGATCGCACGTACCGGCCGCACCGCCATCTGGCCGTCCTTAGGGCTCGCGATCAGCGTGGCGATGCTGGTATTCCTGGCGATCCTGGCGCCGCAGCTTCCGGTGTCGGTACTCCCCTGGGCTTTCGCGGCTATCTCGATGAGCTTTGGCACCGGCATGCCGGTCGTGCAGATCACGGTCCAAACGATGGCCGGCCCGACATCGCTTGCCGCTGCCGCGGCTTCCGTGCAGATCTCCCGCTCGGTCGGCGCCGCCTTCGCCACGGCCGTTGTCGGCACAATCCTGTTCGCTGTCCTCGCCGCCAAGGACGCGCAGACGGCGGCGATGTTCACCGAACTGATCCAGCACGGCCCGCCCATACTCGCAAACTTGGATCAGGTCCGTCGAGAGGCGGTGCAGACCGAGATCGCCGAAGCCTTCCAGGCTGCCTTTCTTACCATCGCCGGCTTCGCCACCGCCGCTCTGCTACTGGCCTGGAGCATACCGGTCCGGCGGCTATAGCCGTTTCTAGAACGATCCAATTTGAGCCGGCGTGGTTAATAAACGATACGCTGGGGACTAGGGAGCCGTTTCCGCCAATCCGGCGAGCCTTAACCCCTCAGCATAATGAAGCAGGTCCTCGGGCCGGGTCAGGGGGGATCGCGCCACCGCGTCGCGCACGCAGAATTTTGGTTCCAGAACCAACAACCGTTCCCGCAAGTTCTTCGCTTCGGTCAGCCGCCCCAGATGGCCCAGCGCAGCCAAATGTCCTTTGTACGTCGATGAGAAGGTTGGGTTTAGCGCCAAAGCCCGGTTGCCGAGTCCGATCGCGAGATCATAGGACTGCAGCATCAGAAATGGCATCATCGCCGCCATATCGAAAAAGAACCCATGCGGATCGAACGGCGATAGCTTTCGCGCCTGCGCGATCCTCTCGATGGCTTCCTCATGCCTTCCCAGATAGGAAAGCGAGAGCCCCGAGAAACACCAGGCCAGCGCGAGATGCGGATTAACCGCCAACGCCTGCTCGTGCAACTGCAACCCTTCCTCGGCGTGCCGTCCGAGGAAGCAGCGAACGTGACCCGCGATTGTCAGGGCCCGGGCATCCGTCGGGTCGAGCCTCACGGCGCGTTCAGCCAGATCCCCCCCGAGCAGCGTTGCCGCCGCCACATCCTCTGCCCACCCCTGCCCAACCAGCAATAAATGCCAATAGGCATACCAGGCATGAGCCGAAGCATGGGTAGGATCCAAGACGATTGCAGCTGCCAGCATCTCCCCGGCATCGTGAAATCCCTCCAGCTCAAGACGGTAGATCGCCGGAATGGCGCGCAGCAGCAGATGATCCGCACTGGCGCCATCGCGCGGCAGGGAACGGGCCTTTTCCCCTTCGCGCACCAGCAATTCAGGATCCAGTTGGGCCACTGTCTCTGCCGCGATTTCTTCCTGTAGCGTCAGTAAGTCGGTCTCCTGGCGATCAAACCGCCTCGCCCAGATCACTTCCTCACCGGCATGCAGATCCAGCAATCGTATCATGACCCGCGCTCGGCCACGGCCACGCTGCACGGTTCCCTCCAGCAACAGATCCAAACCCAGCAACCGCCATGCCCCGCCCCCGCCAACCTGGCCCACGGCATTCTGCTGTGCCAGGGCACTCATGGAACTGGGGGCCACGCAAGAAAGCCAACTCAGCCGCGACAGGGTGTAGGTAATTTCCTCCGCCACTCCCAGCGACAATTCGTCCGTCTGGGAGGCGTCCAACATGCGCAGCGGCATTACGCCGATCCGCACCGGGCGATACCCGACGGAAACCGGAGCGAGGCCTGGCACCTGTGACGTCTTCGCCTGATCGGCCGGCGGCCCGGGCCGGACGGAACGGATATCGGAAAAGACCTCTGCTGAACCCCGATTGCGGATGCTTGAAAGTATAGAAGCCGTCTCCTCCGAAGGAGCGAGTTGTGCCACTGCCGCCAGTGCATCGGCGCAACGTTCATAAGTGCTCACCGCAGCGGCCCGATCCCCCCTGGCTGCATGCACCCGGATCAAGACACGCCAGGCGCCTTCATGCGCCCGGTCGATGGCGATCAGAAGTTCGGCCGCGCGGACCAAAGTCTCCATCCCCGCATCGGTCCCATCGGCCCCGGCCGTCTGGCAGGCAGCCAACCAGGCCTCCGCCCGGACGCGCGCCAATCCGGACAAAATTTCGGTCTGCGCTGCCCGCCAGCGGTCAAATGCCGGATCGATACCCGCCAGATCTTCGACCAGGGTCGGGCGGAACAATTCCAGCGCCTCGGGCCGGCTCACTCCGCCACGCGACAGCGCCTGGATGTCCACCTGCACAAGCTCGCTCAGCGATCGGCTTGCAGGCGCGTTTCCCAGGGAGAGATGGGTGCGATCCACCAGAAACAACGCCGGATCCATCCCGCCCAAAAGGTCACCTAGCTCGTGGACGGCCTGACGCAGCGAGGCTCTGGCTTGCTCGCGCTCCCGTCGGCTCCACAGCAGTTCCGTCAACTCATCGCGTCTCACCGGTCTTCCGGCATTCAGCGCGAGCACCGCCAGCACTCCGCGCGTCTTGCGGCCTTTGGGCAGCAGGTTTGCTCCGTCCGGCCCACGCACGTCCATGGTCGAAAACAGTCTCACCCGCAGGAGCGGAAATCCCAGTTCAGGGACGGATACTCGGGGATCGCGTTCCATGTCGTCCAGCCAGCGCCTCCGATCGACCAACCCAGATGCGAGTTATTGAAAATTGTATTCTGAATCACACTATCGTGAGTTCATCCAGTCCGCAATAATCCTTTGTAAACAGATATAGGAAAATTGTCTTGACGCGCGTTCCCGATCCATCCTAGGATTAAACTGTCAACAGGCGTACTGCGCCCGCAGACTTTCCAACGCAAATTCATCCTCCGTCCCGACCGTCTCTGGGTAGTTTTGCCCGGCGCGCCAGGATAAGGCTGCCCATTTGCCGGCTGGAATGCGGCAACATCGGCAGGTCGCAAGTTGACAACCCCACATCGTCCGGAAGGATCTAAAATGATGCAGGTTTCCTCGAATACCGCTCTGCCCAAGCCGACCAACGCGGACACCGTCGATAACGGTACCATTCACATCGGCGGCGGCTTTCGTCTTTCGCCGGTGGAAATCGCCGATAGCGCCCGCGTTCGCGTTGGCGGCGGCTTCCGCCTGCCTACCGCCTGACGATAAAGGCCAGGGGGAGCGAAGCTCCCCCTGGCCGCCTCTCGTGGGTGTTCAATCCGGCCCAAACCAGGAGACCCGGTTATGCCTCAGAACCTTTCCGTCAGAGCCGCCTGCGGTGCGCCGGTCGTCCACTTCCACCGACTGATCGAACAGGCACGTGTGCCGATCCGCGCCGACCGGTCCGCTGCCGGAACGCTGCCGGCACGCGCCCTGCGATACTGCGAAGCCGTCACTTCCGCCGCCGGCTTTGGATGGTGGGTGTTTCCGCCGATCGATCTGACGCTGATGTGGGACGGCGACTCGATTTTCTGGCTTTACCAGGATGAATGGCTGGCGCTGACCACCGCACAGTTTCCAGGCTTTTCCCGCGCATTCGATGCCGCGGCCCCGGCCGACCTGGCCGGTTGCGCGCCGCCCTTCCTCACCGTGTTGCCGGAACCGGGCACCTTGCAAATTTGGACCGGCCTGATCGCGCGCACGGCTCCGGACTGGAGTTTGCTGATCCGTCCTCCAGCCAACCTGGCGCTGCAAGGTGGCTATGCCCTTTATGAAGGCATTGTCGAGGCCGACCGCTGGTTCGGACCGCTGTTTACCAATCTGCGCTTTACCCGCAGCCACACGCCTGTTCGCCTCACCGCGGACTTTCCCCTGGCCCAGGTCCAGCCGATTCCCCGCCACGCCTATAGTGACACAACCCTTGCGTCCATCGCTCTGACCCCCACGCTCGCCGCCCTCTCTTCGGCTGAATGGGATTCGTATCGGGTGAGTATCGCTGAACCCAGCTCTCGGCCCAACCGTCCTTTTGGCGCCTACGCGACCGAGACCCGAAAACGCCGCCGCGGCTTGTGCCCGGTCTGATCGACTTGCGCGAATAAGCCTGGCCGCGAGGAAATACCGTCAGCTTGGCATCAGGCTCAGGCAACGGCCCTTGCGGCCGGCGGAGAACAGAAATTCGACAAGTTCTCCGATCGCGGGCAGGCGCCGACACGCGACGACCCCGGTCAAACGGAGGATTTCCTCCACCGCTTGCGCCGCGCCCAACAGGCTCGGGTCGTCGCCGGTCAGAACCAGAACGGGAAGGGTTCGGTCATGCTCGGCCACGATTTTCATGACGTGACAGCCATCCTGTCCGGGGCTGTCCAACTCGCAGAACACCGCCATGGGCCTCTGCGCTTTCAGCAGCGGGGCCAGATCACGGTGGCTGGTAACCTGTTCGAGTTCGATGCCAAGAAATTCACAAATTGTCTGTAGTCCAGGCGAAAAGCGTATCTGGTCCTCTACTGCCAGCACCAGCGGTTCGCGCCGGACCGGCCCGGCAAATTCAGTGCTCCCGTCCAGGCCTCCGCCGACGCGCCTGGCGGCCATCGGTTGCGGATCGGGTTCGATATTCCTCCAGAAAACCGTGTCTTCCCAGCAGGAATTCTTGATCACCTGTCCCATGGCATTCCCCGACGATTAGTAGTCCACGACCGGCCGGACCCTTTGCAGTGGTTCGCCGGACAGGGTCAGTATCAGGGATAGTTAATCTTTATTAAAGATTTCAACCTTAAGTTATGCCGTTAGATTTATGGATTTTTCCGTGAAAAGCCGTTAATTATTATCCTCTCGTTAATTTCACGGTCCATCGGCACCGTCCGGATACCAGATTTCCTTCAATCGCGTCCGAACCATCGGACAAATCGATCACCCGGGCGTGAAACAGAATCGTCAGCATCTTCTTATCTCCGCCTGCCCGTTCCTGGGAAGGTTCAAACGCGTTATCGGGGCCGAGCTTGCCCCGGATGGTCACGGTGTTCTGAAACGGCGCGAAGCCGAAGCCGCCACGTCCAACACTCATCAAGCCGGTCGTCGTGCTCCCGCATCCGGGCCCATCCGGCGCCACCGGGCCCACCCATCGCCCTTCGACGCCGCCAAGACCCACGACGCGCCCGGATTGCAGTATCGCCGCCGGATCGGAACTGGCGCACCCGAAAACCAGAAGGGGGAGGGCGATCTGAAGGCCATAAGAAAAAAAACTGATAAAAGGAATTTTTCCCTTGACCAACCGCCCCATAAAATCGTATATATCTATGCATGATGCAGACACGCGCACAACACCGCGCAAAACTGCAACTTCCCCCATCTCGTCCATCCAAGACCCCACACCGCTCGACATTCTGCTGACGACCATGCGGCAGAAATGGTCAGGCGGCGATCCCGTTGGCGCCGCGGCAATCGCCAAGATCGTCGCTCCCTATATCCACTCACGTCCAATCCATTCACGCCCAGTCCACACGCGTACAGTCCATTCACGTCCGGTCCATTCAAGCCGGGCAACCACCGGCAATCTTTCCGAAACCCAAACGGAACTGCACCGACTGACCGATGACGAACTCGCAATCAGACTGGCGTCAGCTCACCGGGGAGCAGAAGACCCGCCAGACGATCCGCACCAGCCTGACTGATTGGGCTTGCGTCGCCCTGGACCCGTTAGGGCAGTCTCCCGCCGCCCATCATCACCTGTTGATCTCCGAGCTGGAAAAAATCGCCACCGGGCTAAACGACCGCCTGATGCTGCTGCTGCCGCCCGGCAGCGCCAAATCAACCTATGCGTCCGTCCTGTTCCCAGCCTGGTGGTTCACCCAGCACGCCCAAAGCTCGGTCATCGCGGCCTCCCACACCGCGGACCTCGCCCATCATTTTGGCCGTCAGGTTCGGGATCTGGTCACCGCGCAGGGCGAACGGCTCGGCTACACCCTGGCCCAGCACAGCCGGGCGGCCGGACGGTGGCGCACCTCCCTCGGGGGTGAGTATTTCGCGGTCGGGATCCGCGGGCCGGTCACCGGCCGCCGGGCTGACCTCGCCATCATCGACGATCCCATTAAATCGCACGCGGAGGCAGACAGCGCAAACCAGCGGGACCTGCTTTGGAACTGGTACCGTGCGGATCTGATCACCCGACTGAAGCCGGGTGGGCGCATCGTGCTGATCATGACCCGGTGGCACGAAGACGATCTGGGCGGGCGGTTGCTGTCGCATCAAAAAGGGCAGTGGCGCGTCCTCCGCCTTCCCGCCCTGGCCGAACCGAATGACCCGCTCAACCGTCCCGAAGGCGCACCGCTTTGGCCGGATTGGGAAAGTGCTGAAGCGCTCGATCGCAAGCGCGCCACTGTGGGCGAGCGGGTCTGGTCGGCGATGTATCAGCAGACCCCTCGGCCCGCCCATGGCAGCCTGTTCATGATCCGGCCTATCGAGATCGCCGACCAGCCGCCGCTATCGGGCCGCTCGGTCCGGGCCTGGGATCTCGCCGCCACGCCCAAGCGGCCCGACAACAACCCGGACTGGACCGTCGGCGTTAAGTTGCACCGAACCGACTCCCAGCACTTCACGGTCACCGATGTTATCCGCCTGCAAGGCAGTCCGCACCAGGTAGAGGAAGCCATCCTCCACACCGCCAAACTGGATGGCCGCCCGGTCACCATCTCCCTACCGAAGGACCCCGGCTCCGCCGGCGGTTTCGTCGCCAGTTATCTTGCCGGGCAGCTGGCAGGATACAACCTGGTCATCACATCCGAAACCGGCTCGAAAGCCTCTCGCGCCGCCCCTGTGGCGGCACAGATCGAAGCCGGCAATGTCTCCATCGTTCGCGCCACATGGAACCATGCCTTCCTGGAAGAACTTCGAGACTTTCCGTACGGCATCAAGGACGATCAGGTAGATGCCTTGTCACGCGCCTTCGCCGCCCTGATCGAACAGGGTGCTCCGGCTCGCCGGATGACCGTGCCCTTCCTCGCCCGTTAGGACCTGCATGTTTGAAACCATTTGCGACCTGATCCCCCAGGATCGGGACTACCCGCCGCGCGCGCGCGTGCTGGACATCCTCAAACGCGTCCTGAATGGCACTTTCTATGACGTGCTGCCCAACCAGTTTCATGAAGAAAGAGGTCCTGGCGGAGACTACATTCCGCTGCGCAACCGCCGCCCATCGGTCCGGTATGCCCTCTCGCGGATCGTCGTCGAGGACAGTGTCGCGCTGTTGTTCAGTGAGGGACATTTCCCGACCATCGACTGCGCCGACCGGACGATCCGTGCCGCATTGGCCGACATTGCCAAGGAGACGCGGCTCAACCAAATCATGACCGAGGCAGCGATCCGCGGCTCGATCGGCTCGGTCGCCATCCTGATGCGCGTGCTCCGCGGCCGTATCTTCTTCGAGGTTCTCGATACCACCTGGCTTAATCCAATCTGGGACCCGGAGGCACCCGACACGCTGAAGGCCGTTACCGAGCGTTATAAGGTGGCGGGACGTTTCCTCGCCGCCACCAGCTACGATATCGGCGACCCCAGCGTCGATTATTGGTTTTCCCGCAGTTGGGACAGTGGCGGCGAAACCTGGCTGCTGCCGCAACCGGTTGGGAATGATGGCCCGCCTGAGATAGACACCGAACGAAGCGTCCGCCACGGGCTTGGCTTTGTCCCCATCGTCTGGATAAGGAACCTCCCCGGATTTTCGGCGACCGCCGATCCGAATGACGGCGCGTGCACATTCCGCAGCGCCATCGAGACGCAAATTGAAATCGACTACCAGCTCAGCCAGGCCGGCCGCGGCCTGAAATACAGTTCCGATCCCACATTGCTGATCAAGGAACCGGCAACCGCCGATACCGAGATCGTCAAGGGTGCCGGCAATGCATTGGTTGTCAGTGAAAAAGGTGATGCCAAGCTGCTGGAAATCGGCGGTACGGCGTCGGCCGCGGTCATCGACTATGTCCGCACCTTGCGCGAATTCGCACTTGAAAGCGTGCACGGCAACCGGGCCAGCGCGGATCGCCTGAACGCGGCGCAATCGGGGCGGGCGCTGGAGCTGATGAACCAGGGCCTGATCTGGCTCGCCGACAATCTTCGAGTCAGCTACGGCGAGGGTGCGTTGCTGCAGCTCGCCCGCATGGTCTTGCGGGCGTCCAATACCTATCGTTTACAGGTATTGGGCAATGAGATTTCAACGCTCGACCCGGCCGCACGGTTAACGTTGAAATGGCCCCGCTGGTATCCCCCTACGGCGGAGGATCGTCAGCGGGACGCGCAGACCCTCGCCACGCTCGCCGCCTCCGGACAGATTTCTCGTGAAACGGCCGTCAAGTCGATCGCCGATATCTACGATATCGAGGATGTGCCGGCCGAGCTCGCCCGCATATCCGCATCCCGAAAACCGCTCAGGAAGGCCTAATGACAGTCACAGAACAGCCACCGGACGAGCCTGACCCTCTCGCGCAATTGCGTGCCCGCGCGGATGCGCTGGAACATCTGCTTGCCGCGACCCAGGCAGAAACGGAAGCTCGCCTGGTTCGTGCGGAGCTCAAGGCCGAGGCGATCCGCGCCGGTATGGTGGATCTCGACGGACTGAAGCTGCTTGATTTTTCCCGTTTGAAACTATCGAAATCCGGGGAGTTAGACGACGCCGGAACGATCATGTCCAAGTTCCGGCAAGCTAAGCCCTGGCTGTTCGGCGCGGCGTCCTCCTCATCGCCCGCCACGGCGCCGCCGGCCCAGCCGCCCCGCAAGAAATTGGCAACCGAAATGACGGATGCCGAATACCGAGCCGCCCGCGCGGACCTCGTCAAACGTCGAAGCTGAACTCCCCATAATCTGAGTTAGAGGAACAATCCGCATGGGTATTCAAAACTTCCCCGCCGCGCTCCAGCCGATCATCCAGCAAGGCTTCCTGGAACGTGAATTTCAACAGGCGCTGCATTCCCGTCTCGGGTACCGCGCCGTCGCCGATCGTGAAGACATCGCCGTGGGGATAGGTGAAACCCTCACCAAGACCCGCGCCGGGCTCAAGCCCAGCGTCACAATCCCGCTGCCGCCGGCCACCAACACCAATCTCGACAACGGCCTGACACCGACAACCTGGGGGGTCGAGCAGTACACGCTGACCATCAACCACTACGCCGCAACCACCGACCTCAATATGGTTACGTCCCGGGTCGGCATCGCCAGTCAATTTCTGCAAAATGCTTTCATTAATGGCGAGCAGGCAGCCCGTTCGCTGGATGAACTGGCACGCAATGCCTTGTTCGCGTCGTATTTCGGCGGCAATAGTCGGGTACGTAGCACGCTCAGTGTGGCCGGCCCCAGCGTCAACGTCGACGATATCCGTGGCTTCCAGAACGTGTTCATCAACGGCGTCCAAACGCCGGTCAGCACCGCGGCGTCGCTCACCGTCACCATCGGCGCCAATCCGTACACGCTGACCGGAACGGCGGCCGATGCCGCCAATCTGTCCACCACGCCGGGCGGCATCTCGGGCGTGCTGACCTTGGCTGCCGCGGTTGCAGTTTCCGACGGCACCGCCGGCACCGCCGTCACCGCGGCCAATGCCTCGGTGATTGTGCGGCCATTCAGCCGTTCGAACACCACCAACCTGATCGCCGGCGATACGCTGACGATGTCCAACCTACTCGACGCGGTCGCCAAGCTACGCCTGAATGCCGTTCCCGAGATCGATGGGGTCTATAATTGCTATCTTGACCCGGTCTCCGCCCGCCAGTTGTTCGCCGACAATGATTTCCGCCAGCTGTTTCAGGGCGCTACGTCCGCGAACCAGGTCTTTCGTCAGGGCATGGTCAATGATTTCCTGGGCTTGCGGTTCATTCCCACCACGGAAGCCTATGTCCAGCCGCATCCGACGCTTGCTGGCTTGATGGTCCGCCGCCCGATCGTCTGCGGCCAGGGCGCGCTGATCGAAGGCGACTTCGCTGGCATGGCGGAAGATGATATCGCCCCCAGCGACAGCATCGTCTCGTTGGTTGATGGTGTGGCGATGGTGACGCGTGAACCGATCGACCGGCTGCAGCAGATCATTGCCCAGTCCTGGTACTGGATCGGCGGCTTCTGCGCCCCGTCCGACACCACGACCAATCCGGCGACGATCCCAACCGCCACCAACGCCGCCTTCAAACGCGCGGTGATGATCGAACACGTCGGCTGATAGCCACGAACGGATCGATAACCAACGGCGCGGCAACGCGCCAGCCTCCCATCTGCCAAAGGACCGGCCCGCCGATGTCTCTCACCGATGCCGAAAAGACCGACGCGCGCCGGTTCTGTGGCTATCCCGCTTACGGTGCGGGGGCGGCAGGATTTCAGAACTGGAGGTTCTATCAAGCCTATGGCCTGCTCGAATTTCGTCTCAACAACCTGGCCGATGCCGAACTTGCCGTGTTGCGCGGCTATCTGAACACCCTGCTCGGCCTGGAGGCAGCGATCCCGAACGCCGCCGCCAACCTCGATACCGACCAAGCCGCGGTATGGACTCGAAATCGCAATGAAACTGCGGACAGGGCGGCACTGTTTGACGATTGGCGCCGCCGCCTCTGTGGCTTCCTCGGGATGCCGGCGGGGCCTGGGCTTGCCTCCGGCGGCTCCGTGACCTTGGTCGTATAGTGGATCGATCTCATCTGCAGGACCGCATCAGCTGGGGTCTGAACGTCGCCGCCCGCCACATCGGCCGCAGCACCGACGCCTATCGTGCAAATGACTGCGTAGACGCCCTGTCACCGGCCAATCGCTTCCTGAAGCTGCAGGCAGCCTTCAGCGCGCCCGACGGCAAGTTTGTTCGCCCCAGCGGCTACGGCAATCCGCTCTGGTATGGGGTTTTCGACAATGCCTACACGCAGCCGGGTGACTACCTGGTACAAGACGCTGAGATCTGGTTTGTTGTCGCCCAACAGCCGTTGCTGCCGGTGCTGTGCGTTCAGACCAATCGCACGGTCAGCTTTGCCCGACCCGCCTCGCCCAACGCGATCGGCCTCAATGCGTATGGGGGCGTTTCTGCCCAGACCGCCGAGACATTGATCCGTGACTTTCCAGCCAGCGTTCTTGGCACCTCTGGTTCCAGCCATCCCGCCGCCAGCCTGCCGGGCGACACCTCCATCGGCTACTGGACCGTGCTGCTCCCAGCGGTATCAGCACCGGATGGCACACTCGTCATTCTGCGGCAGGCCGATCTCATGACCGACGAGCTTGGCCGGACCGGCGTTGTCGCCGGCGCCGAGCTGACGGATCTCGGCTGGCGGCTCAACGTGAAGCAGGCAACCACCTGATGGCCGATCAGTCGGATGTAGAAAATGCCCTCGCCGCTCTGGTCGCTGCCGCGCTGTATCCAAGGGGTCCGGATGCACCCAGCCTTCCGGGCCCTTCCTGCCGCGTCTATCGCGGCTGGCCGAACCCGGCAGCGCTCGATGCCGATCTGGCGATGGGACACGTCAACGTCACAATCTTCGCCGGCGATGCCGCGCCCCGCCTGACCACGCGCTTTGCCGAGGAATTTCTATCGACACCGGTCACGCCGACCCTGCAGGCGTCGGTGTCAGGCTCGTCGGTTGCCTTCACCGGGAGCGCCGATCCTGGCCAACTCGCCGGCGTCCTTGTCGATGGCCAGCCTTACGTCTATCGAACACTGTCCAACGATACCTCCGCTTTGGTTGCGGCAACGATCGGCTCGCTGATCCGTGCCACGCGTATCGTTCATCTCCACGACGCGACGCTCGATATATACGGTGCCCACACCGTTGCCGCACGCGTTGTGGCGTTCCGCTCCGTGCTCCAGGAAATCCGTCGTCAACGCCTGAGGATCCGCGTCAGCTGTTGGTGCCCCAGCCCAACTTCACGCGATGCCACGGCGGCGTCGATCGACGCCGCTTTCGCATCCACGCGCTTCGTGACTCTGGCGGATAATTCTCAGGCCTGGCTCACCTTTGCCGGCGGTGCGGTGTTCGATCAGTCCGAAAACGCCTCGCTCTATCGCCGCGACCTTCGCTATGCGGTCGAATACGCCACCACGCTCAGTCAATCTCAGCCGGAAATGCTGTTCGGCGCCCTCGGCGTGAACGCTCTTCACATCACCGCATAGATATGGAGACACGATGAACGTTCATTTGGTCGTCGTGCGGCCGTTTGCCGGCCTCGCGCGCGGCGTATCCGTTACCGATACGGCTCGGATCGAGCAAATTCTCAACAGCGAGCATGCCGACAAGGTCGTCAAGGTCTGCTCGCGTGCGCCTGAAAAGGAGTCCTGATACCCATGCCGATCGTCCAGCAGGGCAGCATCAACACCACCGCTTTGGTGGTGCCTGATCTTTATGTCCAGATCGTCCCGCCACAGAATCTTATTCTGAACGGCGTGCCGACCAACGTCATTGGTGCCGTCGGTACCGCCTCGTGGGGTCCGGTGAACCAACCGGTCATCATTGCAACGATGGCGGATTACGCGCGTAATTTCGGCCCCCTCGTCGGACGTAAGTTCGATCTTGGGACGCAGATCGCAACGTCCGTGCAGCAAGGTGCGCAGAATTTCCGCTGCGTGCGGGTTACCGATGGCGCCGACACGGCGGCCTCGGTTCTGGTTCCATCAACGACGGTCGCCTTCACGGCACTCTACTCCGGCAGCCTCGGAAATCAGGTGGCGCTCGCGCTAAGTTCCGCGCCGCGTGCCGGCGCCTGGCGCCTGACCGTGGCCATCCCGGGCATAGCGCCGGAAGTCTTCGACAACATCGCCGGCTCGGGGGCCGCGTTCTGGGTAGCGCTGGCGGCCGCGGTGAACCAGGGGCAAGGCCCGCAGCGCGGTCCGTCGCAGTTCGTCACCGCCAACGCCGGCGGCGCCTCCGCGGCACCCGCGTCGTTCACCCTGTCGCTCGGCGCCAGCAATACTGGAACCGACGGAGCAGGCGTGAGCACGGCGACGCTGGTGGGTGCGGACCTCGCACCGCGCCGGGGCATGTATGCGCTGCGTGGCCAGGGTTGTTCGATCGGACTGCTCGCCGACGCCGACGACCCTACCCAATGGACCGTCCAGGCGGGTTTCGGCCTGCAGGAAGGCATCTACATGGTCCTTACCGGGCCCGCCGGCGACACCATCTCCAACGCCGTCACGGTCAAGCAATCGGCTGGCCTCGACAGCTATGCCGCCAAGCTGATGTTCGGCGACTGGCTCTGGTGGTCCGATCAGGTGAATAATATCATCCGCCTGGTATCTCCGCAGGGGTTCGCCGCCGGCCGGCTGGCAAACCTCTCGCCGGAGCAATCCAGCTTGAACAAGAACCTCTATGGCGTCATCGGCAGTCAGAAGACCGGCACCCCGGGGTCCGGGCAGAGCACCTCCTATTCCTCCGCCGAGCTCGCGGTGCTGCTCGGCGCCGGCATTGATGTCATCGCCAACCCGCAGCCTGCCGGCAGTTTTTGGGGCGTCCGCGGTGGGCATAATGCCTCGACCAATGCTGCCACCAATGGCGACAACTATACCCGTCTGACCAACTATATTGCCGCCACCCTCGCCGCCGGCATGGGCCTCTATGTCGGCCAGGTCATTAACGCCGGCCTGTTCCGTCGCATCCGCGCGACCCAGCTCAGCTTCTTGCAGGCGATGCTCAGCCAGGGACTGCTCGGCAGCACGGATGGCAGTCTGCCGTTCAGCGTGATCTGCGACACTTCCAATAATCCAGCTGGCCGCACGGGTCTCGGCTACGTGCAATCGGATGCGCAGGTTCAATACCAGGCCATCAACGAGAAGTTCATCGTCAACATGGAAGGCGGCCAGACCGTGCAGGTCTCCCGCCAGACGCTCCCCGCCGGCCAACCGGCCTAACGGCACCCGCGACAGGATTATCGAATGGCAACCAACAACTTCTCCCTGGGTCGCGACACCCAGCTGGTCCTGATGGGCCCGGCCGGGCGTGTCGACCTCGCGCACGTTACCGGTTTTGAGAGCAGCCAGCTTACGCTGCCGGTCCGCGTCGACCGGCTGGACGGCACGCAGATGTCGGCCGAGCTGCCAAAAGGCTGGCATGGCAGCTTCGATATCGAGCGTGGCAATTCCGCGGTCGACGACTTCATCGCCACCGCGGAACAATCCTACTTCAACGGC
>JAYTXR010000013.1:0-4486 GCA_043742865.1 Acetobacteraceae bacterium
GGCCTTTTTGTACTTCCAGGCCACCGAGTATCACCACGCCTACACCGAGTTGAATCTGACGCTTGGCTCGGGCATCTACGGCTCGACGTTCTTCATGCTGACCGGTTTCCACGGCATGCATGTGACGCTCGGTGCGATCATGCTGTCGGTGATCTGGTTCCGTTGCGCGAGCGGCCACTTCACCAAGGATCACCATTTCGCGTTCGAGGCGGTGGCTTGGTACTGGCACTTCGTCGACGTGGTGTGGCTGTTCCTGTTCATCTGCATCTACTGGCTGGGTGCGGGGCCGCTGGAAGCGGATGTCGGCGGATAGCGCGCGACCGGTGTAGGCCACGCCTCCGGTTTCCCTCCTCCGCGCGGCGCTGCTGTGCCGTTGTCCGCGCTGCGGCCGGGGCAAGGTATTTGCCGGCATGCTGAGCGTGCGCGAAAGCTGCGCGTTCTGCGGCCTGGACCTTCGGGGCCATGATGCCGGCGACGGTCCGGCGGTCGGCGTGATCCTGCTGCTGGGCGCCGTTGTGGTGGGGCTGGCGTTCTGGGTGGAGTTCCATCTGGCACCGCCGCTCTGGGTGCATGCGGTGATCTGGCCGATAATCACCGTGCCGCTAGCGATTTTGATGATGCGGCCGTTAAAGGCGGCATTGGTGGCGCTGCAATACCGTCATCGCCCTTCGGCGGAGGAAGAATGATTGCCGCCGGCAGAAGCTGGCGCCGGCTGTTGGTCCCGGCGCTGACCACCGCGCTGATGCTGGCTTTGGCTTGCGCGCTGGGTGTCTGGCAGTTGCAACGGCTGGCCTGGAAGACCGAGCTGCTGGCCGATATCGATCGGGCGGAGGCTGGCCGCGCGATCCCGCTGGCGCAAGACCCGCCGGCCTTCGCTAAAATTCGGGTCGAGGGGGAATTTCTTCCCGGCGCCTATGCTCTGTATGGCGCCGATGTCGCCGATACGCCGGGTCCGCCACCGATGGGCGGGCCGCGGATGGGGGGACGGATGATCGTCGTCCTGCGGCGGCCCGGACACGACGTGCCTGTGCTGGTGGATCGCGGCTGGGTGCCGGCGGAACGCGCCAGCGACATTGCCGTGCCCGCCGGCCCGGTATCGGTTGACGCCTATGTCCGCCGGCCCGACCGCCCCGGCCTGTTCGCGCCCGCCGATGACCCGGCCCGGCACCGCTTCTTCACCCTGGATCCCGCCGCGATCGGCTCGTCGCTGGGGTTGGCGCAAGTGGCGCCGTTCGTGCTGGTCGCGCTGGGTCCGCGCCTGCCGGGGGTCTATCCACAGCCGGCGCAGGAATTGCCGCGACCGGCGAATGATCATCTGTCCTATGCCATCACCTGGTTCGCGCTGGCGCTGACCCTGGCGATCATTTTCACGATTTATTGCCGCAAGGTGCTCCGCCCATGAACGCCCCCCCGAATGCCGCCTATGAGCGGCTGGCCGCCCGCTTCGCGCGGATCGCCACGATCGGCGAGGCCGGCGCCATGCTGGGCTGGGACGCCGCGGCGGTGATGCCGCCGGGCGGCGGGGCGGCGCGCGGCGACCAGCTCGCGGTGCTGGCCGGGCTGTCGCACGGGCTGCTGATCGAGCCCGCGGTGGCGGATGATATCGCCGAGGCGTCCGGCGGGCCGGACCCCGATCCCGATCCCGACCTCGATCCCTGGCGGGCGGCCAATCTGGCGCTGATCCGCCACGCCCATACCCGCGCCACTGCATTGCCGTCCGATCTGGTGGAGGCGCAGGCGCGGGCCAACTCGGCCTGCGAGAAGATTTGGCGCGAGGCTCGGCGAAACTCGGATTTTTCCGCGGTGCGGCCGGCGCTGACCGAGGTGGTAAACCTGATCCGCCAATCCGCCACCGCGCTGGCGCCGGTGCTGGGTCTGGCCCCGTATGATGCGCTGATGGACGGCTATCAGCGCGGCATCACCGCCGCCGATGTCACGCCGGTATTCGCCGATTACGAGGTCTTCCTGCGCACCGCTTTGCCCCGGGCGCTGGAATTGCAGGCAAGCCGCCCGGCGCCGGTGCGCCCGCAAGGCCCGTTCCCCGAGGCGGCGCAGGAGGCGCTTTGCCGGCGGCTATCCGCCCGCGTCGGGCTGGATTTCACCCATGCGCGGCTGGATCGGTCGACGCATCCGTTCTGCGGCGGCACGCCTACCGATGTGCGGATCACCACCCGCTACGACCCGGCCGATTTCGCCCAGAGCCTGCTCGGCGTGCTGCATGAGACCGGGCACGCGATGTATGAACGCGGCCTGCCCGCGGCGTTCGCCCGCCAACCGGTCGGCGAGGCGGCCGGCATGGCGGCACATGAGAGCCAGTCGCTGATCGTGGAGATGCAGGCCTGCCGGTCCGATGCGTTCCTGAGCTTCCTTGGCCCCGAACTGCACGGGGTTTTCGGCGGCGATCCGGCGCCCTACCGGGCCGAAAACCTGGCCCGTCTCTGGCGACGGGTCGGCCGCGGCGCGATCCGGGTCGATGCCGACGAGATGACCTATCCGGCCCATGTGATCCTGCGGTTCCGCCTGGAGCAGGCGCTGATATCGGGTGATCTGGCGGTGACCGATCTGCCTGGCGCCTGGAACGAGGGGCTGCACGCGCTGCTGGAGGTGTCGCCGCCCGACGACGCGCGCGGCTGCCTGCAGGACATTCACTGGTACGATGGCGCGTTCGGCTATTTCCCCAGCTACACGCTGGGCGCGATGGCCGCCGCGCAGCTGATGGCGGCGGCCAGACGCGGCGTGCCGAGGCTGGACGCGGCGATGGCGACCGGCGATCTGTCGCCGCTGATGGGCTGGCTGCGCGCCAAGGTGCATGGCGTGGGAAGCCTGCTGGGGTTCAACGACCTGATGCGGGCCGCGACCGGCAAGCAGCTCGACCCGGAGGACTTCACCGCGCATCTTACCGCCCGATATCTGCAGGCTTAGTATCTGAACGCGCGACCGGATCCGTTGCACTCCCCGTTGTAGGAGGCTCTCATGCTGGAACTTCGTCCGAATTGTGAAAACTGCGACTGCGATCTGCCGCCCGACAGCCTGAAGGCGCGGATTTGCAGTTTTGAATGCACGTTCTGCGCCGATTGCGCCGATCGGGTGCTGGGCGGGCGCTGCCCGAATTGCGGCGGCGAAATGCTGCGCCGTCCGATCCGCCCGGCCGACCGCCTGGCGCGGTCTCCGGCATCCGTGATCCGCAAGGTAAGGGCACCTGGCGTTATTCGTCAGGCCTGAAAGGTTTTACCCTCGGCTTGCAGGATCGGCCAATTCCGGCCATCACCGCGCCGATGATCGACCCACGGCAAAAGACGGCAACCCGATGATTTCCCCCCGCGCGTTTCGGCCTGTCCGGATCGGATTGGTTCTGCTTTGCGCGCTCACGGCCTGCGGCACGCCTGCGCCGCCGGCGAAACCCAAGCCGGTCGGCACCATCGACGGCCTGTATCGGGGCACCAGCACAAGGTTCGTCGCGCAGGATCGGTCATGCCCGCATCCGGGACTGGTGAAATTCACCGTCAACGACCGCGCCTTTCATTATCGGCTGAATGGACCCACGAGCATTGACGCCATGATCGATCCCGGCGGCACCGTCAGCGGGCAATCCGCCGGCTATAATTTAACCGGTGACTGGGATGGCCAAAAAATCGAGGGCGATGTCGTCAGCGTGGTCTGCGCGCTGCATTTCCGCGCCGTGAAGCCGAATTAGCGCAATATCGCTTGAGGTCGCTTCAACCGAGCGATAAAATTGCTCGTGAAAACAAAGAGCTTAGCCTATCCGGCCCGCATCAGGCCCCGCACATGGACCGCTGCCGAAGCGGCCAAAGCCGGCAAATCATAGCCACCCTCCAATACCGACACCAGCCGTCCGCCGGCGGTCGCTTCCGCCAGATCCAGCAGCCGGTCGGTGATCCAGGCGAAATCCGTCGTTTCCAGCCGCAATTCGGCCAAGGGGTCGGCCTTGTGCGCATCAAACCCGGCCGAGACGATCAGCAATTCCGGCGCAAACCGCTCCAATTCCGGAATAATCCGGCCGGCCCACGCGGCGCGGAATTCGGCACTTCCGGAACCCGGCTTCAGTCCGACATTGACGATATTATCCGCGACACCGCGTTCCCACGCATGCCCGGTGCCAGGGAAGCAGGGCTCCTGGTGGCTGGAGGCGTAGAATAAATCCGGCCGTTCGGCGAACATCGACTGGGTGCCGTTGCCGTGATGCACGTCGAAATCCAGCACCGCGACGCGTTGGGCACCCCAGACCTCCCGCGCGTGGGCGGCGGCGATGGCGGCGTTGTTGAACAGGCAAAAACCCATGGCGCGCGACGGCTCGGCGTGGTGGCCGGGCGGGCGAACCGCGGCGAAGGCGGTGCGCGCCACGCCGCCCATCACCAGATCCACCGCCAGCACCGCCGCACCGGCCGCCCGTCGCGCGGCATCGGCGCTGCCCGCGCTCATGGCGGTGTCGCCATCCAGTTGCAGCCGGTCGCCCGGTTCCGGACGG
>JAYTXR010000014.1:0-14931 GCA_043742865.1 Acetobacteraceae bacterium
CGCCCGAGCCGAACAGAGGTGCAAAAGCGCCAAGGCGATTTGCGTTCTTAACTCAGGAAACTTTCAAAGCAACAGAACGGTGAATAGGACGGGCTAGTCGTAGCTTACGCTCGGATACGCCTCTTGGAGGCCGAGGCTTTGCGTTGGGCAGAGTTCTCTGACACCTGTCAGATGGACGCGGCGGGGCGCTTGGCGCAGGTTCGCGCCTTCCAGGCGGAACATCCTACGAGCCCTCTGATGTCGGACAGCGGCAAGAAGTTCAAGAAGTCCGGCGATAAAAAGGCGAAGAGCCGAATAATATACGAAGCCGCGTTCGATGCTGAAGGCCACGAAATGAAGATAGTTAACCCGGCGAGTCGTCGTCTGGACTAACTCGCCGGGTTAGAAAAAGGGGGCTTACGCCCCCTTTTTAGTCTTGCACAGGGGCTTTGGCTTGATGAGTTGTAGGCGCGGTTCGCGCAGGGCCTCCTCCTTTACCGCCACCGCCACCCGGATCTCCGACAGGCACCGAGCTTGCAGACTTGCCTCTCATCACACCGCTAACGGCCTGCGACTTCTGCTCAATGCCGCCGATAGCGACTCCCACCAGACGATCAGCATGCGAACCCTCGCCCATGCTCTCGCCTTGGGCCCCGAACCACCGACCCACCTTGTCCGGCACGTGTGTGATGAGGCTGAACGATCTCAACGCGGCTTGGTAGTTCATATACCCAAAGAGAACCAGGCCGACCAGAATTCCAGGTATCCCGTAGGTTCCGGTCGCGCCCACGAACGTTTTTACGAACGTCAGCGTCAGGAACCATGACAGCACCCGGAAGGCGCCTGCGTCGCAGCCTCCAGCACCTTCCCCAGCAGCGCGTCCGGCACCGGGTCGGGTTTGAGGCGCCGCATCGCGCGGGCCGAATACATCGCCTCGAACAGCCCGATCTCCGGCATGTCATCCCCCCTCTCGCCTATTCCCATCCTTGACGAAACCGCCCCCGATCTGCAACCAACGCGGCGTGCCATATCCGCAACGCCATCTGCTCGCGATCGAGGGGCTTCACCCCCCCGCCATCGCCCAATTGCTCGACCTTGCCGAGAGCTACGTGCTGTTGAACCGGTCCGGCAAGACCCAGCGCGACCTGTTGCGCGGCAAAACGCTGATAAACCTGTTCTTCGAGGACAGCACCCGCACCCGCACCAGCTTCGAGCTGGCCGGCAAGCGGCTGGGGGCGGATGTCATCAACATGTCGGTCGCCACCTCCTCGGTGAACAAGGGAGAAACCCTGCTGGACACTGCCGCCACGCTGAACGCCATGCAATGCGACCTGCTGGTGGTCCGCCACGACCAGTCCGGGGCACCGAATTTGCTGGCACAAAAAGTCGAGGCTGCGGTCATCAACGCCGGCGACGGCACCCATGAGCATCCGACCCAGGCATTGCTGGACGCGCTGACCATCCGCCGCCACAAGGGCAGGCTGGAGGGGCTGACCGTCGCCATCTGCGGCGATATCGGCCATTCGCGGGTCGCGCGTTCCAACATCCATCTGCTGACCACGATGGGCTCCCAGGTGCGGGTAATCGGCCCGCCAACCTTGATCCCGGCGGAAGTGGGGAAACTCGGGGTCGAGATTTTTCATGACATGCGCGCCGGCCTGGCCGGTGCCGACATCGTCATGATGCTGCGGCTGCAACGCGAGCGCATGATCCGCTCCCTGGTCCCGTCGGCGCGGGAATTTTTCCGGTTTTGGGGGCTGGATGCGGAAAAACTGGCCTTCGCCAAGCCCGATGCGCTGGTAATGCACCCCGGCCCGATGAACCGTGGCGTGGAGATCGACAGCGCCGTGGCCGACGATCCGACCCGCTCGGTCATCAAGGAGCAGGTAGAGATGGGCGTAGCGGTGCGCATGGCGGTGCTCGACGTGCTGTCGCGCCTTCCCCAGCCGGGCAGCCGGGGCCGCAATGAGCGTTGATATCTTCTTTCACGATGTCCGCCTGATCGACCCGGCCAACGACACCGACCAGCAGGGTAACTTGCTGGTTCGCGACGGCAAGATCCTGGATTTCGGCCCGACGATCGGG
The DNA here is from genome assembly GCA_043742865.1 of Acetobacteraceae bacterium. Classification (GTDB taxonomy): domain Bacteria; phylum Pseudomonadota; class Alphaproteobacteria; order Acetobacterales; family Acetobacteraceae; genus PALSA-911. Next base: position 2,065 of record JAYTXR010000014.1, read on the forward strand.
ATTCCCGACAGCGCGGAGCGAATCGCCGCGGACGGCGCCATCCTCTGCCCCGGGCTGGTCGATATGCGCGCGGCCTTGGGCGAGCCCGGCCACGAATACCGCGAAACCATCGCCTCCGCCGCCATCGCCGCCGCCGCCGGCGGCATCACTACCTTAGCCGCCCTGCCCGACAGCCTGCCGGCGATCGACGACCCGGCGCTGGTCCGCCTGTTGCGTGCCCGCGGCGAGGAAACCGCCAGCCTGACCATCCTGCCCTACGGCGCCGTCACCAAAGGCTGCAAAGGCGAGGAAATGGCCGAAATCGGCCTGTTGCGCGAAGCCGGCGCGATCGCCTTCACCGATGGCGGCCGTGCCATCGCCTCGGCCCGGCTGATGCGCCTCGCGCTGTCCTACGCCGCCGGTTTTGGCGCCAGGATCGTACAGCATCCGGAAGACCCGTCATTGGCCAATGGCGGCGCCGCCACCGAGGGCGCGCTCGCCACCCGCCTCGGCCTGCCCGGCATTCCCGCCGCCGCCGAAGCCATCTTGATCGCGCGCGACATCCGCCTCGCCGAGCTTACCGGCGGCGCGGTCCATTTCGCCCATGTCTCCACCGCCGAGGGTCTTTGGCTCATTCGCCGCGCCAAGGAAGCCGGCCAGAACATCACCTGCGACACCGCCCCGCCGTATTTCGACCTGAACGAGACCGCGATCGGCGAATTCCGCACCTACGCCAAACTCTCTCCACCGCTACGAACGGAATCCGACCGCCTGGCGGTGCTGGCGGCACTCGCCGACGGCACGATCGACGCCATCGCGTCCGACCACCAGCCGCGCGACGCCGACGACAAGCGCCTGCCATTCGCGCTCGCCTCGCCCGGCGGCAGCGGGCTGGCCACGCTGCTCGGCGTCACGCTGGCGCATTACCATGGCGGCGCGCTGGGCCTGTCCCAGGCCATCGGCCTGCTGACCGCCCGGCCGGCAAAACTGCTCGGCAGCGATGCCGGCACGCTGAGCAAGGGGGCGGCGGCCGATCTCTGCCTGTTCCACCCCGACACCATCTGGCAGGTCGTGGCCGGCGAGCTTCCCGGCAAGGCACAGAACACCCCGTTCGACGGCCGCGCCCTGGAGGGCCGGGTGCTCGGCACCTGGAAAGCCGGCAAGCGGGTGTTTGGATGATTTTCGTACTGTGGATCGGCCTCGGCTATGTCCTCGGGTCGATCCCATTCGGCCTGCTGCTGACCCGCGCCGCCGGTTTGGGCGATGTGCGGAAGATCGGCTCGGGAAATTTCGGCGCCACCAACGTGCTGCGCACCGGCAACAAACCTTTGGCCGCCGCCACTTTGCTGCTGGACGCTGCCAAGGGTGCCGCGGCGTTGCTGCTCGCCCGGTATTTTGCCAACGAAACTACTGCGTTTTGCGCCGGGCTGGCCGCGGTGCTCGGCCATCTGTTCCCGGTCTGGCTCGGCTTTCGCGGCGGCAAGGGGGTCGCCGCCGGCTTCGGCGTGCTGATTGCCGCGTGCTGGCCAGCCGGCCTGATCGCCGGCGCGATCTGGCTTATCACGGCGAAGTTGACAAAAATCTCCTCGGCCGCCGCGCTGATTTCCTTCGCCCTGGCCCCGCTGCTCGCCTATCTGATCGGCGGCGGCGAGCTCGCTTTGTTGGCTCTAGCGATCGCCGCGCTGGTTTTCCTTCGCCACCGCGCCAACATCGCGCGGCTGATCGCCGGCACCGAGCCCAGGATCGGGCAGACAGGATAGGGGCTGCCATCCTGGCCCCCACTAGCCCGGCGATTCCAGCTACCCTAAGATGCATTCTGGTGCAGGGAGAGATTATGATTCGAAGGCTATTAGGTCTGATCCTGGTATTGGGTGGGCTCGGTCCGGCGCAGGCGCAAATGCCGTTCGGGGTTCAAAAGCCAACCGCACCGCCAGATCCGGCGGTTCTGTTCCGCAACCAATGTGGGACCTGCCACACGACCGAGGCCGGCGCCGCGCCGCGCCAGGGCCCGAACCTCGCCGGGGTCTTCCGGCGCCCGGCCGGTACGGTGGCCGGGTTCAAATACTCCGCCGGTTTCCCCAGCCAGGACTTTGTCTGGGACGAGGCGCATCTGGATGCCTGGCTCACCAATCCACCGGCGATGATCCCCGGCACGATCATGGTCTACCGCCAGGCGAAACCCGAAATCCGCCACGCCATCATCGGCTGGCTCAAGGAACAGCATTGAATGGCCAAACCGATCCATTCCATGATCCGCGTGCTGAACGAGGCAAATTCAGTGGCGTTCTACCGCCGGGCATTCGGCATGCACATCGCGGATCGTTATGAGTTCGATGGGTTCACGCTAATTTATCTGGTGGCGGACAGCAGTCCGTTCGAGCTGGAACTGACGATCAATCACGGCCGGACCGAGCCCTATGCTCTGGGCGATGCCTATGGCCACATCGCTTTCGCGGTCGAAGACCTGGCGGCGGAACATGCCAGGTTCGAGACCGAAGGGCTTAACCCGCTGCCGATCAAGGAATTCCACCGGGAGGGCGCATTGATGGCGAAGTTCTTCTTCGTCAAGGACCCTGACGGTTACCAGATCGAAATGCTGCAACAGCACGGCCGCTATCGCTGATAAACCAGACAACAACGGAGGAAGCCCTCAAATGAGACAAGTCGACAAACAGACCCGCGTCAGCCGGCGCGTGTTCCTGCGCAGCGGCGCCACCGTCGTTCCGGCCGCCGCCCTGGCCGTGGCAGGTATGACCATCAATGCCGAGGAGACCTGGGCGCAGAGCGCCAAAACGCTGAAACCCCACACCATGGCCACGCTGGCGCGCATGGCACGCGACATCTATCCGCATGATCGCCTGGCGGATGTTTATTACATCAAGGCGGTCAGCGGCTACGACGCGCTGGCGGCGGCGGATCCGAAGTTGGCGAAGATGATCGAGGACGGGGTCGCCGCACTCGATGCCGCCGCGCAAAAGAGCCAGAAGACCGTCTACACAATGGTGGCCTGGGAGGATGACCGGGTGGCGCTGCTGACCGCCGCGGAGACGACCAAGCTGTTCCAGAAGCTACGCGGCGACCTGGTGGTCTCGCTCTACAACAATCCCGAAATCTGGGCGAAGTTCGGCTACGAGGGCGCGTCCGCCGACAAGGGCGGCTACATCAACCGCGGCTTCAACGACATCAACTGGCTGCCGACGGTATAGGGACGCGATCATGGCAAACTTCGACCTGAACGACGACAGCGTCGTCTGCATCATCGGCTCCGGTGCCGGCGGTGGCACGCTGGGCAACGAACTGGCCCAGAAGGGTATCAAGGTGGTGATCCTGGAGGCCGGCGGGCGCTACGAGATCGCCGATTTCGTCAATGACGAATGGGCGAGCTTCGCCCAGCTGGCCTGGTCCGACATGCGCACCACGTCCGGCAGCTGGCGGGTGGCGAAGGATTTCCCCAATCTTCCGGCCTGGATCGTCAAGGCGGTGGGCGGCACGACGACGCACTGGGCGGGCGCTTCGCTGCGGTTCGATGAGCATGAATACCGGGCACGCAGCGTTTATGGCCAGATTGCCGGTGCGAACCTGCTGGATTGGCCGATCACGCTGGCGGAAATGGAGCCGTGGTATGCGAAAGCCGAGGACAAGATGGGCACCACCGGTACCAACGGCATCCCCCGACTGCCGGGCAACAACAACTATAAGGTGCTGGAGGCCGGCGCGAAGAAGCTGGGCTACAAGCAAGTCCATACCGGCAACATGTCGATCAACAGCCAGCCCCGCCACGGGCGCGGCGCCTGTCAGCAGATCGGCTTCTGCTTTCAGGGCTGCAAATCGGGCGCTAAATGGTCGACGCTGTACACCGAAATCCCCACCGGCGAGGCCACCGGAAACCTGGAGGTGCGGCCGAACTCGATGGTGGTCCACATCGAGCATGACCCATCGGGCAAGGTGAAGGGCGTGGTTTATGTCGATGCTTCCGGCAAGCAGCAACGCCAGAAGGCCCGCGTGGTCGCAGTCGCCGGCAACTCGCTCGAAAGCCCGCGCCTGCTGCTGAACAGTATGTCGAGCAAGTTCCCGAACGGGCTGGCCAACAGTTCCGGCCAGGTCGGGCGCAACTACATGCGGCACATGACCGGTAGCGTCTACGGCGTGTTCGAGAAGCCGGTGCATATGTATCGCGGCACGACCATGGCCGGGATTGTGCGCGACGAGGCGCCAAACAACCCCAAGCGCGGATTCGTTGCTGGTTACGAAATAGAAACACTTTCGCTGGGCCTGCCATTCATGGCGGCGTTCCTCAATCCCGGCGCCTGGGGCCGCAACTTCACCAGCGCGCTCGACAGCTATGAGAACATGGCCGGGTTGTGGATCGTCGGCGAGGACATGCCGCAGGAAACCAACCGGGTGACGCTGGATCCGAAGGCGAAGGACAAGAACGGCATGCCGGTCGCCAGCGTGCATTTCGACGACCATCCCAACGATGTCGCGATGCGGGCGCATGCCTATCGGCAAGGTTCGGCGATCTACGAGGCGGTGGGCGCGGTGCGGACTTTCCCGACGCCGCCCTATCCCAGCACGCACAACCTCGGCACCAACCGCATGAGCGCCCATCCGCGCGACGGCGTGGTGAACAAATGGGGCCAGACGCACGACATCAAAAACCTGTTCGTGTCGGACGGCAGCCAGTTCACCTCCAGCGCCGCGTGCAACCCGACACTGACGATCGTGGCGCTGGCGATCCGTCAGGCCGACACGATCGCCGGCATGATGGGGCGGAAAGACATCTGACCGCCGCACGCAACATGGGCGGCACGCTCGCGTCGGGGGTGCCGGCCATGTCGTCTCCAGCGCTCTGCCGCATTCCATGACGCTGCCCGCCGACCGGATCGACCGGCTCCGACTGTCGCGCACCGAAGGCGTCGGCCCGGTCACCTACCGGCGTCTGCTGCGCCGCTATCCAAGCGCCGCCCTGGCGCTCGACGCGCTGCCCGCCTTGGCCCGTGCCGGCGGGCGCGCCAGCGTGCCGGCCACCCCCTCGGCTGCCTCGCTGCAACGCGAACTCGATCAGTTGCACCGCATCGGCGCGCGGCTGCTGTTCCTTGACACGGCGGAATATCCGCCGCTGCTGGCACTGCTGGACGACGCGCCGCCGATCATCGCCGTGCAGGGCGACCTTGGCTGCCTGCAATTTCGCGCCGTCGCACTGGTCGGCGCCCGCAACGCCTCGGCCAATGGTCAGCGCATGGCCGAAACCCTGGCCCGCGAACTCGCCACCGCCGGGCTGGTTGTCGTTTCCGGCCTCGCCCGTGGCATCGACGCCGCGGCCCATCGCGGCGCGCTGGCCGCCGCGAACGGTCGCACGGTCGCCGCCATCGCCGGCGGCCTCGACATCCCCTATCCGCCCGAACACGACGATTTACAGGCCCGCATCGCCGAGGGCGGCGCCGTCATCGCCGAGGCGCCGCTTGGCACCGCACCCCAGTCACGCCACTTCCCGCGTCGCAATCGGATCATCGCCGGCCTGGCACTCGGGGTGGTGGTGGTGGAAGCGGCATTGCGCTCCGGCAGCCTGATCACCGCGCGGCTGGCGCAGGACAATAACCGGGAAATCTTCGCAATCCCTGGCTCCCCGCTGGACCCGCGGGCCCGGGGATCCAATGATTTAATCCGCCAGGGCGCGCATTTGACCGAAACTGCGGCCGACGTCCTCGCCAACCTGCCCGACCACCCTTCCCGCGAGGGCATCGCCCGCGACCCGCTGTTTTTCGAGGGCCGAAGTTCAGACGCCGGCTTCGCCACCGCAAACCCCCGTTCCGGCCAGGTTTCCGAGCCCGCAGCGGATTTCCCAGAACCGAGGGAAGCCGAAGCCGAATTGCGCCAGGCCCGCTCACAAATCGTTGAACTATTGGGGCCATCCCCATCGTCGGTTGACGATCTGATCCGCCGCTGCCAGTTCTCTGCCGCCGCCGTCATGGCGATACTGCTGGAACTGGAGATCGCCGGCAGGGTAGAGACCCTGCCCGGCAACCGGATCGCCCTGCTCTCCGACTGAGTAAAGACAGCCCCTTAGCGAGATAGAATGACCGACGTTGTCGTCGTAGAATCGCCCTCCAAGGCCAAGACCATCAGCAAATACCTGGACGGGCATTTCACCGTGCTGGCCAGCTTCGGCCATGTGCGCGATCTGCCGCCCAAGGACGGCTCGGTGCGCCCGGAGCAGGATTTCGCCATGGACTGGGAAGCCGACGAGCGCGGCAACCGTCAGGTCACCGCCATAGCCAAGGCGCTCAAGGGCGCCAAAACCCTGTATCTGGCCACCGATCCGGACCGCGAGGGCGAGGCGATCTCCTGGCATGTCCGCGACATGCTGGCCGAACAGCACGCGCTGAAAGGCGTGCAGGTCCACCGCGTCACCTTCAACGAGATCACTCGCAGCGCCGTCCGAACGGCCATGGCGCATCCGCGCGAACTGGACCAGCCGCTGATCGAGGCCTATCTGGCGCGCCGCGCGCTGGATTACTTGGTCGGCTTCACGCTGTCGCCGGTGCTGTGGCGCAAACTGCCGGGCAGCCGCTCGGCCGGGCGCGTGCAATCGGTGGCGCTGCGGCTGATCTGCGAACGCGAAGCCGAGATCGAGGCGTTTCGCAATCGCGAATATTGGACCATCGAGGCGCTGTTCACCACGCCCGGCGGCGCGCCCTTCACCGCCCGGCTGACCCATCTGAACGGCAAGAAGCTCGACCAATTTGATCTGGGCAACGAAGTTTTGGCATTCGCGGCCAGGGCCGCGGTCGAGTCCGGGGAGTTCAGCGTAGGCACGGTCGAGCGCAAGCGCGTCCGGCGCAACCCGCCGGCGCCATTCACCACCTCCACCATCCAGCAGGAAGCTTCGCGAAAACTCGGTTTCGGCGCCCAGCAGACCATGCGCCTGGCTCAACAGCTGTATGAGGGCGTGGAGCTCGATGGCGAGACCACCGGCCTGATCACCTATATGCGTACCGACGGCGTGCAGATGGCGCAGGAGGCGGTGCTGTCGATCCGCGAGCATGTCAAAGCCAGCTTCGGCGCCGACTACATTCCAGCCGCCCCCCGCGAATACATCTCCCGCGCCAAGAACGCCCAGGAAGCGCACGAAGCCATTCGTCCGACCGATGTCGCCCGCTCGCCCGACAGCGTCGCCGCTTACCTGAACCCCGATCAGCGCCGGCTGTACGAACTGGTCTGGAAACGCGCCGTGGCATCCCAGATGCAATCGGCCGAGCTCGATCAGGTCAGCGTCGATGTGGTCGATGCGAAAGGCCAGACGCTGCGCGCCACCGGCTCGATCGTCGCCTTCGACGGCTATCTAAAACTATATCGCGAAGACACCGACGAGGATGCCGACGGCAAGAAGGCCGAAGAGGACGACAGCAGGATGCTGCCGCCGATGGTCGAGCGCGACCCGCTGCGCCGCGGCGAGGTCAACGCGGTGCAGCATTTCACCCAGCCGCCGCCGAGGTTTTCCGAGGCCAGCCTGGTCAAGAAAATGGAGGAACTCGGCATCGGCCGGCCCTCCACCTACGCCTCGATCCTGACCGTGCTGCAGGATCGCAACTATGTGCGCCTCGACAAGAAGCGCTTCCTGCCCGAGGACCGCGGCCGTCTGGTCACGGCGTTCCTGACCAGCTTCTTCGAACGCTACGTGGACCCCGGCTTCACCGCCGGCCTGGAAGAACGGCTCGACGACATCTCCGGCGGGACCGCCAACTGGCGCGAGGTGATGCGCGATTTCTGGGAACATTTCTCCCAGGCAATCGAGGACACCAAGGAGCTGAAGATCACCGACGTGATCAACGCCTTGGATCTGGATCTCGGCGAGCATTTCTTCCCGGCCCGCCCGGACGGCAGCGACCCGCGCGTGTGTTCGGCCTGCGGCACCGGCCGGCTGGGGCTGAAACTCGGCCGCTACGGCAGTTTTATCGGCTGCTCCAACTACCCGACCTGCCAGTTCACCCGCCGGCTGGCAATGGATAATGGCGAGGAAGGCGGCGACACGCTGAAGGAAGGCATGCGCAGCCTGGGCCACCAGCCGGAAACCGGCGAGGAGATTACCGTCCGCCGCGGTCCCTACGGGCTGTATGTTCAGCGGGGCGAAAACAGCGACGACAAAAAGATAAAGCCGCGCCGAACCTCGTTGCCTAAGGGCGTGGAGGGTGACACGATCACGCTGGAACAGGCGATCGGCTTGCTGTCGCTGCCGCGCGAGATCGGGCTGCATCCGGAGACCAAGGAAAAGATCGAGGCCGGCATTGGCCGTTTCGGCCCTTATGTGCGCATGGGCGTGGTGTTCGGCTCGCTGGACCGCGACGACGACGTGCTGGCGGTCGGGCTGAACCGGGCGGTGGATTTGCTGGCCAAGAAGCTCGCCTCGGTCCGCTCGCTGGGCGAACATCCGAAGGACAAGCAGCCGGTCACGGTGCGCAAAGGCCGCTTCGGCCCCTACGCCCAGCACGACAAGACCGTGGCCAATCTGCCGCGCGGCGTGGCGATGGAGGATATCACGCTGGCCGAGGTCCTCGCGCTGCTTGCCGAGAAGGGCAAGCAGCTGAAGCCGAAAGCCGGTGCCAAACGCGGCAAGCCGGCCAGGAACAACGGCCGCGCAAAAGCCGCGACCGGCGAGGCATCGAAAATTCCGGTCGTCGCCAAGAAGGCCGCGGTGAAGAAGGCGGCCCCGAAAAAACCTGCCGTTAAAAAGCCCGCCCTTAAAACACCCGCCCCAAAGAAAATCGCCGCCACAGCCACCGCTGCCCGGGCGCCCGCAAGGCGCAAGGCCGCGGGCTGACATGGCCCGGCGCATCTCCAAGCCCGGCAAGAACAAGCGACCCGTCACCCCGCCAGCCAACCCAGGCGAGCTGCCTTCCCGCGAACAACTGCGCAGCTTCATCCAGGAATCGCCCGGCCGCGTCGGCAAACGCGAGATCGCCCGCGCCTTCAACCTCGATCCCGCCAAGAAACCGGAACTGCGCGACCTGCTGAAAACCCTCGGACGCGAAGGCAGTCTGGCCGCAGCCGGCGCGCGCCGCTTCCGCTCCCCGATGGCTTCCGGGGATAAATTGCCCGAGGCGATGATCGTGCAGATCACCGGCACCGATTCCGACGGCGACGCCATCGCCCGCCCGGTGGGTTGGTCCGGCGAGGGTCCGCCGCCGTTCATCGTCATGGCCGCCGAACCGCGCGGCCGACCGGCGCTGGCGCCCGGCGAACGGGTCATGGCCCGCCTGAAACCGATCGGACCCGGCCGCTACGAGGGCCGCACCCAGAAACGCCTGACCGACGCGCCGGGCCGCGTGATCGGGGTGTTTCGCCCTGGCCGGCCTTCCGGCAGGATCATCCCCACCGACCGCCGCTCCAAAGCCGAATGGCTGGTTCCCGCCGGCGAGGAGGGCGGCGCGCAGGCCGGCGAGATCGTGCTCGCGGCACCGCTTCCCCATGAAGGCTACGGCCTGAAACCCGCGCGCATCCTCGAACGCCTGGGTGCCATGGGCGACGCCAGATCGATCAGCCTGGTCTGCATCCACACCCACGACATCCCCACCGAATTCCCCCCCGAAGCGGCCGAAGAAGCCGAGTGCGCCCGCGCCGTGCCGCTCGGCAACCGCGAGGACCTTCGCGACACGAAGCTGATCACCATCGACGGGGAGGACGCGCGCGACTTCGATGACGCGGTGTATGCCGAGCCGGATGGCACCGGATTCCGCCTGATCGTCGCGATCGCCGATGTCGCCCACTACGTCACGCCCGGTTCGCCGCTGGACCGCTCGGCGCGCACCCGCGGCAATAGCTGCTACTTCCCCGACCGCGTGGTGCCGATGCTGCCGGAGGCACTGTCGAACGGCTGGTGCAGCCTGCGCCCGGACGAAGATCGCGGCTGCCTGTTTGTCGAAATGTTCATCGGCCCCGACGGCCAGAAGCACCGCCACCGCTTTGGGCGCGGCCTGATGCGCAGTGCCGCCCGCCTGACCTACGAACAGGTCCAAGACGTTCGCGACGCCGGCACCGATACCCATCTGCCGATCGGCACGCTCTACACCGCCTACCATGCCCTGATCGCCGCCCGGCAGCGCCGCGGGACGCTCGATCTCGATCTGCCAGAGCGCCTGGTAAAGCTCGATGCCGATGGTCATGTCGCCTCCATCACCCCGCGCCCGCGCCTCGACAGCCATCGCCTGATCGAGGAATTCATGGTGCTGGCCAATGTCTGTGCCGCCGAGGAACTCGAACGCGTGCACCGGCCGTGCGTTTATCGCGTCCATGCGCCACCGACTGAAGGCAAGCTCGAAGGACTGCGCGAATTTCTCCGCAGCCTCGATATCAAGCTGCCGCCGGAGGGCGCGTTGACGCCGGGTGATCTTGACCGGGTGCTGCGCCAGGTCGTCGGCACCCCGGAAGCGCCGCTGGTGAATGAGATGACGTTGCGCAGCCAGTCCCAGGCGGCGTACGACATCGTCAATATCGGTCATTTCGGCTTGGCACTGTCACGGTATGCCCATTTCACCAGCCCGATCCGCCGCTACGCCGATCTGCTGGTGCATCGGGCGTTGATCGCCGGCCTGCGACTCGGGTCTGATGGCTTGGCGGACGGCGCCGTGGCGGGGCTGGAGGATGACTGTGCCCACATCACCGCGACCGAACGCCGTGCCCAGTTGGCCGAACGTGACGCGATTGATCGTTATTTGGCCGTTTTCATGGCTGACAAGGTCGGAACGCAGTTCCCGGCGCGCATTTCCGGGGTGACCCGGTTCGGATTATTCGTTACCCTGGCTGAAAGCGGCGCGTCCGGGCTGGTGCCCGTGGGGTCGCTTTTGGATGATTTCTGGATGCACGACGCCATTGCCCAAACCCTGACCGGACGCCGCAGCGGATTGGTTTTCCGCCTCGCGCAGGAAGTCGATGTCCGTCTGTCTGAAGCATCGCCCGTAACCGGCGGCTTGCTGTTTCATATCCTGCAGGGCGCACCTTCCGGCCAGCCGAAATACCGTCCTGGGTTCGGCCGGACATCGTCGAGGGGCGGAAGCGGCCGGCGTTGAAACACCTGCGTCCACTGCTGCTGCTCGTGTTTTTCGGCTGGGGATCGGCGGTGGTTGCAGCCTCGGCCGCGCCCGATGTCTATCACCACGTGCAGTTTGCCCAGATTGCGGCGACCGCGCTGGCATTCATCGCACCGCGCAGCCTCGATGCCGTGCCAGTGCGCCAATTGGCGTTGTGGGGCCTGCAGGGGGTCGCGAGCCTGGACCCGCGCCTGTCCGTTGAACATCGCGCACCGGGACGCGGGACCGCCGATAGCAAGGCCGGCAGTTTGGTGTTGTTGCTGACGAGCGGCAGTGCGGCCGCGCGGGAAATCTTTGCCCGACCAGCCCCCACCGACGACGATGCGATCAGTTGGGGGAGTGAGGGGGCCGCTTTGACCCAGGCGGCGTGGGACGCGTCCGACCCCCTGCGGCGCGCCGGACAAATGCGGATAGTCGCGGCATTCTTCGACGAAATCTTCACCCATTTCGACCCGTATTCGCGCTACGTGCCGCCTGCGGAAGCGGCGGCCGACCGCATCAGGCGCAATGGCCGCGGCGGCATCGGCGTCACTGTGGAAACCCGGGCCGGCGCCTTCGTGATCGCCGCGGTGCAAACCGGCGGGCCGGCGGCTGAAGCCAAGGTGGTGGTGGGCGAGCGCATTCTTGCCGTCGATCAACAAACCATCCAGGGCGCCGACCAGCAAGCGCTGACCGCGCTGCTCGCCGGACCGGAGGGCACCTCGGTCAGCCTGACTTTGCGTGGCCGCGACGGAAGGCCGCGCAATGTAACGATGGAACGCGCCTTGCTGCCGCCCGAGACCGTGTTCGCCCACTCCCAGGACGGCATGCTGATAATCCGGGTCAGCGCGTTCGTGGCCAATACGGCCGGGCGCATCGCCCAGGAGATCATTCGCGCGTCCGGTGATGGCGTGGCACCGCCGACTGTGCCGATTGCGGGCATCGTGCTCGATCTGCGTGGCAATCGCGGCGGATTGTTGCGCCAGGCCGTGGCGGCGGCCGCGATGCTGTTGTCGGAGGGCAGTGTTGCCATCACCATTGGCCGCGATCCGGCCGCCGCCCACGACTACCGCGCCGATGGTCGCGACCTGTCGAGCGGCCTGCCGGTGGTGGTACTGGTTGATGGCGGCACGGCAAGCTCCGCTGAAATTCTCGCCGCAGCACTTGCCGACCAGCGCCGCGCGGTCGTGGTGGGGAGCGCGACACTCGGCAAGGGTCTGGTGCAAACCCTGGCGCCGCTTCCTGATGGCGGCGATCTGGTGCTGACCTGGAGCCGGGTGCTGGCGCCGCGCCTGTGGCCGATCCAGGGTCTCGGCGTGCTGCCGCAACTTTGTACCAGCATGGGCGCGGCAGCGACGGCCCGGCAGATCGAACAGCTCGGCGAAGGGCGCCAGCCGATGCTCGCCGCCCTGATCCGGCACCGGGCCGCCCGCCCAACCACACCGCCGGCCGAAGTGTTGGATATCCGCGCACCGTGCCCGTCGGGCGAAGGCAACGCGCATGATTTGTCGGCGGCCCGCAGCCTTCTTTTGTCGCCCGGCCGTTATGCCACTGCCCTGTTGCCGGCGGCCCCGCCACCGTCCCGACTGGGCATCGCGGCCCCGGTGGCCCGCCCGGTTACTGCCGCGACTGTGACCGTGGGCACCGGCAATGCGCGGCCGGCACGATCTCAAGACTTGACGACCCCCACTCCCGTGAGCGATTAGACGGCCCTTGCGCGCCCGCTCGGCCGCCCCCACTCGCTTTGGACTCAGATCATGGCCAAGAACAACGTCGTGCAGATCAAATTGGTATCGACCGCCGATACCGGGTATTTTTACGTGAC
>JAYTXR010000015.1:0-34860 GCA_043742865.1 Acetobacteraceae bacterium
ACAGATGGATCCGGGTAAGCTGGGCGGAAACCGCCAACTGCTCGGTGCCGCGCCAGGCGATCGGGCGGATATAGGCGTCGGTCAGACCGTTCGCGGCCAGGGTTTCGCGGCACGCCGCGTCGATCTGTTCGGCGGTGTAGGGGATTTCAAATCCCAGGATGCGGCCGGAATTGATCAAACGGTCGGTGTGGTCGCGCAGCCGGAAGATATGACCGCTATAGGCGCGCTCGCCTTCGAACACTGCGCTGGCATAATGCAGACCATGTGAGAGAACATGCAACCTGGCGTCGCGCCAGGGCACCAGCACCCCATCCCATCAGATAAGGCCATCCCGGTCATCGAAAGGAACAGGCGTCATGGGCTCTCTCCTGGTAATATTATTGCTTTACCCAGGGTTCGAGTATAATAAGACGCCATATAAGTCAATAAAACTGTCTTAATCGGAGCGAATGTCAGCTATGCCAGACCCGAACGGCGAGGCCGACACGATCGCCCTCCGCGCACCCGTCATGGCGCCGGGGTTGGAGTCTGGCACCACCTCGCTGTTTCCACGCGAGGCCGAGATCCGGCTGGCCCAGGACCTGATGTTCTTTGCTTACCGCGACTTCACCAAGGCCGCCGACGAGGTTCTGGAGGGCATCGGCCTCGGCCGGGCGCATCACCGGGCGCTGCATTTTATCGGCCGCAATCCCGCCATCACCGTCTCCGACCTGCTGTCGATCCTGGGCATCACCAAACAGAGCCTGGCGCGCGTGCTGAGCGTGCTGGTCGAACAGGGCCTGGTCTCCCAGGCGCCCGGCCGGGTCGATCGGCGCCAGCGGCTGCTGGCCCTCACTGCGCCGGGCGAGGCGCTGGAACGCCAATTGTTCAAGCGCCAGCGCGACCGCCTGGCCGGCGCCTATCGCGACGCGGGTGGCCCTTCGGTGGAGGGGTTCCGCCGGGTCATGCGCGCCATCGTGAACCCTTCCGCGCGGGCCTATCTGGATACCGGTGAACGAGACATCGAGCCGTCAGGCCGGGCTATCACGGTCGGGCGGGCAGAACCGGATGCAAAGGGGAAAAAATGTCCGACGATGCGCTGATCCTGGTCGTCGACGATGACGCCCGGCTGCGCGCGCTGTTGCAGCGCTATCTGACCGAACACGGGTTTCGCGTCACGGCGGCCGAGAACGCCGCCGATGCGCGCGACAAGCTGCGCTTTCTCAGTCCCGATCTGATCGTGCTGGATGTGATGATGCCCGGTGAGAGCGGGCTGGAACTGGTGTCATCGATGCGGTCCCGGTCCCCCAACGAGGCCACGCCGCCGGTGCTGCTGCTGACCGCGCGGGGCGCGCCCGAGGACCGCATCGCCGGGTTTGAAGCCGGTGCGGATGATTATTTGGGCAAGCCGTTCGAGCCGCTGGAGCTGGTGCTGCGCATCCGCGCCATGTTGCGCCGCGCGCCCCCGATACCGCCGGCAATCGGCGCGCCGTCGTTTTCCGGCTTTCTGCCGCTCGGCGATGCCGCGTTCGATGTCGAACGCGGCGAGTTGAGCCGCGCCGGCAACATCATCCACCTGACCGGCGGTGAGGCTGCCCTGCTGACCGCACTGGCCCGCAAACCCAATGAGGTTTTGTCGCGCGAAGACATCGCCGAGACGCTGGGCATGGACGAAGCCGGCGAACGCGCAATCGATGTGCAGGTGACGCGGTTGCGCCGAAAAATCGAGATCGACCCGCGCGAGCCGCGCTTCCTGCATACGGTGCGTGGACGCGGCTACGTGCTGAAGCCCGGGTCATAGGCATGCGGACGGGGTTTCCTGGTTACGAGATCGGCCGGCTGGTCAAACGCGTGCTGCCGCGCTCGCTGCTGGGGCGCAGCCTGCTGATGATCCTGGTGCCGCTGGTGCTGCTGGACCTCGTGGCGCTGCAGGTGTTCTACGGCAGTCATATCGGCATTGTCTCGCGCCGGTTCGCCAGCGCGGTGTCCGGCGAGATCGCGATGACCATCGATCTGCTGCGCCGCTATCCGGATCCGCGGGACCAGGCCTGGCTGATCCAGATGGCGCACCAGAAATTCGGCCTGGAGATAGACCTGGAGCCGGGCGGCATCCTGCCCAACACAAAATGGCAGAACGTGCTGGGGCCGATGGACGATGACCTGGCCGCGGCGCTGTCGGGCGACCTCAAGCTGCCGATGTTCTATGACTGGACCTCCGACCCCCGCTCGGTGCTGATCCGGGTGCAGCTTCCCCAAGGCGTGCTGAACATCGAGGCGCCGCGCAAACGCCTGTACACATCCACCTATTATCTGTTCATCCTCTGGCTGGTCGGCACCGCGATCGCGGTCTTCATCGTCGCGGCGCTGTTCATGCGCAACCAGGTGCGTGCCATCCGCCGCCTTGCCGCCGCCGCCGAGGCGTTCGGCATGGGGCGCGACCACGACGTGATCAAGCCCGAAGGGGCGATCGAGGTGCGCCAGGCCGCCACCGCTTTCAACCGGATGCAGGGGCGCATCCTGCGTTTCCTCAGCCAGCGCACCGAAATGCTGGCCGGCGTGTCGCATGATCTGCGCACCCCGCTTACCCGGCTGCGGCTCGCTTTGGCGATGCTGCCCGCGGAAGGGGCGCTGGCGCAGGACGTGGAGGCGATGACGGCGGATCTCGAGGAGATGGAGCGAATGATCAGCGGCTACCTGGCCTTCGCGCGCGGCGAGGGGGCGGAACAGGCCGAGCCAGCCGACATCTCGGCCCTGCTGGAGGACGTCGCGGCCGGAGCGCGGCGGGCCGGGGCCCGGATCGACGTCACAGCCCCCCCCGGCCTGATACTGAAGCTTCGCGCCGATGCGATGCGCCGCGCCATCACCAATCTGGTGGACAATGCGCGCCGGCACGCCAGCCGGGTCACGCTGTCGGCCAGCTTGCCCGATCCACGCTCGGTGATCGTGACTGTGGACGACAACGGCCCCGGCATCCCGCCTGGAAGGAGGGAAAGCGTGTTCCGTCCGTTCGAGAGCAGTGCTGCCGGCGGCACCGGTCTGGGCCTGACCATTGCCCGTGACATCGTCCGCGCCCATGGCGGCGAGATCGCGCTGGAAAACAGCCCGCTTGGCGGCCTGCGCGCCCGCATCCGGCTGCCCATCTGACGGCGGCTATGAACGGCGGCAATCGCCAGTGCTCCGATCCATACGGCTCCGTTGTAACCAACCCTCGCGCCGGCCGGCAGAATGGCGACCCGCCGCAATGGAACCAAAGCATGATTTCATGATTGTATCGGTTAACGTCTCTGAATGCATAACGGCGACGAGCGCCCCACAGATCGGATAACCGCCCCGATGGAGTCGTCACGGAGATCGTTTATGTGCCGCAATATCTTCGTTTCCCTGCATCGGATGGCGCTGATCGGTTGCATCGTCACGGTAATCGGGTTCCCCATCAGCGCCAACGCCGGCGATCCCGCGGCCGGGCAGAGTATCTTCAAGACGCAATGCAGCATCTGCCATGCTGTCCTGTCCGGAAAAAATTCCATTGGTCCGTCGCTGTTCGGCGTGGTTGGACGTAAATCCGGGACGGTGGCGGGCTTCCATTATTCCCCGGCCAATCAGAGCGATAATCTGACCTGGGACGAGGCAACACTGGACAAATATCTACTCTCACCGAAGACGGTCGTCCCAGGAACCACGATGATCTATGCGGGACTGAAGGACGACACCAAGCGAGCCGATTTGATCGCCTACCTTGCCACCGTCAAATAGGCCAAATTTGGTCATCTGCGAGATCGAACCGTTCTCGTCATGAGCCGCTCTACCCG
Source organism: Acetobacteraceae bacterium (assembly GCA_043742865.1). Lineage (GTDB taxonomy): Bacteria > Pseudomonadota > Alphaproteobacteria > Acetobacterales > Acetobacteraceae > PALSA-911. Next base: position 3,789 of record JAYTXR010000015.1, read on the forward strand.
CACGGACCGCCGGATTATTAAACTAATTTGGATCGACGATCGGATTAACGCCAGGACTCGGCGTCCACTCTTCGCCAAGGGAAGTTCTCTCGGATGACCGACCTCTCAGCTTGGCTATTGGCAACAATAATGTGTTTGGCGCGGCCCGTGGGGACAAAAAAACCGATTGAAATTCTCTCCTCTCTGAGACTATGGCTAGCCGCTACCGGCTTGGCATTTCTGTTGAACGCCTCCCCCGCCTCGGCGCTGCCGAGCTTTTCAGCGCAGACTGGTCAGCCCTGTACCGCCTGTCATATAGGCGCGTTCGGACCGCAACTGACGCCCTTCGGCCGTGCCTTCAAGATCGGCGGTTACACGCAGCAAGGGGGGGAGGGGATTGCCGCCCACATACCCCTATCGGCGATGCTGCTCGGTTCGTTCAACAATATCGGTGGTAGCATCCCGGAAGGCACCCAGGCGCAGCATTACGCCACCAATAACAACTTTGCGATGGACCAGATCAGCGTGTTCCTCGCTGGCGGGGTAAACGACTACGTTGGCGGCTTTGTGCAGGGTACCTTCAACGGCATCGCCAGCACGTTTAAGCTCGACAACACCGATCTGCGGCTGACCGCACCGTTTGATACTAAAACCAGCGAAGTCCGCGTCGGCCTGTCCGTCAACAACGGCCCTACCGTACAGGACCCTTTCAACTCGACCTTTGCCTGGGGCTATCCGTATGTTTCATCCGCGTTCCTGCCAGTTCCGCAGGCCCAGCCATTGCTGGCCGGCGCGCTGATCGGCAACTCGATCGGCACCACGGTCTATGCCTGGTACGACCGAAGCCTCTATTTGGAGGGCGGCGCCTATTCGTCCTATGGCCCGGGTCTGCTCCAATACGCCGGCACGACTTACCCGGGTGCACCCCTCGGCGGCACCAGCGGTCTCGCTCCGTATCTGCGCGCCGCCTATGAGTGGAACTGGAACCAGCAATCGGCGCATGTCGGCGGGCTGTTCTTCTATTCCGACTTCAATCCAAACGCCGGCGGCAAGATGCGCAGCGTGGATCCGTCATTCGGACGCAACAATTATACCGACTTCGCCATCGACGGCGGCTACCAGTATCTCGGCGACGGAACCCATGTCGGCACGGTCTATGGCATCTACGTTAACGAACAACAGAATCTGAACGGTGCCTTTGCCGGGGGAACATCCGATCAGCCGCGCAACAATTTGAACCAGATCCGGCTAAACGCCTCCTATTTTTATCAGCAGACCTACGGCGCGACGATCGGCTGGCAGAAGACCTGGGGCACTCCGAACCAGCTTCTGTATGGCTCCACCAACCCGGTCAGCGGCAGCGCCAACGGCAAACCGAACAGCAACTCCTTCTCCATTGAGGCCGACTGGGTACCGTTTGGCAAGGCCGATTCCTGGATGGGGCCGTGGGCCAACTTAAAACTGGGCGTGCAATACGTTATCTACACACAGTTTAACGGCGCCGCGACCAATTATGACGGCAACGGTCGCAACGCCAGTGCCAACAATACACTTTATGCGTTTGCCTGGGTGGCGTTCTGAACGACCGGTTCTGCTTCTACTGCCCATGGACGGCGTAGAAGCAGAACTGACTGCCGGCGGGTTGGTTACTTCTTGGCCGCGAGGGTTTTGACTTCTTCCATTGCTTCGACGAAGCGGTGGTTGAGCAACTCGACCGCTTCGCCGTTGGAGCGGCTGATCAGGTCGCCGAGTTCGCGCAGATTGGCCACGCCCCGCTCGTAGGTGTGTTTCAACATATCCGCCTGCTTGGCGGCTTTGTCCTGCGGCGCATCGATGCCCGAGAAGGATTTCATCGCCTCGGTAATCTCGCTGACGCTCTGCTGGACGATCTCTGCCTGGCGGCGGGCGAAGGCCTGCGCGCCTTCCATCGCCACCTTGTTGGCGGCGGTCAGCGCCTCGATATTGCGCTGATGCGCGGTCATCAGGCCGCTCATGTCCGGCATTGCAGGCATTTTCATGTCCGCGAACATTTTGCTGAGGTCGGTGTTGAACATCGACTTAGGGTCGAAGGCCATGCCTGGCTCCTTTGTTGGCTTTTGCGAATGCGTCCTGGGGCCGTTGCACCCATGGCTTGGCCCTTACGCTGCAATGCAGCCAATGTCTAGACGGCGGGTCCGGGAGGATCGGAAGCAGGCGTTGCCTCGTCGGGGGCGGGCTCCATTGCCTGTTCCGGCGCGCCACCAGGGCCGCTTCGGGACCGGGAGAGCCAGGACGCCGCCCGCTCCGCGCGCGACAATCCTTGGTCCAACGCCGCCATGGTCGCCGATAGATCCGGGGCCTCGTCCTGCTGCCAGGCGCGCAGGGTCCACAGCCAAACTCCCAGCAGCGCGGAGACGCGCAGATGCGAGATGGGCCCACCGCCGGTGGAAACCCCGGCGGCATTCAGCATCCAGCCCAGGCTGCGCCGGTTGGCGCAACCCAGCAGCAGCGCCATGGCGGGGTCGGCGGGCAAGGCGCGCAACAGCGCCAGCATTCCCGCCCGATGCGTCTGCAGGAAATCGATCCGGCGCATCATCAGATCGAACAGCCGGTCGCGCACGGACCCCTCGGTCGGCGCTTCCGCCAGCGCGGCCTGGTCGGCCAGCCGCCCGAACCGCCGCAGCAGGGCATGCCTGCCGGCAAACCGCTCGCGGGCGCGGTCCAGCTTCAGTTCGGCTTCGCGGGCGGCATCGACGATGCTCACCCGACGCCAGCCTCTCGCCGCGGCCAAACTGAACGCGGCGGTGATCAGCCGGCGGTCGAACCCCGCGTCGGAAAGGATTTCGTCGCTCATGATCCGGACATGGGGCTGGCGCGCCGGTTTGTCAGCCGGCCAGTTCGCGCGACCGCGCCGTGGCGGCGGCGATCGCGGCACTGAGCGCGGCCGGCCAGGCATCGGGACCCATCAGCACCGACAAGGCCGCCTGGGTGGTCCCGCCAGGGCTGGTTACCGCCACCCGCAGCGCCGCGGCATCCTCTCCGCTCGCCGCCAGCAGTGCGCCGGAGCCCGAGACGGTCTGGCGCGCCAGCAGCCGGGCCAGACCGGGCGCGATCCCCTGCTCGATCGCCGCCTTCTCCATCAGTTCCGCCAGCAGGAACACATAGGCCGGGCCGGAGCCGGAAACCGCGGTCACCGGGTCCAGCAGCGCCTCGTCCTCCACCCAGGCCACCACCCCGATGGCCGTTAGCAAGCTATCGCACAGCGCGCGGTGTGCCGCGGTCACGCCCACACCCGGACAGGCGACGGTCACGCCTTGGCGCACCGCGGCCGGGGTGTTCGGCATGGCGCGCACGATTGCCGCGTTCTCGTCCACCAGCGAGCGGATGCCGGCGATGGTGCGCCCGGCCATGATCGAGAGGAACACCGCGCCACCGGCATATTGCCGGTAGGCGGGCAGGCTGTCGGCGGCATTCTGCGGCTTTACTGCCAGCACCACCGCCGACGGGTAGAAGCTGGCGGGAATGGCGGAGAACGCTGGCACCACCTGCAGATCCGGCCCCCCGACGGCGGCGGCGGTCGGCGACGGATCGACCGCGATTGAGGGCGCCAGCCCGCGTTCGCGCCAGCCGGCCAGCATGGCGCTGCCCATGCGACCGCAGCCGACCAGTAGGATCGGTGGAATAGCGGGTGTGGTCATGCCTCGCCCACGCATTCCAGCATGGCCGCGGCTAGTGCCTCGGCCGGCGGCTTGCCGCCCCAGAGCACGAACTGGAATGCCGGGAAGAACCGCTCGCATTCGGTGATGGCGATGTCGACCATATCCTCCAGGCTCTCGGCGGAGGCGCCCGGCGCGCCGCGCAGCAGCACCGAATGGCGGAACACCGGCATGCCGTCCTCGCTGTCCATGCCGAAATGCCCGATCCAGAGCTTCTCGTTGGCCAGCGCCAGCAGCTCGTACAGCGCCGCGCGCTGCTTCTCCGGCACTTTCAGGTCGAAGGCGCAGGTGAAGTGCATGGCGCTGATTTCGTGCGACCAGCTGAAATACAACCCGAAATCGCACCATTTTCCGGGTGCTTCGGCCGCCATCTCAAAATCGTTGCGGCGATCGAAGACCCAGTCATTGGCGATGACGATCTTCTCCATGACATCGAGCGGATTGGAAGCGGCTTCCTGGAAAGCGGTGGTCATGCCGGACATGCGAGGTCTCCCGGTTGGAGGAAGGCCCAAATGGCAGGGCGCCCAGTTCTGGTAGTCCCGTTCTGGTAGTCCAGCTTCTGATAGCCAAGGGCGACATTCAGTGTTGACTAGCTGATCTCTTATCTGGTGGGCGCGACCCAACGCCACCACAAGCTCTAGCCTAACGAACCCGGCCGCCGCGCCGCAAGGCCAAGACTTTCGTCGGACGCGAGATTCTGCCGTTCCGCATCGGAAATTTCCATTAAGTTTTGGCATTTCCCGGCCGCAGGCTCAGGTTTCGCCCTGCTTTATCTCCGTTGTGGTGTCAGCGACCGCGCCGGATTCGAGCGATTCCAGTTCCGTCACGCGCGCTTCCAGCGTCACGATGCGCAAATCCGCCGCTTCCTGACCCGCCCTGGCATTGGCTGCCAGCTCGGCGATGGCCTCCAATTCCTCCCGCCGCACCAACTCCAGCCGGCGGAGGGTTTCATCCACCCGGGCGCGCACCAGCGCCTCTAACTCCTCACGCAGCCCCGCGAGCGCGGACAGCGCCCCACCGGCCACGCCGGCGAGATCTTCGAGAATGCGCGGGCGCAAAGCCATGATCCGATGCTCCGTGAAAGCGGCCAAGAAACTCTGCCGCAAGACCGTTTGCCACAAGACTGTCTGCCGTAAGAATCGCGGAACGCTTTCGTGAACCGCCGGCCGTCCGTATAACCCAGCGCCATGATACTCGTCACCGGCGGCGCAGGCTTCATTGGTTCCAACCTTCAGGCGGCGCTCAGCCGGCGCGGGCATGAAACCGTGGTGGTCGACTGGCTTGGCGACGGCGGCAAGTGGCGTAACCTGGGCAAACACCCGCCGGCCCGGATTGTTCCGCCCGAAGATCTCGACAACCTGCTCGCCAGCCATCCCCCGATCGATATGGTGTTTCATCTCGGGGCGATCAGCGCCACCACCGCCACCGACGGGGATCAGGTCTGGGCGACCAATGTGGAGCTGAGCCTGCGTCTGTGGAACTGGTGCGCCGCGCGCGGCGTGCGCTTCGTGTACGCCTCCTCGGCCGCCACCTACGGCAACGGCGCGCAGGGTTTCGAGGATGATTTCAGCCCGGCGCACCTGACTACGCTGCGTCCGCTGAACCTGTATGGCTGGACCAAGCACGCGTTCGACCTGGCCATTTCCAAGAAAATCGCCGGCGGCGAGAAGCGCCCGCCGCAATGGGCCGGGCTGAAATTCTTCAACGTCTATGGGCCGAACGAATACCATAAGGGCCCGATGATCTCGGTGGTGAAGGTCAAGCACGACGAGGTGGCGCAGGGGCTGGCGGTACGGCTGTTCCGCTCCGATGTGGCGGACCTGGCGGATGGCCAGCAGAAGCGCGACTTCATCTGGGTGGGCGATGTGGTGGATGTGATGCTGTGGCTGCTGGATACCCCCGAAGCCAACGGCTTGTTCAATGTCGGCACCGGGCAGGCGCGCAGTTACCTCGATCTCGCGCACGCGGTTAGCGATGCCGCCGGGCGCAAGCGGGACGTGCAGTTCATCGACATGCCGGCCAATCTGCGCGGCCAGTACCAATCCTTCACCCAGGCCAGCCCGGCGCGGCTGCGCGACGCCGGCTACAGCGGTCAGTTCACCAAGCTGGAACGCGGCATCGAGCACTATGTGCGCGACTTCCTGGCGCAGCCGGATCCCTATCTGTGATCCCCGTATTGTTGTTTCCGCAGTTCAGCCCGACGATCGTCGAGTTCGGGCCGATCGCGTTCGCCGGCTACCAGCTCGGCCCGTTCGGCATCCGATGGTATGCGATGGCGTATATCCTGGGCCTGGTGCTGGGCTGGCGGCTGATGCGCCGGCTGGTGCGGCTGGCGCCGTCGGTGGCCAGCGAAATCCAGGTGGACGATTTCCTGACCTGGGCCACGATCGGCGTGGTGCTCGGCGGGCGGCTCGGCTATGTGCTGTTCTACCAGCCGGGCTATTATCTGGCGAACCCGGCCCGCGCGCTGGAAGTCTGGCATGGCGGCATGAGTTTTCATGGCGGCTTCCTCGGCGTGGCACTCGCCACGGTCTGGTTCTGCCGCAAATACCGGATCGCGTTGCTGGGCTTCGCCGACCGCCTCGCCGTGGTCGCCCCGATCGGCCTGATGCTCGGCCGCATCGCCAACTTCATCAACGGCGAGCTGTGGGGCAGGCAGGCGCCGGACTGGCTGCCCTGGGCCATGATCTTTCCCAATGCCGGCGACATCCCCCGCCATCCCAGCCAGCTGTATCAGGCGACGATGGAGGGTTTGCTGCTGTTCCTGGTGCTGTTCACGCTGTCGCGCCGGCAGGCCATCCGCGCCCGCTTCGGCAGCCTGACCGGTGTTTTCCTGGTCGGCTACGCGCTGGCCCGCATCGTCGGCGAGTTCTTCCGCCAGCCAGACGCTTTCCTGGGTTTCCTGTTCGCTGGCGCGACCATGGGCCAGTTGCTGTCCCTGCCGATGCTGCTCGCGGGGGTCTGGCTCGTGCTCCGCGCCCGGCCACATGCCCCCATTGCCTGAACGGCTCGATGCCTTGATGGCGATCCACGAACGGCTCGACGCCTTCATGGCGAGGGCGAATGCCGCCTATTATGCCGAGCGGGACCCGTTCAGCGATTTCACGACGTCACCGGAGATCACCCAGGCGTTTGGGGAAATCCTCGGCGCCTGGGCGGCGGTGTGCTGGCAGTTGCTGGGCCGGCCCGATCCGGTGATTTTCGCCGAAGCCGGGCCGGGGCGCGGCACGCTGATGGCGGATGCGTTGCGCGCCGTCAGCCAGGTTGCGCCGGATTTCCGCGCCGCTTTGCGGGTGCATCTGATCGAGACCTCGCCCAGGCTGCGCGAGATTCAGGCGCGATGCCTGCCGGCTCAGGTTGCCGCCTGGCATGACAGCCTGGACAGCGTGCCGGATGCGCCGCTGTTGCTGCTGGCCAACGAGTTCCTGGACGCATTGCCGATCCGCCAGTTCGTCCGCCGCGACGAGGTCTGGACCGAACGCTTCGTCGGCGCCGGCGGCTTCGTCGAACACCCGACCGATCCGCCGGATCGCCAGGCGACATACGGCAAAACGATCGAAAACGGTGAAACGATCGAAATCTGTGAACCGGCCATCGCCATCGCCACACAACTCGCCGCCCGGTTCGCGCAACAACCCGGGATCGCGCTGTTTCTGGATTACGGCCCGGCGGAGAGCGCTCCCGGCAACAGCCTGCAGGCTCTGCGCGATGGCCGCCCTGCGGACCCGCTGAGCGAGCCAGGCTCGGCTGACCTGACCGCGCATGTGGATTTTGCCGCTTTTGCCCGCGGCGCCCGCGGCGTCACGATCCACGGGCCGTTGGCACAGGGAAAATTCCTGACGCGGCTTGGCCTGTTCCAGCGCATTTTCCGGCTGGCGCGCGGCCAGGCCCCCGCAGAGGCCTCGGCGCTGATCGGGTCTGCCCGCCGGCTGGCGGAGCCCGACCGGATGGGGCAGCTGTTCAAGGTCCTGGCGGTTTGCCACCCTGGATGCCCGGTCCCGCCGGGTTTCGAACCGTGAAAGCCTCGCCCTTGGCCTATCCCCCGTCGCTGGTTTCGTCCGCCGTGCTTGCGCCGCATGGCTTCTTCACGCGCGCCGGTGGGGTCTCGGCCGGGCCGTTCGCCAGCCTGAATTGCAGCCTGTCCGGCCAGGACGACCGCGACCGCGTGTTGGAGAACCGCGCCCGCGCCGCCCGTGCCATCGGCGCTGACCCGGCCCATCTGGTCGGGCTGACGCAGGTGCACGGGGCGCAGGTAGTCCCCGTCATCGCCGCCTGGCCGCCCGGCGCCGGACCGCGCGCCGATGCGATGGTCACCGACCGGACCGACATCGCGCTGGGCATCGTCACCGCCGACTGCGCGCCGGTGCTGTTCGCGGATTTGTCCGCCGGCGTGGTCGGCGCGGCCCATGCCGGCTGGCGCGGCGCGGTGGCGGGCGTGCTGGAAGCCACCATCGCGGCGATGGAGGCGCTGGGCGCCACCCGCGCCGGCATCGCCGCCGCGGTGGGACCCTGCATCCGCCAGAAATCCTACGAGGTTGCCGCCGATCTGCGCCACGCGGTGCTGGCAGCCGACCTCGCGCACACGAAGTTCTTCGTCCCGGGCCAGCGGGACGCGCGATGGCAGTTCGATCTTGCCGGTTATTGCGTCGCCCGTCTGGCCGCCGCGGAAATCGGCGGCGTCGATACCATCGATGCCGACACACATGACGACCCGGAACGGTTTTTCAGCCACCGCCGGCGCACCCTGGCCGGCGGTGGGCCGATCGGCCACCAGATCTCGGTGATCGCGTTGCCCAGCCGATGAAACCGCCGGCCTTCGCCCCGCTGCTGGCACTCGCCTCCCTGCTGGCATTTGCCGGCTGCGGCGATCTGCCGCGTCCGTTCATGGGCCAGCCCGGCGCCACCGCCATGCGCCTGGCCCAACCCCCGCCGGCCCGGCTCGCGGTGGTGGCGGTCCCCGATCCCAACCTACTGACCGAGCCGGCCGGCCTGACCTACACCGACAGCCTGGCTGCCGGCCTGCAGGCGCTGGAGGTCCCCGCCTTCGCCGGCCCGGCGCAGCGGGGCGACTGGAAGCTGATCGCGCGTACCGAACAGCGCGGCGCCGCCGTGGTCCCGGAATTCCGGGTGCAGGACGCCACCGGCCGCGAACGCGGTGCCACCGAGGGTCCGCCCGTCCCGGCGGTGTCCTGGGTCAGCGGCAACCCAGCCACGCTGCGCGAGGCCGCCGCCGACGACGTGGCGGCGATCGCCGATCTGCTGAGCCGCATCCAGGGCATCGACCAGCGCGCCGATCCCAACAGCCTGTTCAACCGCCCTGCCCGCGTGTGGATCCCCCCGGTGCACGGCGCGCCCGGCGACGGCAACCAGTCGCTGGCCCTGCAACTGCGCCGCGAACTCGCCAAGCTCGGCCCGCTGGTGCAGGACCGGCCGGCCGACGCTGATTTCACCGTCCAGGGGGCGGTGCGCGCCGTCCCGACCGCTGGCAACACGCAACGGATCGAGATCGATTGGCTGGTGGCGAACCAGGCAGGGCGGGAGCTGGGGCACATCGTGCAGCTGAACGAAATTCCCGCCGGCACGCTGAACGGCTACTGGGGCGATGTGGCGGTCGTGGTCGCGCAACAGGCATCGGGCGGCGTGCGTGACGTGATCCTGACCCAGTCCGGCCGCCGCCAGCCGAAGACCGCCGAGCCGGCGGCGAAACCGCCCGCTTGATCCCCCGCCGGATCCAATGATGGTTTGGAGGCCATTCATGGACACTGGCCCCGCCCGTTGCTAGAACGCCTGCGACCGTTTGTCGCTTCGCTCGGCCAGTCTGATTGCTCGGCCAGTCTGTTTGCTCGGCGAGCCTGCCGGACGCCTTCCCCAGGGACCGAACCGCATGAAAATCGTTGCCTGCAACAGCAACCGCCCTTTGGCCGAGGCCGTCGCCGCCGTGCTTGCCGTGCCGCTGACCAAGGCGTCGGTCCGCCGCTTCGCCGATATGGAAGTGTTTGTGGAGGTGCATGAAAACATCCGTGGCGAGGATGTGTTTGTGATCCAGTCCACCTCCTATCCGGCCAACGACAATCTGATGGAATTGCTGATCACGCTGGACGCGCTGCGCCGCGCCTCCGCGCGTCGCCTGACCGCGGTCATCCCGTATTTCGGCTATGCCCGCCAGGACCGCAAATCCGGGTCGCGCACACCGATCAGCGCCAAGCTGGTCGCCAACCTGATCACCGAGGCCGGCGCCCATCGCGTGCTGACGATGGATCTGCACGCCGGACAGATCCAGGGCTTCTTCGATATCCCGGTGGATAATCTGTATGCCGCGCCACTGTTCTCGCGCGATATTCAGCAACGCTATCCGAACCGCGACCTGATGATCGTCTCGCCGGACGTGGGTGGGGTGATCCGCGCCCGTGCCATCGCCACCCGGCTGGGTTGCGACCTGGCGATCATCGACAAGCGCCGCGAGCGCGCCGGCGCCTCGGAGGTGATGAACGTCATCGGCGAGGTGGAGGGCCGCGACTGCATCCTGGTGGATGATATCGTCGATAGCGGCGGCACGCTGTGCAATGCCGCCGAAGCGTTGCTGAGCAACGGCGCGCGCTCGGCCAGCGTGTATGTCACGCACGGCGTGTTGTCGGGGGGCGCTGTGGCGCGCATCGCCTCCACCCCGGTCGAGATGATGACGATCACCGACAGCATCATGGCGACCGAGGCTGTGCGTAAAGCCGGCAACATCCGCGAGGTCACCATCGCGCCGCTATTGGCTGAAGCCATGCGGCGGATCCACGACGAAAGCTCGGTGAGCTCGCTGTTCGATTAATTATCAAGGGAGAGATGCGATGAAACTATACTATGCCCCCGGCGCCTGCTCGATCGGCATTCACGTGCTGCTGGAGGAAATCGGCAAGCCGTACGATACCGAGGCCGTGAACCTGCGCGAGGGCGCGCAGTTCAAGCCGGAATTCACCGCGGTGAACCCGAAATCCAAAGTGCCGACACTGACGCGCGACGACGGCACGGTGATGACCGAGTATCCCGCCATCGCCTATTGGCTGGCGCGCACCAATCCCGGCCTGAAGCTGCTGCCCGACGATTTCGACGGTCAGGCACGCTGCCTGGAACTAACCGACTATGCGGTATCGACGATCCACATGCAGGGTTTTTCGCGGGTTTTCCGCGCCTCCAACTACTCGCCCACCGTGTCCGACGAGGAAGCGGTGAAAACCCGCGGTACCGAGATCGCGACCAAGGGTTTTGCCCAGATGGACAAGGCGCTGGAGGGCAGACAATACCTGTGTGGCCTCTATTCCATCGCGGACACCGCGCTGTTCTACACCGAATTCTGGAGCAAGCGCGTCGGCATGACCCTGCCGGCCAATTGCGCCGCGCATCTGGAACGGATGCTGGCCCGTCCCGCGGTCGCGGCAACGCTGAAGGCGGAAGGTCTGAGCTGAGGATGCCCGACCCGAGGATGCCCGACTTGAAAATGGACCTATCTGCCCGGCTGACAGCCACGCCGTTCTGGTTCCTCCGCCACGGCGAGACGGACTGGAACGCCGCCAACCTGTCGCAGGGCAATGTGGATATTCCGCTGAACGAAACCGGGCTGGCGCAGGCCAGCTCGGCGGCGGACAAGCTGCTGGGACGCGGGATCGCGACGATCATCTCCTCGCCGCTGTCGCGCGCCCGCGTCACCGCCGATTACGCCGGCAAAGCCCTGGGATTGCCGGTGGCGGTGGATGACGGGCTTCGCGAAGTCTCGTTCGGCGTGCAGGAAGGCCAGCCGATGTCGGAATGGTTCGTCCATTGGGTGGACGGACAAATGACCCCGCACGGGGCCGAGCCTTTCGCCGCGCTGCGCGAGCGGGCGGTGGCGGCGATCAACCGCTGCGTGGCCTGTCCCGCCCCGGTACTGGTGGTCGCGCACGGCGCGCTATTCCGCGCGCTGCGCCAGGCCATGGGGCTGGAAGCCAATATCCGAACCCCGAACGCGGTGCCCATCCTCTGCCAACCCCCCACCGTCGGCCAATCCGCCTGGACCCTGTATCCCACGGACTGACCGCGGCCTTTGGCCCAACACGCTTCCGGTTGGTCAGTGCCCGGCATTGACCGCGGAAAAATCCGGCGCCGGCAGTCCGGATGCTTGCAGCTGCCGCACCAGCGCCGCCTTCAACCGCGCCAGCCCGGCCTCGCTGGCGGCCTCGCAGCGCGCCACCAGCACCGCCTGAGTATTGGACGCGCGCAGCAGCCACCAGCCATCCGGCGTGTTCACCCGCACGCCGTCGATGGCGGCGACCTGCGCGCCATCCTGAGCCAGCCGCGCGGCAACCTCCGCGATCACGCCGAATTTGCGCCGGTCGTCGCAGTCGAAGCGCAATTCGGGCGTGTTTATCACCTGCGGCATCGCCGCGTGCACCTCCGACAGGCTTGCGGCCATGCGCGCGACGATGCCAAGCAGCCGCACGCCGGCATACAGCGCGTCGTCGAACCCGTACCAGTGCTCGTCGTTGAAGAAGATATGGCCGGACATCTCTCCGGCCAGTGGCGAGCCGGTCTCCGCCATCTTCGCCTTGATCAAGGAATGGCCGGTCTTCCACATCAGCGGCTTGCCGCCGGCACGGGCGATCTCGTCGAACAGCACCTGGCTCGCCTTCACATCGGCGATGATCGTCGCCCCCGGATGGCGCGCTAGCATGTCGCGTCCCAGCACCACCATCAGTTGATCGCCGAACAGGATTTTGCCGGCGTCATCGACCACGCCGATCCGGTCGGCATCGCCGTCGAGCGCGATGCCGAGATCGGCGCCGCGCTCGGCCACCGCGGCGATCAGCTGCGCCAGGTTGGCGGGCACGGTCGGGTCTGGGTGATGGGCGGGGAAATTGCCGTCGACGATGCCGTTCAGCACCGTATGGCGCCCCGGCAGCTGCCGCACCAGGCGCGCCAGCACGTCTCCCGCGGCGCCGTTGCCGTTGTCCCAGACCACGTTCAGTCCGCGGTCGCCGCCGTCATAGTCGCGCGCCACCCGGGCGACGTAATCGGCGGCGATGTCGATCGAGAGATCGTCGCCGGCGGCCTCGGCCACCACGTTCCCGGACGCCGCCATCTCGCCGATCTGGCGGATCTGGTCGCCGAAGAACGGCTTGCCGTCCAGCATCATCTTGAAGCCGTTGTAGTTTGCCGGGTTGTGGCTGCCGGTGACCATGATCCCGCCGGCGCTGCGCAGCCGCGTCGTCGCGTAATACAGCATGGGCGTCGGCCCGCGGCCGATGCGGATGACATCCATCCCGCTGGCCTTCAGCCCATCGACCAGGGCTGCCTCCAACCCTGGGCTGGATAGCCGGCCATCATAGCCGACGGTGACATCGCTGCCGCCGTTTCGCGCCACAATCGAGCCGAAGCAGCGGCCGATGGCGAATGCATCCGCCGGGCCGAGGGTTTGGCCGACGATGCCGCGGATGTCGTATTCGCGCAGCGAGGTGGCATCGAAATCATGCTGGAACGGCATTTCGGAGCTGGTTCCTTTGGGTCGGATCAAGCGTCGATATAATTCTTGAGGAATTGGCGCACCGCGACCGCCATCTCCGGGCGCTGCAGCGCGTAGGCGATTTGCGCTTCCAGATAGCCGATCTTGTCGCCGCAATCGAAGCGCCTGCCTTCGTAGCGCAGCCCGTGGAACGGCTGCTGGCCGATCAGCTTCGCCATGCCGTCGGTCAGCTGCACCTCATTGCCGGCGCCACGTTCCATGCGCGCCAGATGGCCGATCACCTCCGGCATCAGCACGTAGCGGCCGATGATTGACAGGTTCGACGGTGCATGGCCCGGATGTGGCTTTTCCACCAAACCCAGGACCTCGACCAGCCGGCCGTCATCCTGGCCGATTTCGAGGATGCCGTAGCGATTTGTATGCTCGGCCGGCACCTCGGTCACCGCGACCACATTGCCGCCGGTCTGGCGATAGGCTTCGGCCAACTGGCCCAGGCAGGGTTGCTCCGACAGCACCAAATCGTCGGGCAGCAGGATGGCGAAGGGTTCATCGCCGATGAAGGCGCGCGCGCACCAGATCGCATGACCGAGCCCATGCGCCTCCTGCTGGCGCACGGTGACCATCGAGCCGGGCTCGACCCTGGTGGCTGCCAGCACCGCCAGCGCCTCGTGGCGCCCGCGCTCGCGCAAGGTCGCCTCCAGTTCGAAGGCGATGTCGAAATGCTCCACCAGCGCGGTCTTGCCGCGTCCGGTGACCATGCAGAACTGCTCGATCCCGGCCGCGCGGGCTTCCTCGATGGCGTATTGGATCAGCGGTTTGTCCACCACCGGCAGCATTTCCTTGGCCATCGCCTTGGTGGCGGGCAGAAACCGGGTGCCGAGCCCGGCGACCGGAAGCACCGCCTTACGCAGGGGCTTTGTCGAGAGTTGGCTCACGCTGGGGGGCCTTCCTTCAGGGGTTGCGGCGTTCCTGTCCTACGCGTCGAATGCCCTGATTATCAAGCGAGGTCGAGCCAGGATCGCGGCATCGTCCTGCGCTCGGGGTTGACCGGCTGTGTCATGGAATGGGATTTTTTGCAAAATTGTTTCACTGGACCAGGCGGCTGTCCGATACTATAACCTTACAGTCCTTTCGAGGTCGTGTGATTGAGGTGACGAATGCTGAAAACATGGCGATTCAGCCGGGGTTCCTGCTGCCCGGCCAAACCTGGAATCACTCGCAGGAATGGAATTACTCCCAGACTCAGAATTATTTTCCGGGCCGGATTGCTGGCCGTCATGTTGAGCTATTCCATGTCGGCGCCGGTCCTGGCGGGACCGTCATCGGACGGGACGATCGGGGCATCGGCGCTGTCGGATTGGAAGCTCTCCGGCCCCGGCCGGATCAGCAACGAAACGGCCCCGATGATTTCCCAGGATAAGTTGCACGATGCCTCGCAGGTGGCGGGCGCCGGGCTGCGGCTGCTCGACCCCCAGGCCGCCGGTGGCGACGCCACGGGCGGATTTTTCGCTGATATGGAGCGCTGGACCGACATATTCCTTGCCGACTACCTGAGTTTTTTGCCGCTGATTGCGATGTTCGCGGTGGCCGGCGCGGCGGCGCTGACCTATGTCATCCGGCGGCGCCTGCCGCTGGCCGGCGCCCGTCCCCGTCCGGTTGCCGCGCGCGGTCCGGATCGGTCCTTCGCCCCCCCTGGCTCTCCTCTTGGCGTCCCGCTTGGTGCCCCGATGGGCGCGACGCTGCCCCGGGCAGCCTTTCCGCAAGCCGTGCGAGAGGGCGCGCGAGCCACGCCGCAGCCCCGCGGTCCCGACCGGTCGCGGATCAAACCAGGCCCGGTTCCCCCGAAACGCCGATAATCCCGCCTCAGACCACTCCGCCGGTCGTCGGGGCGGGGCGGGCGCGCTGGTTGTACATGATCTTTTGCCGCCGCTCGCGCTCCTCCTCCGACAGCTTCGCAGGGTCTTCGGCGAGATCCGCTCCCACTCCCATGCCGCGCTGCACCGCGGGCCGTGCCCCCAGCTCCTCGAACCAGCGCTTCAGGTATTTGAATTCCTCGATGTCCTGGCCCTGGACCTTCCAGTTTACGCACCAGGGATAGCAGATCATATCGGCGATCGTGTACTGGTCGCCGGCCAGATAGCGGTGGTCATAGAGCCGGTTGTTCAGCACGCCATAGAGCCTGTTGGCTTCGTCGGTGAAGCGGCGCACGGCGTAGGACTGGTCTCCCTGGGTATCGCCGAGCCGGCGGAAATGGCCGCATTCGCCGAGCTTCGGCCCCTGATTGGCCATCTGCCAGATCAGCCACTGCATCACTTCGTTTTTTGAGCGCAAATCCTGCGGAAAGAACTTGCCGGCCTTTTCGGCGACATACAGCAGGATCGCGCCGGATTCGAACAGGCTGATCGGCGCGCCGCCATCGGCGGGTGCCGTGTCCACCAGCACTGGCATCCGGTGGTTGGGGTTCATCTTCAGGAAGGCATCGGAAAACTGGTCGCCGCGGCTGATATGGACCGGCACGACGCGGTATTCCAGGCCGCATTCCTCGAGCAGGATGGTCACCTTCTTGCCGTTCGGCGTCGGCCAGTAATGCAGGTCGAGCATCTTTCGTTTTTCCTCTTTTATCGCTGCCGGCACGGTCCAGGCACGGCGCAGCCGCAGTTTAGCCGTTCGTGGCGTATTCGCCAGGGGTGCGGAGGTTGGCTGGTTTCTACGCATTCCCGCCGCGCCATGGCTGAAATCTCAGGCAAAAACCCTCCTCGGCAGGGGATTTGAGCCACAGAAATCTGCCACGCCGCCTGCTAAGAAGGTCTGACCGTCACAAAGGAGATCAACGACATGAAGCGCGCCGACCTCAACGAGAAGATCCTCGATATCAAGCGTGAGAAGGCCTGGACCTGGGCGCATATTTGCACGGAGATCGGCGGCCTTTCGCCGATCCTGATCACCGCCGCCTTGCTCGGCCAGATGAAGCTGCCCAAGCCCCTGGCCGCCAAGGCCGCTTCGCTGTTCGGCCTGACCGACGCGGAGGCGGCAATGTTGAACGAAGTGCCCTATCGCGGCTCCATCCCGGCGATGCCGCCGACCGACCCGCTGATCTACCGGCTCTATGAACTGGTGATGGTCTACGGCACCACGTTCAAGGAATTGATCCAGGAGGAATTCGGTGATGGCATCATGTCGGCGATCGATTTCAATATGGAGATGGAGCGCGAGGCGAACCCGAAGGGCGATCGGGTGAAGCTGTCGATGTCCGGCAAGTTCCTGCCGTATAAATATTACGGCAACGAGCAGGGCATCCCGGAATACGGTTTTAAGGAATAGCTCGCGCGTTGCCGGATCGGCTGTTGGGGGATAGGCTTCCCAACAGTCGATCAGCAGGTCCTTCCATGCAGCCCAGCACAAATTCTCCAAACGATGGCCTGCCGCGTGACGGGCTGGTGGCCGTCGTCAAGCGCGACTGTCCCACCTGTGTGCTGACCGCCCCGGTGCTCGGTGATCTGGCGCGTCGCGTCAGCCTCGCGGTCTATACTCAGGACGACCCGGATTTCCCCGAAACCGTGCCCGACCGGATCGATGATACGGCGCTGGATGTTTCCCATCGGCTCCGGATCGAGATCGTGCCGACGCTGATCCGCATGCTCGACGGGCGGGAAGTGGAACGCATCTATGGCTGGGATCGCAGCGAATGGGAGAGGATCGCCGGCCTGACCGGCATCGGCGTGGATTTACCGGTCTCGCGCCCTGGCTGCGGGGCCAAGAACATCGAGCCTGGCGTCTTCGAGAAACTGAAAATCCGCCATGGCGAAACCGGCTTCGCCTCCCGCCGGATCGACCTCGGCGGCGGCGAGGACGACATCGAGGCGATGTTCGATCGCGGCTGGTCCGATGGCCTGCCGCTGGTGCCACCGACCGAGGAGCGGGTGTTGCGCATGCTGGACGGCACCGCGCGCGACCCGCAGGAGGTGATCGGCCTGTGCCCGCCCGATCTGGCGCCGGCCACGGTCGAGAAGATCGCCATCAACGCGGTGATGGCCGGTTGCAAGCCGGAATATCTGCCGGTGGTGCTGGCCGCGGTGGAGGCGGTGCTGGACGAGCCGTTCGCCATGCATGGCGTGCTGGCGACCACGATGTATGTTGGTCCGGTGGTGGTGGTGAACGGCCCGGTGCGCCGCGAGATCGGCATGAATGCCCGCGGCAACGCGCTGGGTCAGGGCAACCGCGCCAACGCCACGATCGGGCGCGCCTTGCAGCTGGTGATCCGTAACATCGGCGGCGGCCGGCCGCAGGAAGTGGACCGCGCCACGCTCGGCAACCCCGGCAAACTCTCGTATTGCTTCGCCGAGGACGAGGAAGGTTCGTGCTGGGAACCGCTGTCGGTCGAACGCGGCGTGGCTCGGGACAAATCCGCGGTCACGGTGTTCGCCGGCTACGGGCTGCAGGGCGTGGTGGACCAGAAATCACGCGACCCCGAGAGCCTGTCGCGCAGTTTTGCCGCGTCCCTGATGGCAGTGCAGAACGTCAAGCTGGCGCCGGCCTGCGATGTGATGATCGTGGTCTGCCCTGAGCATGAGCGGAGTTTTCGCAACGCCGGCTGGAGCAAGCAGCGTTTCTTGGACCGGCTGCACGAATTATGCGAAATTCCGGGGGAGGAGCTGGTTTCCGGTGCCAAGGGCATCACCGAGGGCGGGTCCGATGAGCTCGCCGGAAAAA
The DNA here is from genome assembly GCA_043742865.1 of Acetobacteraceae bacterium. Classification (GTDB taxonomy): domain Bacteria; phylum Pseudomonadota; class Alphaproteobacteria; order Acetobacterales; family Acetobacteraceae; genus PALSA-911. The sequence continues at coordinate 21,654 of JAYTXR010000015.1, forward strand.
CCGTGAAAAAATTCCGCCCCGGCGGTATCCTGATCGTGCGTGCCGGCGGTGGGGCGGGAATGTTCTCCGGCATTATCGGCGGCTGGGCTGCCAGCGGCGCGCGCGGCAGCTCCCCTGTCACCAAGGAGGTCAAAACATGAGTCTGCTGCTGGATCCCACCGCGGAGCGAAGTCCGACGGTGCGCCCACGCCTGCCCCGGCCATCGAGCCTGGACGGGTTGACGATCGGCATTCTGGATATTTCCAAGCCGCGCGGCGATGTGTTCCTGGATCGCATCGATGAGCGGCTGACCGAGCGCGGCATCGCGGTGAAGCGCTACATGAAGCCAACGATGGCGCGCCCCGCGCCGCTGCCGCTGCGCCAGCAGATCGGCACCGAGGTCAATCTGCTGATCGAAGGCCTGGCGGATTGAGGCAGCTGCACGTCGTGCTGTACGCATGACATGGCAGACCTTGAGACCCGCGGCATTCCTTCGGTTGGCGTCGCCACCACGGAGTTCATCGAAGCGGCGGCGGCTCAGGCCAAATCTTTGGGCATCGATCCGGCCTATGTGTTCATCCCGCATCCGGTGCAGGATCGAACCGACGGCGAGTTGCGCGCGCTGGCCGATGCGCATTTCGAGTCGATCATTGCGCTGTTGCTGAAGGGCAACTCGTAATCGGCGACCGGTAGCCGGAGGCTTAGCCCAGCGCCTGCTCGGCGGTTTGCACGACAACGCGCAAATCGCCATGGCGCTGGGTGATCCCGGCTTTATCCAGGAACTCCAGCACCTCGATCGCGAGGTTGCGGCCGATACCGGTTGCGCGGTTGAAATCGGCGGCGGTGAAGCCGCCCTCCTCGCTGGCATCGGTCATCGTTGCGGCCAGCGTGGCGATGTCGGAGACGGTCCGGGGCAGAAAAAAGCGGTTTGGCGCCACGCGTAAAAGCCGGCCGAAGCGCTCCAGCCGCTCCAGCAGCGCCTCGGTTGGGGCCAGCGTCAAGGTCAGCGCCTCCATCAGTTCGCGCACCCGCGGCGGGCGCAGCCCGGCGGCGGCGAGCAATGCCTCGATGCGCGTCCAAAGCGCCTCGTCGGCTTCAGCGAGTGTCGGACGATGCTCCGGCAACCGGAACGCCGCGTCCTGCTGGACGACGCCGCCCGCTTCCAGCAGCGCGTGCAACCCGGCCTCGGCGATCTCGGCCGGAACCTCGCGCGACACCTGCGCCAGCAGGGCTGATTTCCCCGGCCCGGCATAGTCTGGATGCGCCGCGTGCCACCCCGCCAGCGCGTGCAGCAAGGCAACCCGAACGCTTTCGGCGGTCGCCGGCGCCACCAGGACCCGATGATCCTCCCGGCCGATCCGGGTACCGGCCACGCTGGCGGCAAGGGCGGCAAGCGGGGCAGGGGGTAGGTTGCGGGCAAGCCCAAAGCCCCGCAAATCGACCCATCCCTCCACCGCGAGCAGCGCGGCGAGCGCGGCTTGTGGGGCGGTTTCCGCCTGCGCCGCCAGCACCGCCAGCCGCGCGCCATGCCGGCGGCGGCGTTCCGGGGGAAACGGGTCGAGCACCCGCCCGCCGGCGACGACCCGCCCGGTGCCGTCGTCGCGCAGCACCAGCCGGTCGCCATGCAGGGCCGCGGCGGGGCGGTCCAGCATCAAATGCACGAAACCGGTCTCGCCGCTTTCGAGGTCGCCGCCCTCCAGAACCCGCACCCGTCCGGGGATCGCGGCGGCGCCGAGATGGGCGTGGATGCGCGCGCCGTGCCGCAGCTTGCGGCCCTCGGCGATGCCGACCCGGGCATCCAGCCTGGCGGTCGGCGCATGCAGCCCCGGATCGATCAGCCAGTCGCCGCGGCGCAGCCTGGCTTTCTCGATCCGCGCACCGCTGATGGCCAGCGCGCAGCGGTCGCCGGCAACCGCGATCTCCGCCGGACGGTCCTGCACATGCAGGCTGCGCACCCGCGCGACCAATCGCGGCGGGCTCAGCAACAGCGTGTCGCCAATGCGCGCGGCGCCGGCGGCCACGGTGCCGGTGACCACCAATCCGACGCCGGTCAGCGCGAAACTGCGGTCGATCGACAGCCGGAAACCGCCATCCCGCTCCGAACCCGCGCGGACGGACCGGGCCTTGCGCTCAAGCAGCGCCTGCAATTCCGCCACCCCCTGGCCGGTGATGCTGGATACCGCCAGGATCGGCGCGCCGGCATAGCCATTGCCGGCGAGCAACCCGGCGACTTGCTGGCGCACCGCTGCGGTCCGTGCCGCATCCACCCGGTCGGTTTTGGTGAGGACAGCGGTCAGATCCGCCACTCCGGTCAGCCGCAGAATGGCCAGATGCTCCAAGGTCTGCGGCATCGGGCCGTCATCGGCGGCGACGATCAGCAGCACGCTGCCGATCGTCAGCACACCGGCCAGCATGTTCTGCAGGAAGCGCTCATGGCCGGGCACATCGACGAAGCCGATCACCTCGCCATCCGACGCCGGGGTGTAGGCAAAGCCGAGATCGATGGTCATGCCGCGCCGCTTTTCGTCGGGCAGCCGGTCGGTGTCCACGCCGGTCAGCGCGCGGATCAGCGCGGTCTTGCCGTGATCGACGTGGCCGGCCAGGGCAATGATCAAGAGGCACCTACCAAGGGGTGTAAACAGGGGGGGGGCGAGCCGCGCAGTCCAGGGTGCCCCGTCCGAAGCGATCAATCCTGGGGTTGATCCATATCACGGATCGGCAGAGCCTTCCGGGTATAGTTGCAACCTTCCCTGGAGGATTTTCTCGTGTTCAAGACAATTCTGGTGCCGGCAGGCGGGGCGGTCGCCGATACGCCGGTATTCGCGACCGCGTTGGCGGTGGCGCGGATGTCGGGCGCGCATCTGGTTTTTCTGCATGTCCGGCTCGACATACGCGATGTCATCGTCAGCATGGCGGCTGGCGACCTCGGCGCCGGTGGCGTGATGGGCGGGATGATCGACGAGATGGAGGCGGATGGGGCCAGGCTTCAGGCGACGACCAAAGCCGCCGTTGAGGCCTTTTGCGCCCGCGAGCAGATCGCGATGACGGACACCGCGCCTACCGGCACTTCCGGGGCGCGAGCGGTTACGGGGGAGTGGCGGACCGATATCGGCAGGCTGGCGGACGATGTGTCGGCCTATGCCCGCAGCACGGATCTGATGGTGGCGGGACGGTCGCCGACACCCGAGGGGGTCGGCGGCGAGGTGCTGGAAGTCGGCCTGATGGGCAGCGGCCGCCCGTTGCTGATCGCCGCGGACAAGACTGCGGACGCATTCGCCCGGACTGTCGCCATTGCCTGGAAGGACACGCCGGAGGCCGCCCGCGCCGTATCCGCCGCAATGGCGTTCATCGGCGCGGCGGCCAATGTGCTGATTTTTTCGGTGCAGGAGGCCGCACACAAGCCGGATAAATCCTGCGACCGGTTGCGCGAGATGCTGAGTTGGCACAATCCGAACGTCTCGGTGGTCCGGCTGGACCCGCACGGCCACAACCCGGCCGATGTGCTGCTGGCTGGGGCGGCAAAATCCGGCGTCGGGCTTCTGATCATGGGCGGCTACGGCCATAGCCGGCTGCGGGAGGCGGTATTCGGCGGCTTTACCCAGCGCATCCTCGCTGGCGCCGACATTCCCATATTGATGGCGCACTGAAACCGTCTGGGCCGGACGCGGAAAATCCGGCTCGGCAGGTTCCTTATCACCGAGGCTGGGCGTTGATGGTCCAGTCATAGGGAATGAACTCAACCGCATAATCCGGCGGGATCGGGTCGGCGCGATAGAGATTGGCGTAGGCGATCGGCGAGGCCGCCCGGCGGCGGAAATCTTCCGGATAGAAATCGAGGATGGAGGAAAGGCGGACGACACGCCGCGCCGGATCGGTTTGCAGGTTGCGCGGCTCGGCGAAGAACCGCCGCGCGGCGGAGGCCAGTTCCGTGTCCAATCGGGCCGACGTGAACGCCGTGCGCGGCAGCCGGGGGCAGGACACCGCCATGCAGTTAAGTGCAAAATGCACCCGCTCCTCGCCCAACGGACGGATCACGTCGTTCTCGTAATCGTACAGCGACGTCGTCTGGCCGCCGACGATTATTCGGGTCAGCTTGAAAAAATTCACTCGCCCCAGCAACCCCAGCCGCTCGGGAATCCCGCTGCGCACCACGGTGTACATCGCCAACGCGTTATAGGCGTTGATGTGGAACGCCAGCCGGTCCTGGCGGGTCGGGAACCGGTCGGGTGCATTGTTCGGCGCGATTTGGCCGATGCCGGCGACGACGCTCGCCAGCTCGCCCGGCTCGGCCGCCAGAAGCTGAAAATCGACCCGGCCCTGGGCATCCACCGCCGCGCCCAGCACGCCGGCCCAGGCCAGTGCCAGATCGGCCGGCGCCAAAATTTCCGGTGCGGCCGCACGCGGCGTGCGAAAGCCGGCCAACATCCCGAGCGAAAGGATCGCCAGCCATCCCCGTCTTCTCATAGTCTGGGCCTGCTCATGAAATGGTCTGCCGGGCGCGGCCCTTGAGCGGGATCCGCCGCGGCGGTGGCGAATCCGGCCCGGCGCCGGTCAGCGGGTCCCACAGGGTATCGCCAACGCGCAGTTTCTGCAGGATGAAACTATCGCGCCGGGCGTTGTGCAGGCACATCGACACCGGGCCATCCGCGGTTGCGACCATGAACACGCAGGCATCGATCCGCTCGCGGTCGAGTTCCTTGGCGCCCATGAAGTTGTGGATGAAAAAGCTGAGTTTGTTGGCCCGCCCGCCGGACGCCGCGAGGTCGTTCTTCATCGCCCACAGCTTGCGCGCCGCCCAGCTTGCGCAGCGCAATGTCTCGATCGGATGGCGCGCCAGCCACCCGGTCAGGATGGCGAGGGTCCGGCGTTTGCTGGTGCGGTCGAATTGCAGCTGCCGGGTCGCCGCCAGCAGGCGCGTCATCCGCGCCTTGTCGTCGAACAGATCGTACACCCGCCCGTTCGCGACCAGCGTCATCGCATAGCGATTGCAGGCGTGGTGGCCGACGCCGGGGGTGTCGAATGCGATCGGCGCGCCGGCTCCGGCCTCGATCTGCCTTCCCACCGAGGCCTGCGTGATGATCGCTGCGCGATGGCGGTTCAAGCCGCGCCCGGTATCGGCCTGAAGCTGGAACGACGCCAGTCGCACGACGTCGCTATGGCGCACGAAGAAGCGCACGATGCCGGGGATTTCCTCGAAGTTGCCGGCATGCACGGTGGTGTTGAAAAACACCGAAAGCGGCAGACCCCGGGCGCGCTCGATATACTCGGCGCGGATTTTATCCAGGCCGGCCTCGGTGGGCAGCCCGGCGCGAAGCTGGGTGCTGTCGACATGGAACGCCACATCGACCAGCCCGGCCTCGCACAGCTCGGCCAGCAGCTCGCGCGTCGCCCGGATGCCGTTGGTAAACAGCGCCGGGCGCATGCCGCGATCGCGGATGCGGCGCACGATCGCCACCAGCTCCGCGCGCGGGCGCAAGGTCGGTTCCCCGCCGGTCACCTGCACGTCGGTGTGCGGGCCGTAATGCGCCAGGATGATGTCGATGCGGCGGAAAATCTCCTCGATCGGCGTGTCCCGCACGGACTCGGACATCTCCGAGAGGTAGCACATCGTGCAGTCGAGATTGCAGCGCTGGGTGATCTCGAGCGCCACGCAGCCCATGCTGAAACGCCGACCCATGGATTGGGACCCGGTCCATTGTCCGGTGGCCTCCATGCGCGCGCGCGCGCGCAGCAGCGGTGTCGTGCTGCCGCATGGCAGGGCATGGGGCCGCTCTTGCGCGATATCGGCCAGCGTCATCGGTTGCATGAACGCGCTCCTGTTTCGCCGGTTTTCGGTGCCGCCCCCGGCGCGGGAGGCCGGTCCGGACGATCCAGGTTCAGCCGGGACGAAACCGCTCCGTAGGTGGCGACGCAATAGGGCACGACATAGGTCAGCAGGATTTTCGTCAGATGGATTGACGCGCCGGCGAACACCGCATCGCCCTGATTGATCAGATTGAGGATTGTCCCCACCAGCAACGCGACGACGAGGGACCGACGCGGCACGCCGTCGGAAAAACAATATCGGCGTATCGTGGTCAGTCGCGGCATCGGTTCGTTTCCCACGGTTAGTTTCGCCCGGTCAGGTTTCCGCGGCCGTTGCGCCGGCCCCATGACAGGGATGCGGGTTGCAGCTTGCGTCCGGTCAGGGCCTGTTCGGTCGCGGGCAGGATGTCGAGGCTGGGCCAGATGCCGCTCTCCATCGTCCGGGCGTACTCCCCCGGCAGCCCGGCGGCGCGCATCGCGCGTGCCGCGGCGCGGTGATCGTAGTCGAGCACCATTGCGGCGATCTCGATCTCGTCGTCGCGCGGCGTGAGCAGACTGAACCAGCCGCGTGGCGTGCCGTCATTGGCGGGCAGACCGATCGCCCCAGTATTGTGCCATAATTGCCCGCCGATCTGGCGGGTGAACGGCACCCCGCAATGCCCGCCGATCACGCCCTCGGTTCCGGCCAGCGCCAGCTCGGCGGCGATTTCGCCATCGGGCGTGGACGCGAAGACAAACCGGTTGATCCGGCTGGGTGCGCCATGCACGACCGCGATGTGCCGCCCGGCCAGCACCAGATCGATGCGCCGTGGCAATGCGGACATCCAACGCCGACCCGCTTGGTCCACTTGGTTCGACGCATGGGTGAACCAGGCGGTGGAGAGCCGGTCGCAGGCGGACCCGGGTGCGAAGCCGCAACCGCAATCCGCTGCATCCTGGGCCAGGGATTCCTCGCAATTACCCATCACCGTGGCGATCCCGGCACCCCGGATCAGCGCCAGCGTGGCCAGCGGGTCGGCGCCGTAGGCGATGATATCGCCGGTGCAGATCATCCGCTCCGGCGGCACGCCCAGCCGCCGCGCCTCGGCCAGCAGCGCCCCCGTCGCCTGCAGGTTGCTGTAGCAGCCGCCGAACACCAACACCTTCTGGTCGGTGACAAGGGTGGGGATCGATCCGCTCACAGCCGCCCGAAGCGGTCTGGATGAATGGCTGCAACCATCCGGCTGAAGCCGCAAGCAGCCAGTCCGAACAACGCAACCGAGCCGAACTGCCAGACCAGCACCATGATGGCGGCATCTTCCATGTGGTATAGACGGAGCGCTGCCGCACCCAGCGCGGCGGCGGCGAGCGCGCCACATATCCAGGCATGGGTGGGGCGGAATTTCCCGCTGGCGCGCAGCAGGACGACGATGGCGATCGCCGGCACCAGCCCCCCGAGCGCGATGGCCGGCAGGCACATCGCATCGGCCGTGATCGTCAGTCCGTCCGGACCCAGCCGCAGCAACACATCCACGCATTGGCGTCCGAGCACGCCGAGCCACAACGCCATCGGTAGGATCGGCAGCCAGGTCTTCCAGCCGGGTTGGTCGGGCAGCCCGGCGCAGAGGGCGGCATAGGCGCCGACCAGCGCGGTCAGCAATGCGGCACTCTCCGCGATTAAAAAGCTGCGATCGACCAGGCGTGTGGCGAGGTCGGGCCGCAATCCGGAGCCCCAGGCGACCAGCGCCGCCGCCGGCACGGAGATCAGCAGCCACCAGGCGAGCCGCGTCGTCGGGCTTGGGATACGGCGAACCGGTGTCAACGCCGCGGCAAGCCGCTCGACAAGGTTTTCGGTTTTCATTTCAGCGCGGTCCATTCAGAAATGCGCGCAGCGCGCGCAGGCCACGATGCGTTGCGACCTTCAGCGCGGCCACGCTCATGCCGCTTATGGCCGAGGCCTCCTGCAATGATAGCTCCTGTAATTTTGTCATCTCGATTGCCCGCCTCTGGCCGTCCGGTAGACGAGCGATGGCGGCCCGCAATGCGTCGGCTTCCAAACCCTTGTCCTGAGTACTGTTCGTCCTGAGCGCGTCAGAGGTTTCCGGCAGATCGTCGATTGAGGTCTCCCGTGCCCCGGTGCGGCGGTTTTTCCGCATGATGTCGGCGCCGCGAAAGCGCAGGATCCCGAACAAGAAGGGCATGAAGGGCCGCGCCGGGTCGTAGAGATGGCGCGAAACATGCAGCGCGAGCAGGGTCTCCTGCACCGCATCCTCGATCGCGGCCGCATCCGCCCATGGCCAACGCGCGCGCGCCACCCGGCGGAGCGGCTGGATCGCCGCCGTCAACAGCAGGCCGTAGACTACGCGGTCGCCCTGTTGCGCCGCCCGCATCCATTCCCGCCAGCCTGGATCTTCTGCTGCCATGGAAGTCTGTCCGACTGAACCGTGTTGTAACCTTCCTTCCGGTCGCGACGGATAGGGAAGGGGTGCGCGGCCCGCGGCCGGGCGTCCCGATATCGCATTTTTCCGCAAAGGGACACCGCCAATGCGCCTTCTCCGTTTCCTGCCCGCCCTCGTCGCTGGATTTGTCTCGCTGCATGCCGGTGCGCCGGCGCACGCGGCCTCGGTCGCGCCGTTCACCGAGCAGGCCTTCCAGGCTGCACAGGCCCAGGGCGCGCCGATCCTGGTCGACATCTCGGCCACCTGGTGCCCGACCTGCGCAAAACAGAAGCCGATCATCGATCGCCTCGCGGCCACACCTGAGTTTGCGGACCTGGTCATCCTGCACGTCGATTTCGACGCCCAGAAAGACGTGGTGCACGCCATGGGGGCGCGGATGCAGAGCACCCTGATCGTGTTCCATGGCGCGATCCAGAAGGGGATATCGGTCGGCGATACCAACCCGGACTCGATCAAGACGCTGCTCGATAAAACCCGGAGCTGACGCGTTTTGGGCATCGGCGCGCTCGGGTTCGCGTTTCTCGCCGGCCTGCTTTCGGTTCTGTCACCGTGTGTTTTGCCGGTCCTGCCGCTGGTGTTCGCGCCCGCAATGTCGGCGCATCGCTTCGGCGCCGCCGCGCTGGCCGGCGGGCTGGTCACCTCGTTCGTGGTCATTGGCTTGTTGCTGGCCACCGTCGGCTTCTCGCTCGGCGTGGGCAATGGGGTGGTTCGCGACGCTGCGGCGGTGGTGCTGGGGTTGGTCGGGCTGGTGCTGCTGAGCAGTTCGTTGCAGCAGCTTTTCGCCATGGCCACCAACGGGTTCAGCAATCGCGCCAACCGGCTGATGCCTGGGCTCACCTCGTCGGGCCCCGGGGCGAGAATCGGGGCGGGAATCGGGACGGGTATCGGGGGACAATTCTGTGTCGGCCTGCTGCTGGGCGCAGTCTGGAGCCCCTGCGTCGGCCCGACGCTCGGCGCCGCGTCGGTCCTCGCCGCTCAGGGGAGCGACCTTGCCAGCGTGGCAGCGGTCATGATCGTGTTCGGTCTGGGCGCGGCGTTGCCGCTGGTCCTGGTCAGCCGGCTCTCGCGGGAGGTTCTGCTGCGCTGGCGCGGCCGGATGATGCAGGTGGGCAAGAGCGGCAAGGTCCTGCTCGGGGCGGCATCGCTTGCCGTGTCGCTGCTGATCCTCAGCGGCCTCGACCGCGCAATGGAGACGGCATTGGTGGAGGCATCGCCGGGCTGGCTGACTTCCCTGACAACCCGCTTCTAGAACAGGATAGGTTCATGTAGGTGAAGCTATCCTGCTCTAACTCTCTGTTTTGACCGGCAATTTTATCGCTCGGTTGAAGTAACCTCAAGGGATATCGCTCTGGGCGATCCGGCTCTCCTGGCTGTTTGGTGCACCCGGCCGGGCCACGCTTAAGCATTGCGGGGATTGGGCATTATCGTCACAATTAGCCGATATTGCTGGCCGTAGGGGCGGCCATGCAGCGCAGGGTAATCCTCGGACGTATCGAGGAGCCAGGCAGGCAACGTTGGGATGTGGCATGGCGACCGGGGCAAGCCAGGAAGACTCGAGCGTCGGGGAAGTCGGCGACTGGCTCGATAGCCTCGGCTTCGAACCCTTGCGTCCATTGTTCGCCGAGCAGGAAATCAACCTCGACAACCTGGCCGAAATCATGGAGGCCGATCTCGAACGGTGGGGCGTTCCATTCGGCTCGCGCAAGCGGCTGCTGCAGGCGATCCGGGCCCGCATTGGCCAGCCCGCTTTGCGCCATGCCACCGGCGCAGAACGGCGACAGATCACGGCGGTGTTCTGCGACATGGTGGGATCAACCGCGCTCGCGGCCCGGCTCGACCCGGAGGACATGGGCACCGTTATCGGCACCTACCACGAGGCCTGCCGGATCGGGATCGAGCAATTGGGCGGCCACGTGGTGCGCTATATCGGCGACGGTGTCTTCGGCTGCTTCGGCTGGCCGGCGGCGCACGAGGACGATCCCGAGCGCGCGGTGCATGCCGGACTGGCGATCCTGCGCGCCACCCGGGTGTTGCGGCCGCTGCACGGGATCACGATCCAGGTGCGCATCGGCATCGCCACCGGCCTTGTCGTGGTGGGAGATCTGATCGGCGTGGGGGCATCGCAGGAATCGTCGATCGTCGGCGAGACCGCCAATCTCGCAGCGCGGCTGCAACAAGTCGCGGCACCCGACACGATCGTCCTCAGCACCCCGACGCGGCGGCTGCTCGGCAATCTTTTCACCCTGCGACAGCGCGAGCCAATCGACCTCAAGGGCATCGAGGAGCCGGTCGAATCGTGGGAGGTGGTCAGCGAGGCGGTCGTCGAGAGCCGGTTCGCCGCGGCGCATGGCACCGGTCACAGCGAGCTGCTGGGTCGCGAGGCGGAGCTCGCGCTGCTGCTGCGAAGCTGGCAGCTGGCGCGGGGCGGCGAGGGGCAGGTTGTGCTGCTTTCCGGGGAACCGGGGATCGGCAAGTCACGGCTTGCCGAAGCGGTCTGCGAACAGCTGCGCGGGGAGCCGCATACGCGGTTCCGCTATCAGTGCTCGCCGTTCCACGCCAATACGCCGCTCTATCCGGTGATCAGCCAGCTCGAGCGGGTGGTCGGGATCGCGCCGAGCGACGACGCACGGACCCGGAAGGCCAAGCTGGGGAAGCTGCTGACCTCCGGCTGGGTGACGTCCGACATTATGCCGATGCTCGCCGACCTGGTGTCCGCCTCGCCGGACCCGTCGCGCCCCGCCGGGCAGGATCCGCTGATGCACCGCCAGCCGATGCTCGAACAGCTGGCCAATTTCATGCTGGAGCGGGCGCAGCAGGGCCCGGTGCTCGTGCTGCTCGAGGATGCACACTGGATCGACCCCACCACCCGCGAGTTGCTCGATCGACTCTCGGCCGCGGCGCATACCAGCGCGCTGCTGGTACTGGTCACGCTGCGCGCCGGCAGCGAGGCATTATGGGAAAACCATCCCAGCGCCACCCGGCTGCGGCTCAACCGTCTCGACCGAAGCTCCGCCATCCGGATCATCGAGATCGTCACCGGCGCGGCACAGCTGTCCAAGGCCGTCCTGGAGCGCATTCTGGAGAAGACCGACGGCGTGCCGCTGTTCATCGAGGAACTCACCAAGGCGGCGCTCGATACCGGCCTGGCGACTGACCGGCAAGCGGGCGGGCGGCAAGCGATTGGCGGGTCGAACCGCTCGCACGCGATCGACATTCCCGCGACCCTGCACGATTCGCTGATGGCGCGCCTCGACCGCCTTACCGACGCCAAATCGGTCGCGCAGATCTGCGCTGTGATCGGGCGCGGGTTCACCTATCCGCTGGCGCTTACCGTCACGGCGGTCGGGGAAAAGCTCCTGGACCGGGCCTTGCTGCTTCTGGTGGAGGCGGAGATTTTGCTCCAGAAGGGTTCCGGGACGGCGGCGGTCTATACCTTCCGGCACGCTTTGCTGCAGGACGCCGCCTATGCCAGCCTGCTGCGCAGCCGGCGGCAGGAATTGCACGGCCGCATCGGCGAGGCGCTGGACGCGCGGTTTTCCGAAATCGGCGCGCTCAACCCCGAAGTTCTGGCCTATCACTTTACCGAGGCGGGCCGCGCGGAGTCCGCGATCCACTGGTGGCACCGCGCCGGCCAGATGGCCATTCGCCGCTCCGCCGACTTGGAGGCCACGGTGCATCTGCGCACGGCGATCGAGCTGGTCGCGAAACTGCCGGAGGGACCGAGCCGCGATCGTCTGGAGATCGATCTGCGCTGCGACCTGAACGGGCCGTTGTTCGGGGTGCAGGGCTTCACCTCGGTGGAGGCGGAGGCGAACGGCGAGCGGGCTTGGGAGCTTTGCGAGCGCGGCGGGGGCGGCGAGAAGGCGTTTCTGGTGCAATGGGGCCGGTCGCAGAGCGCGCTGACGCGCGGCGACATGACGCGCGCGCTTGTGCACGCCGAGCGACTGGAGCAGATAGCGGGCGCGCTGGGCGGCGACCGGCTGTTGGCATGGGCACGCCGCGGCGTCGGCATCACCCGGCTCAGCAGCGGCGACCTGCGCGGCGCGCTGGCGCATCTGCGCACGGCGATCGATCTGCTGGTCGCCAACCCGGAGGCGACCACCACCTTCGCCTTCGGGCTCGACCCGCTATCCACCACCCGGGCGGCCTGCGCGCTGGCGCTGCAGCAACTCGGCCAAATGGAGCTAGCTTCCGAAGCCATGGAGCTTGCCCTGCGCGAGGCCGGCGCGGCAAAGCATTCCATAACCCATTCCTATGTGCTGTTCCGCGCCGGGATGTTGATGATGTTCGCACGGCGAACCGAGGGGGTGGGGCGCAATGCCAACCTGCTGCTCGCGCTTGGCCGCACCCACGACTATGCGTCCTGGACCCGGTTTGGCGAGATGCAGCTCGGCTGGCATATGGCGCGCAGTGGGGGAGTCGACGAAGGGTTGGGTCGGCTGCATGACGCGATCGAGGGCCAGCGGGACCGCGGCGCGCATCTGTTCATGCCGTTCATGATGGTCCACGAGGCGGAGCTGATGGTCGAGTTCGGCCGGCCCTCGGAGGCGCTGGCACGGCTGGCGGAGGCCGAGGGATCGGTGCATCAGCAGGGTCAATATTTCGGGCTGGCCGAGCTGCACCGCGTGCGCGCCCTGGCCCTGGCGGCAATGGGCGCGGATGCCGCCGCGGTCGACGCCAGCTTGGCCACGGCACAGCGCCTCGCGGCTGTGCAGGGCGCGCTGCACAGCCGGCTGCGCATCGCGCTCGATGCGTTACGCATTCACCAGGCGCGCGGCGTGCCCCACCCCGCGCGCCACGAATTATCCGCCGCCCTCGCCGCCTTTCCCGCTAGCGCGGCCGAGGCCGATCTGCTGGTGGCCCGCGCCCTGCTGGCGTCATCCTACTAATACCAACCGTCCTAGACATTGACCTCTGCCCACTCGCGGTTTCCGATTGAGCGGATGCGCTGGGGGTCCGCGATCAACCAGTTCCACGCGACTTTG
>JAYTXR010000016.1:0-5745 GCA_043742865.1 Acetobacteraceae bacterium
CCGATAGTCTGATGCAAACCGGAGCCGATGCCCAGCGCAGGCGGGCGCCGGCGGGGTAATCGGGGGTGGGGAAGCAAGGCCAGGGGCAGCGCCCCTGGCCTTGCTTCCCTTCCCCCCATTCCCCTCAGGCGCGCGGGCGTTTGCCGACGGTGATGTCCAGGCTGATCAATTCGCCGCCCCGCACCAGCACCATCTCGGCCGTCTCGCCGATCCGCCGCAGGGACAGAAAGCCCCGAACGGCGCCGGAGCCCACCATGCTGAGCTCAGCGATGGTCAGCAGCAGATCACCGGCCAGCAGACCCGCTTGCTCCGCCGGTCCGTCCGGCACGGTGGCGATGACCCGCCGCCCGGAATTCTGGCCGGCGAGTGGGCGCAGCGCGCGCGGAACCGCGGCCGGCTGCAACTGCACCCCCAGCCAGCCGCGCGCCTCGCCGTGCGGCTGGCCGGGGTCCAGCTCCGATCCGATCGTTTGGGCGCCGGCGACCAGCCGGGCGATGGTCGCGGCCGGAATGACGCACCCCTCCCCGCCGGCGCGGCGGGCGAGGATGCCGATCATCGCGCCGTTGGGGGCAATCAGATTCCCGCCCAGATTGCCTGGCCCGAGGACCCGGTCGATGGGGTAAAATGCCCGATCCGGTGGCTCATATCGTCCCATCGACGGCTCGCCCAGCACCGCGAGGGCGCCCATTTTTGCGCCGGCAGCATCGATCCCCAGCGAGATTAGCAGCGTGCCGGGCGCGGTCATTCCCGGTGCCGGGGTGGCTGGCAGCGTCTGGCGGCGATCGAGCTGCAATCCCGCCAGCCCGGAGGCCTCGTCGCGCCATGCCAGCCAGCCCACCGCAATGCCGCCGTCCAGCGCCAGGGAATATCGGTCCTGCTCGGGCAGGGACCCGGCGCAGGTGACCCCAAAATCCGCCGACCACAGGGTCACGCAAATCGGCGGGCCGGCGCCGAGATGTACCGCCGCCAGCCGCGTTGCCGCCGCCGCCACCGCCGTTGCGGCGCGGTCCGACAACAGCGGCAGAAATTGGGCCAATGGGGCCGACATCAACCGGTTCCTGGAAACGGATTCAGCTCGGCTGTTCCAGTAGCAGATTCTGATAGCGGGCCCGCAGCGTGTTTTTCTGCAGCTTGCCGGTGGCGGTATGGGGCAGCTCGTCGACCACCAGCACGGCATCCGGCAGCCACCATTTGGCGATCTTGCCCTCGTAGAATGCCAAAACCGATGCGGGCGTGACCACCGCCCCCTTTACCGGCACAACGATCAGCACCGGACGCTCGTCCCATTTCGGGTGCCGCGCGGCGATCACCGCGGCCTCGGCAATGTCGGGGTGGGACACGGCGATGTTCTCCAGCGTGATCGAGCTGATCCACTCGCCGCCGGATTTGATCACGTCCTTGGAGCGGTCGGTGATCTCCATGATCCCGTCCGCGTCGATGGTCGCCACATCGCCGGTGGCGAACCAGCCATCGCCGTCCAGCGCGCTGCCGGCCGGCTCGCCGTAATAGGCGCTGGCCACCCAGAGGCCGCGCACCTTCAAATCGCCGAACGCCGCGCCGTCCCAGGGCAGCTCCTGGTTGGCATCGTTGACGATCTTCATGTCGAAGCCCGGCAGCACGCGGCCCTGCTTCAGGGTCAAACGTTCCATGCCGGGACCATCCAATCCCGCGTGGGCCGGCTTGGGGCGGTTATAGGTGCCGACCGGACTGCACTCGGTCATGCCCCAGCCATGCTCAATGCGGATGCCGTATTCCCGCCCGAACGCCTCGATCAGTAGCGGCGGGCAGGCGGACCCGCCGGTCATGATGCGCTGGACCGTGTCGAGCCTGGCGCCGGGGGAGCCGCGCAGATGTTGCAGCAGCCCCATCCACACGGTCGGCACCCCGGCGGTCATGGTGACGCGCTCCTGGTTCAGCAGCTGATGCAGGCTGGCCCCATCCAGATGCCGTCCCGGCATCACCAGCGTGGTGCCGGTCAGCGCGGCGCCGTAGGGGATGCCCCAGGCATTGACGTGAAACATCGGCACCACCGGCAACACCCGGTCCACCGCCCGCAGCGCCAGCGCGTCCGCCACACTGACGCCGTAGGCGTGCAGAACGGTCGAGCGGTGGCTGTACAGGACGCCCTTCGGCCGCCCGGTCGTGCCCGACGTGTAGCACAGCGCGCTGGCGGTGTTTTCGTCGAATTCCGGCCAGACATACGCCTCGTCCGCCGCCTCGATCAGCTCGTCGTAGCATAATAGCCGGATGCCGGCCGGCAGGGTCAGGTCGGGCATGTGCGCGCGGTCCGTCATCATCACCACGGCCTCCACGCTGGCGGCGAGCGCCGGGGCGATGGCGGTGAGGACGGCGGCAAAACTGGTTTCGACAAACAGGATTTTGTCGCCGGCATGGTTGATGATGTAGGCGATGTCGTCGGCATGCAGCCGTGGGTTGAGGGTGTGGCAGATCGCCCCCATCCCCGGTGCGGCGTAATAGATCTCCAGATGCCGGTAGCCGTTCATCGCCAGTGTGCCCACCCGGTCACCCGGCTGGATGCCTAAATCGGCCAGCACGCGGACCAACCGGCGCGAGCGCCGTTCCGCCGCCGCCCAGGTATAGCGGTGCAGATCGCCATCGACGTTCTTGGAGACGATTTCGGCAGCGCCGTGATGACGCGCCGCGTGCTTCAGCACCGACGAGATCATCAATGGCTGAGATTGCATCAATCCGAACAAGTGTTGCCCCCCTGCTGCCGGCGGCGCCTTCGGCGCCGCACGGTTGGCAACAGAGGTTAGAACATTCCTGGTCCCGCTGATATCGGCAACTGCGCGCCCGCCAGCCGGTCAGCTCCGTCCCCTGCGGGCGTCAAACCGGCGCTCCAGCTGCCCCGCCGCCAGCGATAGCGGCCAGCACAGCGCGAAATACAGCGTCGCCACGACCGGGTACACGATCATCGGCTGGTAGGTGACGTTCACCATCAGCTGCCCGGCGCGGGTGAGTTCGATGAAGCTGACGATGGCCGCGACCGAGGTGCCCTTGATCAGCTGCACCAGGAAACCGACCGTCGGCGGAATGGCGATCCGCATTGCCTGGGGCAGGACCACATGGCGCAGCACCGCCCGGCGGGGCAAGGCGAGCGCGGTTCCCGCCTCCCACTGGGCGCGCGGAATTGCCTCGATCGCGCCGCGCCAGATATCGCCGAGAAATGCAGCGGCATACAGCGTGAAAGCCAGCGCCACGGCCGGCCAGGGATCGAGCCGCACCCCGGTCAGCACCGCCAGCCCGTAGAACGATAGAAACAGTTGCAGCAGCAGCGGCGTGCTCTGGAATATCATTACGTACGACCAGGACAGCGCCCGCAAGGCTTTCCAGCGCGACACCCGCAGCAGCGCTATGGCGAAACCGCCGAGCCCGCCGCCAAGAAACGCGATCCCCGTCAACACCAGCGTCCATCGCATCGCCAGCAGCAGGAAGTAGAATTCGTCTAAGCCAAAGTCGCGGCTCATGATCCGCCCATTCCCATCCTCGGACGGCCACGCTCAAAGCCCAGCCAGAAGCTCAGATCCAACAGCAGGCGAAACCCGGCCGCCATCATGAAATAGATCAGCGTCGCGGTGAAATAGAACTCGAAGCTGCGAAAAGTGATCGATTGCAGGGTGTTGACGGTTGAGGTCAGCTCCTCCGCGGAGATGGCGGAGACCACGGCGGAGCCGAGCAGGATCAAAATGAACTGGGCGGCCAGGCCTGGATAGGCGACCCGCACGGCGGGGAACAGGATGATGTGGCGGAAAATCCGCCAGCGCGACAGCCCGAGCGCCCACGCCGCCTCAGTCTGGCCGTGCGGCACCGCCTCGATCCCGGCGCGCAGGATCTCGGTCGCATAGCCGCCGAAATTCAGCCCGAGCCCAAGCACCGCCGCCTGATCGGCGTCCAGCCGGATGCCGATCGAGGGCAGCGAGAAATACACGATAAATAGTTGCACCAGCAACGGCGTATTGCGGATAACCTCGATGTATCCACGCACCCCCGCGCGTGCGGCGCGCCATTTGCCGCCCTGGATATAGGCGCAGAAGGCCGCGACCAGCAGGCCGAGCGCGAACGCGGCGACCGACATCTGGATTGTGGCGATCGCGCCGTCCAGCAGGAGCCGCCAATTGTCCCAGACGATTCCGAACTGAAAGACGTAGTGCAACCCAGCGGTCCGAAACCTAGGGGTGCGATGCCGGCTCGGTCCACAAAGTCACTAGATGACCGGCAGTTCCGGCAGCTCGAGGCCGGTGTATTTCTTGTAGATCGCCGCCAGCACGCCGTTCTGCCGGTTCAGCAGGTTCCAGGTGTTCACCCAGTGGCGCAGCTCGAAATCGGCGTGGCGAACGATCGGCGCGTAAAAAGCGCGGCGCACCAGAAATTTCAGATCGAGATTGGCGCGCGCGTTGCGTTCCATCACCGAGTTTGCCGCGAATTCGCTCATCGCGGCCAGATCCACCTGACCTGACAACAGCGACTGGATGGTGGCGCTGATTTCGTCGAACCAGACGATCTTGGTGCCGGGGGGCGCGATCTTCGGCACCTCCGCCTCCTCCAGCGTCGCGCGGGTGATGCCGATGCGCTTGCCCTCCATATCCCCGGCCTTCGTCACGCTGACCGTCTTCGGGCCGAAGACGACAATCGCCAACGCCCCGTTCGGATTACAGAACGATACCGTCTTGGCGCGGTCGAAGGTTATTGAGATCGACGACAGCGTGATGTCGCAACGTCCAGCCAGCAGGGACGGAATGCGCTGGGTCGCCACGACCTGCACCAGGTCCAGTTCCACCCCCAGATCCTTCGCCAGCTGCTTGCAGGTGGCGACCTCCACCCCGTCCGGCTTGCCGTCGGCGCCGAGCACACCGAACGGCGGCGAGGAGATGTCGCAGGCGATCCGGACGACTTTCTCCTTTATGATCCGGTCCAGCGCCGTCGGCCCGGTTCCTTGCGCGGCAGCCGACCTGACCAGCTCGGGTGTCCCCCAGCCCGCGAGTGTCGCGCCGGCAAGCCCGGTTGTGGCAAACATACGACGGCGGTTCATTGTTACTGTCCCCTTGCGATGCCGAATTCCCGACCGACGGCCGCCCGGAGAAGGCCAATATCGGTGTTGATGCACAGGCAGGAAAAGCCCCGCGCCAGCGCCGCCCGTGCCTCCATCCCATCGCTCGCCAGCCAGCCGAATGGCTTGCCCGCCGCCTTTGCCGCCGCCAGCAATTCCGCCTCCGCCGCATGGAAGCGCGGATGGTCGAACTGGCCGACGATGCCCAGGCTGTCGGTCAGGTCGAAATGCCCAAGCCAGCCGAGGTCGATGCCCGGCACCGCCATGATTTCCCTCGCATGGGCCAGGCCGGTTTCGGTTTCGATCAGAACGATGGTCAAAACGGCGTCATTGGCGGCGCGCATCGCCTGTACGGCGGGCAACGGCGCGTAATCGTCATGCGCTATTCCGAACGCCAGACCGCGCGTGCCCTGCGGACGGTAGCGGCACCAGGACACCAAGTCGCGCGCCTGGTCCACGGTTTCCAGCATCGGCACCATGATGCCCATCGCGCCGGCATCCAGCACCGGCGAGATCAGATGCCGCTGGCAGCCGCTCACCCGCACCATCGGCACGATCCCGGCCGCTTTGGCGTAGGCGATCGAGGCCTTGATCGTGTCGATGCCGGCGCCGCTATGCTCGGTGTCGAGAATGACGAACTCCGCGCCGCCGGCGGCCAGAACCCGGGCCAGTCCCGG
>JAYTXR010000017.1:0-12480 GCA_043742865.1 Acetobacteraceae bacterium
TGGTCAAGAGGCAAGCTTTGGATCAATCGGCACAATCGGCACAAACGACATGGGCGCAAATTCGCTCAGATCGCATGAAGCGCCACCACATTGCCTTCACGTCGGGCCGAAGGCAGGGCGCAAAACTCGGCCCAGAAATCCATCAGCTTGCGCCGCTTCTCGAACAGATCACCGCGCGCATAGGCGGCTTCGGTTCGGTCGCCCAGGACATGCGCTAGCGCCGCCTCCGCCACCTCGCGCGGCGTTGCCGTCGCCTCCCCTGTCCAGTCGCGGAAGGTGGAGCGGAAGCCATGCACGGTCAGCTCGCCCCGCTTCATCCGCCGCAATACCATCGCCATCGCCATTACGGACAACGGGCGGCCAGCAACCGCGCCGGGGAATATGAACGCATCCGGGCTAGCGATAGTTCGCAGTTTAGCCATATCGCCCAGGAGGGGGAGACAAGGGACCGATAAAGGGACGCGGTGTTCCCGCTTGCCCTTCATGCGGGCGGCTGGAACCGTCCAGATTTTCGCCTGTAGGTCCATCTCGCCCCAGCGCGCGCCCAACACCTCGCCAGACCGGGCGGCGGTCAGGATGGCGAATTCCAGGGCGCGGGCAGCGATGCCAGATTGCTCGCGGAGCGCTGCCAGGAAGTCCGCTACCTCCGCCCAGGGCAGCGCCGCATGATGCTCTACCGGGGCCACTTTGGACCGCGCCGGCAGGGTTAGCGCCAGATGGCCTTTCCAGGTAGCGGGGTTCTCCCCGGTCCGCCAGCCGCATGCCTTGCTGTAATCCAGCACCGCCTCCACCCGCCCGCGCACCCGGCCAGCCGTCTCGGTCTTTGTGTTCCAGATCGGTTGCAGCGCGGCCAGGACGTGCGCCGTCTCGACGGCGGATACCGGCACGTCGCCAAAATGGGGATCGGCATAGGTGGCGAGCGTATTGGCCCAGTGCTGACGATGCTTCGGATTGCGCCAGCTCGCCTCGTGCGCATTGATGTAGCGGGTGGTCGCATCGCTGAAGGTAATCGCCTTCACCGCCGCGTGCTGCAACTCCGCTGCTACCTGCACCGCGTCCGCCTCGCGCTTGGCCAGGGGATCGACACCGGACCGCACCCCCTTCATCAGAGCGGCAGCTTTCTCGCGAGCCTCGGCCAGGGGAACGGCAGCCAGATCGGCACCCGCACGCCCCAGGCCCATCTCCCGCATCTTGCAGCCGGGCATGGTGTAGCGGAACAGCCAGAACCGGGCCTTGGTCGGTCGAACCACCAAATATAGCCCGTTGCCGTCCCCGTAGCGTCCCGGCTTGGCTGTTCTCACCGTGGCGGCAGAAAGTGCTCCGGCCTTGCGTGGCATGGACCGTCCCCTATCGTCCCCAAGTCCATCCCCTAATGATTTCACTGAACGGGGATGAACGCAAGCGGATAAATGGGGATGCCTTAATCTACAAAACCCAGGCAATTCGTGGCTTTTCTGGAGGTTAGGCGGATGGCTGCGAACGGGGCTGATTAGGGGATTGGCGGAAGAGGCGGGAGTCGAACCCACCGGAGACGCCAGGCGCCTCCCAACGGATTTGAAGTCCGCGCGTCCCACCGGGGTACGGTTCTCTTCCGTCGAACACGCTATCAGCCGGGAACCAGCCGGTCCAGCTGACCGATGAAGCCGGCCTCGTCTTCCAGGCAGCGCAAGTCGAACAGCAGCGCCCCGTCATGCAGCCGGCCGATCACCGGCATTGGCAGATCGCGAAACGATTTTGCCAGGCGGGTCAAAGCCCGCCCGCTTGGCACGCGCAGCGCAACGGCGATGCTGGGCAGCAGATCGACCGGGCGCGAGCCGCTGCCAATCTGGCTGGCGCAGGGGACGATCGTTATTTCCACGCCCACCCCCAGGCGCGCCGACAACGAAGCGGCGATGCGGTCGGCAACGGAGCGGATCTCCGCCTCGGGGCGGGTCAGCCGGCGCAGCGCCGGCAGCCGCGCCGCCAGCCGATCGGGGTCCAGATACAGCCGCAACACCGCCGCCAGCGCCGCCAGGATCAACTTGTCGACACGCAAGGCCCGCTTCAGCGGGTTCTTCCGGAGTTGGGCGATCAGCGCCGCGCGGCCGACCACCAGCCCGGCCTGCGGTCCGCCCAGCAGCTTGTCGCCGCTGAAGGTCACCAGATCGGCGCCGTCGCGCAGCGCCTCCATCGGCGTCGGCTCCTGCGGCAGGCCGAAGCGGCCCAGATCGATCAGGCTGCCGCTGCCGAGATCGTTGAGGAACGGGATGCCCCGCTCGCGCGCCAGCGCCGCCAGTTCGGCTTCCGGCACCGAGGCAATAAAGCCGGAAATCGCGTAATTGCTGGCATGCACCTTCATGATCGCGGCGGTGCGCGGGCCGATGGCGTCGGCATAATCGGCAAGATGGGTGCGGTTGGTGGTGCCGATCTCGCGCAGCCGGGCGCCGGCGCGGGCCATCACGTCGGGAATGCGGAAGGCGCCGCCGATCTCCACCAACTCCCCCCGCGATACCAGCACCTCGCGGCGGTTCGCCAGGCTGTTCAGCGCCAGCAGCACGGCGGCGGCATTGTTGTTGACGACGATCGCGTCCTCGGCGCCGATCAGCCGGCAGATCAGATTTTTAACGTGGTCGTCCCGCTCCCCACGGCCGCCGGTCGCCAGATCGTATTCCAGGTTGCAGGCATCGGCCGCCTCCGTCATCGCGGCGATCGCTTCGGGCGGCAGCGGGGCGCGGCCGAGATTGGTGTGCAGCACCGTGCCGGTCAGGTTGAACACCCTCCGCAGGCTCGGCTCGGCCTGGCGCGCCAGCCGGACCAGGGCCTGACGCTCGATCTCGGCGGATACCGCGTCGCGGGTCTGCAGACCGGCGCCGTTGGCCGGCCCGTTGCGAATAATCTCCAGCGCCAGGCGCAGTTCTTCCAGCACCAGCGCCCGGCCGTACTCCGCCGCCGCACCGACCATGCCGGGACGGCGCAGCAGCGCATCCACCGATGGTAGGTTGGTCGCCAAGGATGGCCTAACCTTCACACGCTTATCCCCCCGAGAAATACGCCAAGAAAGACGCCGAAAATGACACCGACGACCCCCATTCTCAAGGACGTCGTGCTCCTCGGCGCCGGGCATGCCCATGTCGCGGTGCTGCGCCGCTTCGCGATGCGCCCGATGCAAGGCGTGCGGCTTACGGTGATCACGCGCGAGGTGGACACGCCCTATTCCGGGATGCTGCCGGGCTTCATCGCCGGGCAATACGATTTCGACGACATGCATATCGATGTGCGCCGGCTCTGCCGCTACGCTGGCGCCCGGCTGTATCATGCCGAGGTTTGGCGGCTCGACCCCGTGCTGAAACAGGTGTTCTGCCGCGGGCGGCCGGCGGTGGGGTATGATCTGCTATCCATCGACATCGGCTCGACTCCGGATCTCGCCGATATTCCCGGTGCGGCCGAACATGCCATGCCGGTGAAGCCGATCGGCCAGCTGATCGCCCGATATGAATTGCTGGCGGCCCGGATCGCCGAGCGGTCGGAACCCACCCGCATCGGCGTGATCGGCGCCGGGGCGGCGGGGGTGGAGCTGGCGTTCGCGCTGCGCCACCGGTTCACGCCGGCCCAGGCGTCCATCGCGCTGTTCGGGGCGGAAGCGGAGGTGCTGGCGGGTTTTTCCGCCGGCGCAAGGCGGCGAGCCGGCAGGCTGTTGGCGGCGCGCGGCATCGAAGTCCACCTGGCGCGGGCGGTGTTGCGGATCGAGCCAAAGCGGGTCCATTTCAGCTTCGCGCCGCCGGCGGCTCTGGACGAGATCCTGATCGCCACCCAAGCGGCCAGCCCAGGCTGGCCCGCAGCGGCCGGGCTGGCGACCGATGCAAGCGGGTTCCTGCGCGTGACGGACCGGCTGCAATCGCTCTCCCATCCCGACATCTTCGCCGCCGGCGATATTGCCGCCATCGAGGGCCATCCCCGCGCGAAATCCGGCGTGATGGCGGTGCGCGCCGGCCCGCCATTGGCGGAGAATATCCGCCGTGCCGTGGCTGGCCGCCCGCTGCGGCGCTTCGTGCCGCAATCGCGCTGGCTCAGCCTGATCACCACCGGCGACCGCTACGCCATCGGTGTGCGCGGGGGTCTTTCGTTCGAAGGCGCCTGGGTATGGCGGCTGAAGGACTGGATCGATCGCCGTTTCATGCGCAAATACCGCGCCCTTCCGGAGATGGAAATTGCCCGACCGGCGGTGGCGCGCGGCGTGGCCGATGCGGCGGGCCGGGCGGCATTGGCAGAAGCCGCGATGCGCTGCGGCGGCTGCGCGGCGAAAATCGGTAATTCCATCCTCCAGCGCGTGCTGACCCGGCTGGAAGACCCGTCCCCCGGCGTTTCCATCGGCAGCGTCACCCTCAGCAACATCGCCGTCGGTATGGCGGCGCGCGACGATGCCGCCGCGTTCACCGTGCCGCCCGGAAAGCTGCTGGTGCAGTCGGCCGATCAGTTCCGCGCCTTCATCGACGACCCCTATATCTTCGGTCAGATCGCGGCGCATCACGCGCTTGGCGACCTCTATGCGATGGGGGCGCAGCCGCACAGCGCGCTGGCGCTGGCGACGGTGCCGTTCGGTCCGGCGGCCAAGATGGAGGCCGATCTGTTCCAGCTGCTGGACGGTGCCACCGGCGTGCTGCGCGCCGCCGGGGCGATGCTGATCGGCGGGCACAGCGCCGAGGGGGCGGAGTTGATGCTCGGGCTGGCGGTGAACGGTCTGGCCGATGCCGAAACCCTGCTGCGCAAATCGGGGCTGCGGCCGGGCGACGCGCTGATCCTTACCAAGCCGATCGGCACCGGGGTGATCTTCGCCGCCGACATGCGCCACCGGGCGCGGGCACGCTGGGTGGAAGCCGCGCTGGCGCAGATGACAAGCTCCGCCGCCGGCGCCTCGCGGGTCCTGGCCGCGCACGGCGCCGCTGGCTGCACCGATGTCACCGGCTTCGGCCTGGCCGGGCACCTGCTGGAGATGGCGCAGGCTTCCGGGGTCGATATCCGTCTCGACCTGGCTTGCGTTCAGCTGCTGGACGGCGCCGAGGCGTTGATCCGGGAGGGGTTGGCAAGCTCACTGCACACGGAAAACCGAGCCGCGGCGGCGCAGGTCGTGGCGTCCGACACTATAAAGGCCATGCCAGGATTTTCGCTGCTGTTCGACCCGCAAACCGCTGGCGGCCTGCTGGCCGGCATCGCCCAGGATCAGGTCCAAGCCTGCCTGGCCGCCCTGCACAGAGCCGGCTACCCCGAGGCGGCAATCATCGGCGAGGCGCTGAACCGCGGCAAGAACGGCGAACGCATCCAAGTCCGCTAGACTCGGAACTCAATTACCGCTTGCCTGGCTCGGGGCCACCTGATTCAAGCTTCCTGTTCATACGTGAGGATGGGATGGCAAACGAAATCTGGCTGAACGATGATCCGTGGGCGGCGATAGAACCGCTGCTTTCGGTTGGACGACGCGGCGTGCGCCCGCAACGTAACCGAGAGGTTATCAGCGGTATCCTTCATGTTTTGAAGTTCGGCTGGCGTTGGCGAGATTGCCCGAAGGTTTTTGGCCCACCCGGCACGGTCTACAATCGCTTCAATCGATGGTCCAAGGCTGGCATCTGGGCGGGGATGCTTGAGGCCTTGACGGTGCTGGATGCCGCCGACATGCAAAGCATCGACAGCACCAGCGCCAAGGCCCACCGCTGTAGCACCGGCGGAAAAGGGGGGCCTCCGCCCAGGCGATCGGGCGCAGCCGGGGCGGGCGGACAACCAAAATCCACGCCGTCGCTGACCGTCTTGGACGCCTGATCGGGTTCAACCTCACCGCGGGCCAGATGGGCGATTGCCCCGCGGCTCCAGGATTGATCGAGGCACTTCCCAAAGCCGAGCACCTACTCGCCGACGCTGCCTATGACAGCGATTCCTTGCGACAACTGCTGCTGGACCGCGGCACGAAGCCGGTCATCAAGCCCAATCCGACCCGCAAGCACATCCCGCCATTCGATGAGCAACTCTACAAACAACGAAATCGGATCGAACGCGCATTCTCCCACCTCAAAGACTGGCGGCGAGTGGCTACGCGATACGATAAACTCGTGAGAAATTACCGATCGACCGTGGCACTGGCAGCTATCATCCTGTGGTGGACAAATTGAGTCCGGAGCCTGGTCTAATAGATAATCCAACGAACTTTGCTTTAAACCGCGAACGCCTCAGGCCTGCTTGCGCTCGATAAGGCCCTGGCGGATCAGTCGGCTGCGGTTGACCTTGTCTTCGATGTAGGCCCCATCGCCCCAGCGCACCGCGCGTGACATCGCCTGGGCATCCTCCATGAAGCGCGCGAGCATTTCCAGCAGCGCGTCGCGGTTGTTCAGAAAAACATCGCGCCACATCACCGGGTCCGAAGCGGCGATGCGGGTGAAATCGCGAAAGCCGGAGGCGGCGAATTTCAGCACTTCCTCGCGGCTTTCGTCTTCCAAATCGTCGGCGGTGCCGCAGATGGTGAAGGCGATCAGATGCGGCAGGTGGCTGACGATGGCTAGCACCCGATCGTGATGGACCGGCTCCATAATCTCCACCATCGATCCGCAGCGGCGCCAGAACTCGGCGATCGTTTCGACCGACGCCGGATCAGTGCCGGGGGGTGGGGTCAGCAGCGTCCAGCGATTCTCGAACAGTGTGGTAAAACCCGAGTCGGGGCCGGAGTATTCAGTGCCGGCGATCGGGTGGGCGGGGACGAAATGCACGCCCTCAGGCACCAGCGGCCCGATGTCGCGGATGACCGAGACTTTGGTGGACCCAACATCTGTCAGGATGGCTCCCGGTGCCAGATGCGGGGCGATCTGGGTGGCCAATTCGGCAAAGGCGCCGACGGGCGCGCAAAGCATGACGCAATCGGCACCCTGCACAGCGCGGCCGGGGTCCAATTCCACCCGGTCGGCGATGCCGAGTTGCATCACCCGGTCCAGGGTTTTTTGCGTCCGCGCGGTGACCACGATCTCGTTCGCGAGATCGCCGCGTTCGCGGGCGATGCGCGCGACCGAGCTACCGATCAGGCCGATGCCGACCAGGGCCAAGCGCTTGAACAGGGGTTCAGGCATCGTGGGTTTTCCAGCCTTGCGTGGCCATGAACGCATCCACGGCGTCGGCCACCAGCGAAACTTCCTCGGCCGTGCCGATGGTGATCCGCAGGCAATGCGGCAGCCCGTAGCCGCGCACGGCGCGCACGATGATTCCGCGCGAATGAAAGAACGCATTGGCGGCGTCGGCACGTTCGGGGGTGGCGTAATCGACGAGCACGAAATTGCCTTCGCTGGGCCAAACCTTCAGCCCCGCCTGACGCAGCCGGGCGGTCAAAATGCTCCGGTACTCGATGTTGTGGGCGACCGATTTTTCCATCCAGTCCGGTTCGGCAAGGGCTGCGATACCGGCGGCCTGGGCGGCAACGGATACGTTGAATGGGCCGCGCACGCGGTTCAGCACATCCACCACCGCCGGCGGCGAATAGGCCCAGCCTATGCGCATTCCGCCAAGGCCGAAGATCTTGCTGAAGGTCCGGGTCATCACCGTATTGTCTGTGGAATCCACCAGCTTCACCCCGGCATCGTAGTCGGGCCGGTCGACATATTCGGCATAGGCGGCGTCCAGCACCAGCAGCACATCCGGCGGCAGGAAGTTGCGCAGGCGGACGACCTCCTGATGTGGCAGCACGCTGCCGGTGGGGTTGTTCGGGTTGGCGAGGAACACGATGCGGGTGGCCGGCGATACCGCGGCCAGCATGGCATCGACATCGGCGGTCAAATGCCGTTCGGGGGTCTTCAGCACCTTGGCGCCGGAATAGGTTCCGGCGATCTGATAAATCGAAAAACCGTGCGCGGACATGATGATCTCGGTGCCCGGACCGCCATAGGCCAGGCAGAGCTGATATAGTAAATCGTCGGAGCCGGCACCGCAGACGATGCGTTCGGGGTCCAGATGGAATTTGGCGCCGATGGCCAGGCGCAGCTGTTTGGCCGCACCGTCGGGGTAGCGATGGACTTCACCGGCGGCGGCGGTATAGGCGGCGCGCGCGCCGGGGGGCACGCCGAAGGCACCCTCGTTGGACGACAGCTTTATCGTGCGGTTGACGCCAGGCAGCGTCGACTCGCCGCCGACATAGGGGGAAATATCCAGGATTTCCGGCCGCGGGCGGGGGGCCGTCATTGGATGGCTCCGCCATAGGGCACCGCGTAGGCGCCGAGCACCACCGGGCGGTGCAGCACCGATTGCATCATGTCCAGCCGCTTGTCGGCCTCGGTAACGTGGCCCGAAACGTCCGCCAGCGCGTGGGCAACGGGGGCGCCGGGGTCGCGGCGCAGGATGACGGTGCCAGGCTCGAAGCCGGCCGTGGTCAGCGCGGTGGTCAGGCGGGTGCGACTGACATCCAGCGCCAATTCCATGCCGAGCAACGAGCGGTCGTTGTCGGTGGCGTCGGGCAGCACCGCGCCGACGACCAGCGCCTGCACCGCGGTCGTCCCCTCCGGGCGCAGGGCCCAGAACGGCAGGCGGGCCAGCACATGGATGCGGGGCTCGTCCTTTTGCAGCAGCGCGGTCCACCAGGCGTCGCGGGGTATTTCAGACTCAAGCGGCAGCGGCAGCACCGCGACGCTGGCCGTGCCGGCAGCGATTTCGGCCAGCGCCTGGGCCGGGCTGCGGTGGATGTGCAGAGGCGTCAACGCGCCGAAATGCTCGCGCGCGGCCTGGGTGAAGCCGCCGGCCGGATCGGTATCGCAGACGGCGATGACGGTAGGGCCTTGCATGGCGGTGGTTGCGGCCAGCAACTCTCGCCAAAGTCGTACTACGGACTGAGCGGGCAGCTTGCCGTCATGGCGGGACAGCAGGCGGCGCAGGATCGAGGCTTCGCGCCCGGCCCGCAGCGCGACGCGACCCTTGCCGGTGGTGGCGACCTCGGCCACGATTTCGGCACGCTGCATCAGCAGGTCGTGAAGCGCATCGTCAATCCGGTCGAGTTCGCCGCGAAGCCGCGCCAGCCGGGTGGCGGCGGTATCAGCCGGAGGCGCGCTGTTCGCGGAGGCGGTGCTGGACATGCGGATATAGACCCTGGCAATGATCCCCCGGTGGCGGAGTACATCCCCCGGAACGTGGGCCGGAACAGATAGCGGAAGCCGGCTGGAACGCAAAATCTGCGCCGTGCCAGCCATCTAGAAACAAGATCGGGGTGCCGTGATTGCGCGCCTGCACGAGTTGCAGGGTCATTCTACCAGCAGACGCAACTCGCCAGAGCGGCGTATCACGATGTGGCCGGCATCCATGTCCACCACGCCGTCGCGGCGCCAGGACTGCATCTGCTTGTTGACGCTCTCGCGGGTGGATGCCACCAGCGTGCTGAGGTCGCGCTGGGATAGCTTCATGTCGATCCGCATGCCGCCCGCCGCCGGACGGCCGTAATCCTCGGCCATTTTCAGCAGCACGCGTGCCAGCCGCGCAGGCAGGTCGAACAGCGCCAACTCCTCCAACGCCAGGCTGGTCCGGCGCAGCCGTTCGCACAGAACCGCCAGCAGGCGCAGGTACAGATCGTCGTTCTGGCGCAGGAAGGGCAAGAAATGCCGCCGCTCCACCACCAGCAGCAGCGTGTCCTCGCTGGCGGTGGCATCCGCGCTGCGCTGCTTGCCGTCCAGCAACGCGATCTCGCCAAAGATGTCGCCCTGGCTGACGACATTCAGCGTGATCTCCTTGCCCTCGACCGAAACAGAGCTGATTTTCACCCGGCCGATCAGCACCGCCATCAACGACGACCCCTCATCGTCCTTCTGAAAGATCATGGAACCGCGCGGGCAGCGCCGCTCGACCGCGAATTTCAGCGTGTCGTCCAGTTCCTCCGACGTCATCGCCTGGAACAGCGGACTTTTCAGCAGCGCCTCGCGCCGGCCCTCGCGCCCCGATACAGCCACTCGAGCCTCCATTTTCATTTGATCGCGACATCTGTGGACCGCGTCCGGAGGTGGCAGTATGCGCGGCCCGGCGCCCCCGCCATAGTCCTTCCCGACCGTTTGACCCTCTGGCAGGCGCTTGATAGCGTTCGCCCCCACGCAGATAGGCGGAAAGCCCCGGTGAAAGATATTTACGAGACCCTGCTGACCGCCCAACCTCAGGAATTCACGCTGCTGGTAACGCTGAACCGGCCGGCATCCGGCAATGCAATGAACACCCAGATGGGTCGCGATCTGCTGGATTTATTCGACGCCGTGAACGCCGATCCCACGAAATACCGCTGCATCGTGCTGACCGGTGCCGGTGAGCGCATTTTTTGCGCCGGCGGCGATCTAAAGGAACGTAACGGGATGACCGATGCGCAATGGCAGTCCCAGCATCTGCTGTTCGAGCGGGCGATCCGCGCGCTGATCGGCTGCCCGATTCCGGTGATCGCCGCGGTGAACGGCGCCGCGTTCGCCGGTGGGATGGAGATTTGTCTGTGCGGCGACTTCATCTATGCCGCCGAGCACGCCCGGTTTGCGCTGACCGAAGTGACGCTCGGCATCATGCCCGGCGCCGGCGGCACGCAAACCCTGCCGCGCGCGGTGGGCAGTCGCCGGGCCAAGGAAATCCTGCTGACCGGAAAGCCGTTTACCGCCGCTCAGGCGCTGGAATGGGGCATGGTCAACCGACTATACAAGGCGGAAAACCTGTTGGCGGAGGCGCTGGAAACCGCAGCCACGATCGCCGAAAACGCGCCAATCTCCACCCGCCAAATCAAGCAATCAGTGAATTTCGGTGCCAACATGGATTTGTACAGCGCCATGATGTTCGAGATCGAGGCCTATAACCGCATGGTCCCGACCGAGGACCGGCGCGAGGGTGTTTTGGCGTATAACGAAAAGCGCAAAGCCGTTTTCAAAGGCCGCTAGGCCCCGCCAGGAAGGAACGATGTTATGAATCAGATTGCACCAAATGGGGCAGGCCTGACCCGCGCGCTGGCCGAACAGGCGCTCGCAGTGCGTTACGAGATACTGACCGAGGAGGCCCGCGCGCTCACCCGCCAATGCATCCTCGATTACATCGCCTGCGCGCTACCCGGCGCCGCCGAGCCGCTCACCGGCATGATGTTTGCCGAGTTCGAGGACCAGGGCGGGAAGGAAACCGCAACGGTCATCGGCCACGGGAAAAAATTGCCACCGCTGTCGGCCGCGCTGGTCAACGGCTCCGCCTCGCACGCGCTCGATTTCGACGACGTGAACCTGGCCATGCCCGGCCACCCCAGCGTCGCCATACTGCCGGCGCTGCTGGCGCTGGCGGAGGAGCGAGGATCGTCGGGCCAGGATGTCATCGCCGCATTCGTTGCCGGCTACGAGTTGGAATGCCGTTTTGGCAGCACCCTGAAACCCGGCCATTACGACGGGCTGGGCTTTCACGCCACCGGCACGATCGGCAGCTTTGGCGCGGCGGCTGCCTGCGCGCATTTAATGGGGCTGGATTTGGACACCACCTGCATCGCGCTCGGCATCGCCGGCACCCAGGCGGCGGGGTTGAAATCGATGTTCGGCACAATGTGCAAGCCGTTCCATGCCGGCAAGGCGGCCTATCACGGCCTGCTGGCGGCACGGCTCGCCGCGCGCGGTTTTTCCTCCCGCGCCGACGTGCTGGAATGCACGCAGGGATTTGCCAGGACCCACAGCCCCGACTTCCACCCGGAGGTGGCAATGGAAATTCCGCCTGGCGGCTCGCACATGCGCAACAATCTGTTCAAGTATCACGCCGCCTGCTATCTGACACACGGCCCGATCGAGGCGGCCCGGAAACTGCGCGACGGCCAGGGCGTCATTCCGGCAACCGTGAACAAGATCGTGCTGCGGATCGACGAAGTGACTGACCGAGTCTGCAACATCGCCAAACCCACCACTGGGCTGGAAGCCAAGTTCAGCTTGCGCCTGACCACCGCCATGGCGTTGTCCGGGCTAGATACCAGCCGCCTGGACATGTTTTCCGACGCAACCGCCGCCGACCCGCTCCTGGCCGGCCTGCGCGACAAGATGGAGATTGAGTTCCAGACCGGCTGGCCGCACACGCTGGCGGAGCTGGACATTCACCTGACCGACGGCCGTGTGGTAACCAGCCGCCACGACGCCGGAATCCCTGCCGCCGATGTCGCCGAGCAAGGCGAGCGGCTAGAGGCAAAATTCGCCGCGCTGGCCGAGCCGATCCTGGGCGCCAACCGCGCCAGTCGTCTGCTCGGGGCGGTCGCCGAGTTGGACAATGCGCCGAACGTACGGGAATTGATGGCGTTGTGCGTATGAAATAAAAACATGGAGCAGATACAATTCGCCAACGCATGATCGATTTCATCAGGCAGACGATGAACGCAAGCAGCGGTTATACCAACCGTCCTAGACATTGACCTCTGCCCACTCGCGGTTTCCGATTGAGCGGATGCGCTGGGGGTCCGCGATCAACCAGTTCCACGCGACTTTGCAGGCCTCGACGATGTCATCGTAGGTGTCCCAG
>JAYTXR010000018.1:0-7920 GCA_043742865.1 Acetobacteraceae bacterium
GCGGCGGTCTTGAACTCCTTCTCGACGATGAAGTCGGCCAGGGCGAAGCCGGCTTCCAGGTCGCCGGTGGAAAATTCCAGCCGCTTGGAAATGTTGGACGGTTTTGTCGGCACCGGCTCCACGCCGCGGGTGATCATGTCCTCGAACACCAGCGGCGCATCCGGCTGCATCGCCTCATCGACATCGATGACATGCGGCAGAATTTCGTAATCCACCTCGATCAGCCGCAGCGCCTCAGCGGCGATGCTGGCGCTGATGGCGGCGACGGCGGCGACCGCATGGCCTTCGTACAGGGCTTTCTCACGCGCCATGATGTTGCGCGTGACGTGCCAGAAATTCACTGCGACCCGCTCCGGACCGATGTAATCGAAAGTCTGGGTGGGGAAATCCTCTGCGGTGATCACCGCCTTCACGCCCGGCAGCGCGCGCGCCTTGGATGTATCGATCGAGCGGATGCGCGCATGCGCGTGCGGGGAGCGCAGAATGCGGCCATACAGCGTGCCGGCCGGCACGTAATCGCCGCCATACAGCGCGCGCCCAGTGACTTTCGGCACCCCGTCCGGACGGATCGGGCGCGTTCCTATCCATTTATACTGCTTTACGATGCCGTCCATGGCTGAACTCCGCCTGTTGCTGCCCGACCCGATCGGGACCGATTATGCTGGCGGGAGTGTCGTGCCATGCGCTCAGATGTCAATGGCCGAGGGCTCTTCGCGCACCGCCTATCGCCGTTGCGTGGAACACGGGAGAGGAACGAACCATGAGCGAGGCAATTCCAGGCGATGCCCTGCCGACGGAAGATTTTGCCACCGTCCGCCACCGCATCCGCTCGATCTTCGGCGGTTCGATCGGCAATCTGATCGAATGGTACGATTTCTACGTCTATAATTTTTTCGCGCTGTATTTTGCCAAAGCGTTCTTTCCCAACTCCAACCCGACCGTGCAGCTTCTGAACACGTTCGGCATCTATGCGCTGGGCTTCCTGATCCGCCCCGTGGGCGGCTGGGTCCTGGGCGCCTATGCGGACCGCGCCGGAAGGCGCGCGGCGCTGACTTTGTCGGTGACCCTGATGTGCTTCGGATCGCTGCTGATCGCTATCGCCCCCACCTATGCCAGCGTCGGCGTGATGGCGCCGGTGCTGCTGCTGGTGGCGCGGCTGATCCAGGGCGTCTCGCTCGGCGGCGAATACGGCACTTCGGCGACTTATCTGAGCGAGATCGCCGTTTCGCGCCATCGCGGGTTCTACAGCTCTTTCCAATACGTCACGCTGATCGGCGGCCAGGTGCTGGGCAGCGTTACCCTGCTGGTGATGCAGCAGACCTATTCCGCCTCCGAGCTGGAATCCTGGGCGTGGCGCATCCCGTTCGCCATCGGCGCCGCCTGCGCGCTGTTCGGGCTGTATTTACGTCGCAACCTGGAGGAGACCGAGGAGTTCAAGCACGCCATCAAGCCGGCGCATCCGATCCGGGAGTTGTTGCGCCACCCCAAGCAAATCCTGCTGGTGTTCGGCCTGACCATGGGCGGCACCACGGCGTTCTACACCTACACCACCTATATGCCGACTTTCCTGGTCAACACGGTCAAGTTGACCCGCGACCAGGCCACGCAGATCTCGTTCATTACGCTGATCATCTATGCCGCGATCCAACCGGCATTCGGCGCCCTGTCAGACAGGATCGGACGGCGGCCGGTGCTGATGTGGTTCGGCATCCTCGGCACGCTGTGCACGGTGCCGATCCTGACCACGCTGTCAGGCACCCATAGCTTCATGACCGCGCTCTGGCTGATCCTGGGGGCGCTGATCATCGTGTCCGGCTACACCTCGATCAATGCCGTGGTGAAGGCAGAATTATTCCCCGCCAATATCCGGGCGTTGGGCGTCGGACTGCCCTATGCCGTCGCCGCCTCGCTGTTTGGGGGCACCGCGCCGTATCTGGCACTCTGGTTCAAGGATTCCGGTCACGAAACATGGTTCTATTGGTATGTGACGGCGCTGATCTTCTGCTCGCTGCTGGTTTACAGCTTCATGCGCGACACCAAACACACTTCCCGCATCGACCACGACTGAACGGGGCACCAGGGCGCGCGCCCCCTGGCCATACCTCTCACTCGGCAGCACTTCGCTTCAACGCCGCGACCCGGTCGATCTCGGCCTGCACGGCGGCGGAGGACTGGCCGACGAACTCGTCATGGTGGTCGCGGGCGAACGCGTAGCTCTCGACGCGAAGTTCGCGCGATCCCTGGAAATGCGGATGAACGTAGCGGGCCATCAGCTCGTAATGCCGCTTGGTCTGGTCCCAGTCGGCCCAGTTCTGCGCCAGCTCCATGATGACGCCGAAACCGCCGGACCCCTTCTGCAGGTTTTCAATGAAGGCGATCGCGTCGTCGGGCGTGCCGATGCAGGCAGAGCCGGATTCGACGAGATACGTATAGGCGTCCCCGACATCGCCCGGGATGATCGGGAATGTGGCGACATCGGCAAAATAATTGCGGAACTCGTCCAGGCCATGCCGCACGTTTTCCCGCGCTTTCTCCCTGGTCTCTGCCACATGGATCAGCGTGACCAGGCGCCAGTTTCTGCGGTGCGGCTGGTGGCCGTGGGCGCGCGCCGTCTCGGCATACAGGTTCCAGTTATTGGCGTGATGCTCCATCGCCGCGGCCGACGTGCCGCCGATGGAGATCATGCCTAACCCGTGCCGACCGGCCGCCAGCGCGCCGGCTGGCGAGCGGGAAGCGGCTACCGCCATCTCCATGCGCGGCTGGGTGTAGGGCGGCACCTGCAGCCGCGCGGCATTGAGGTCGTACCAATCGTTCTTCTCGGTCACCGTGTCGCCGGCGAACAGCTTCATGATGACGTCGAGCGACTCGTTCATCATGCGGCGCTGCTCGGACGCCTTGACGCCGATCTTCAGCGCATCGTGCACCAACGCGCCGGGGCCGACGCCGAACATCGACCGGCCGCGCGTCATGTGATCGAGCTGCACCATCCGGTCGGCGAGGATGAACGGGTTGTGGTACGGCAACGACACCACGCCGGTGCCAAGGCGGATATGGCGGGTCCGCTCCGCCGCCGCGGCGATGAACATCTCCGGCGAACCGATGATCTCGAAGCCGCCGGAATGATGCTCGCCGACCCAGGCTTCGGTGTAGTTCAGCCGGTCGATATGCTCGAGCAGCTCCATGTCGCGTTGCAGCGCCAGCGTCGGGTTTTCCCCCAAGGCATGGAACGGCGCCAGAAAGACGCCGCTGCGCAGGTGTGGTTTGTTCATTCCCGGACCTCCCGATCTGGTTGCGGCCGCGCAGACGGGTGCGGCCCAAAAGCGTGCTGATGCTACCGAAGAGTATCCCGCTTTAAGATGGCTGGCCAGTATGGCTTTGCCCGCTTGGTTTTGCCCTTTAGGCCGCCTGGTCGACCTGGGCCGGTGTTCCACTGACCGGCAAAGCCCTGTCACCGCCGCGTCGAATCGCCGGTTGAGTCGGCCGCGTTAACTTATTCCTAATACCTCTCCCTACATCCTAAGGTTGTATTAAGGGATGTTGCCCAATGAATCATCCGCGGTCAGCCGGCTGTTTTCCTGAGTTTTCCGGTGATTTCGCTGGGGCGCCTGGCGCGCTGGCGCCGCCCGCTTCCCGGTTCCGTTTCAGACCGCCTTAACCATCATTTACCCAGCCGCGCGTCAGGCGCCGTCGTAGAATTGCGGCGGTGGATACGGACCAGCAGCAAGGAATGATGCGGTCATGCACCAGACTCGTGCCCTCCGGCTTCGCCTCTCCACCCAGCCAGGCTTTCTGCTTTCCCATGCCGGCAGCCCTACCATCGGCGCCCGGGTTGCATCAAGATCGTCTTCGCATGTGGGACAGACGACGATCCTGCTTGGATTGTTGGCGATGGATGCGGCGATCGGGTTCGGGGTGCCGCTATCGGCCGCCGCATGGCTGTCGCCGCTTCCGGCCGCTTGCGCGCCGGTGCTCATTCTAACCACCGTATTGACCCTTTGCCTGACCGCCCTGTCGGGCGGATACGCGCCCCGCCTGCTGGCACGGCGGGGTGAACAGGTTCGGTTGGTATTGACCGCCGGCGTCACCGCAACCGGCGTCACCGCGCTGGCTGCCTGGGCCTTCGGCGCCGGACAGATTGTGAGCCCTGACTGGGCATTGCCCGCATCCGGCGCCGGCCTGCTCGGCCTCGCGGGGGGAAGGGCGCTGGCTGGCTGGCTGCTGGCGCACGAGCGTAGCGGGATCGCCGCACCCCGAATTGTGGTGGTCGGCGGCGGCGCGATCGGGACCCGGCTGATGCGGACGATGCTGACAACGGAAGGCCGACCCGATGCGGTGGAGAGGGTCCGGCTGCTTGGCTATGTCGACGGCGTGCCAACGCCTATGGGTGCGCCGACCGATGGGCCGATGGATGGTGGGGCACCGTTCCTGGGGGGGCTGGCCGAACTGCTCGCGCTGATCCGAGCCGGCAGCGTCGACCGGGTGATCATCGCCCTGCCCTGGTCCGCCCAGGCGCCGGTGCTGGAGTTGATCCGCCAGCTGGCCGAATGCCCGATCGAAATTCAACTGGCCCGCGATCCGACCGTGGAGCTCGGTTCCGACCGCACCGCCTCGCGGCAATGGATGCGCGAACGTCTGATCCATGTGATGGACCCCCCGCTACCGGGCCTCGCCAGCGTGTTGAAGCGCGGCGAGGATATCGTCGTCGCCATGATCCTGCTGATCCCAGGCCTGCCGCTCATGGCGGCGATCGCGCTGCTGATCCGGCTGAACAGTCCAGGCCCGGCGCTGTTTCGCCAGCTTCGCACCGGTTTCAACAATCGCGACTTCGAAATGCTGAAATTCCGTTCCATGCATCACCACCTCGCGGATCCGGACGCCGGTCAGCAGGTCACCGCGCGCGACCCGCGGGTGACCCGGTTCGGGGCCTTCCTGCGGCGAAGCTCGCTGGACGAGCTGCCGCAAATCTTCAACGTGCTGCGCGGCGACATGTCGATCGTCGGACCGCGTCCGCATGCGCCGGGCACGCGGGCGGGGGGACGCATGTTCGACCACGTGGTCGCGGATTACGCCGCGCGTCATCGTATCCGTCCTGGCGTTACCGGGCTGGCGCAGGTGCGCGGCCTGCGCGGCCCGACCGAGACCGAGGACAAGCTAGTCCGACGGGTCGACAGCGATCTAGAATACATTGAGAACTGGTCGGTCTGGCTCGATATGCTGGTGCTGGCGCGAACCGCTTTCGCCGTATTGCGGATGAAAAATGCCTGTTGAGGGTGTCCGCTACATCTCGGGCGCAACTCGCGCCCCGGCGGATATTTACGATGCGGATATCGTCATACTTGCCCTGGACCGTCCGGCAGAGACGCTTGAAGCGATGGCTTCGGCGATCGCCCAAAAAGGCTGCGGATTTCATCTTTTCGTGCTGGACCAGGGATCGTCCCCCGAGACATTGGCCCGCTTCGCACGGGCCGTCGCAGGACGCAAGGACGCGACGCTGATGGCATCGGCGCGCAACCTCGGGGTGGCCGGCGGGCGCAACCTCGCCAGCTCGCTGGGACATGGGCGGATCATCATCGGGCTGGACAATGACGCCGCATTCGCCTCCCCCGACACCGTTTCCGGCGCGGTCGCGGCGTTCGATGCATCCGCGGATCTGGGCGCCATCGGCTTTCGGATCGTGCGGCATGACAGCGGCGAGCAGGATCTGTCGTCCTGGGGCTATCCGCAAACCCTGCTGGCGCAAGCCGGGGGCAGTTTCGACTCGGTCACGTTTGTCGGCGCCGGGCACGCGATCCGCCGGACTACCTGGGAAGCGGCCGGCGGCTACGACGCGGAACTGTTCTTCTGCTGGGAAGAATATGATTTCTGCCTGCGCGCGATCGAGGCGGGCTGGCGCATCCGCTATCAGGGCAATCTGGTCGTCCGACATCATGTGGCGCTTCAGGCCCGGGTCACCTGGAATGGCACAAGATGGTTCTATTTCATTCGAAACCGGCTGTATATCGGACACAAGACCGGCGCCAGCCGCATCGCCCTTGCCGCGCGCTTTTCGGTTTACGCGCTGCGCAGTATGCGCCAGGGCGCTCTGGGACAGGCGCTGCTTGCGTTGCCGGCGGCGATTCGGCTGGCGGCGAATGCTCCGCCAAAGGCGCTATCCGGCGCGACCCTTGCCTATCTGAAAAGCCACGATAGCCGCTACCGCTCTGGGCTGCGAACGGCGATCTGGGGGGCTAAAGCACCGCCTCCGCCACCACCCGCAGCGCTTCCTGTGTCGCGCCATTCAGCAGAACGGTTCCAATCTGGCCGTCCTTCACCGCCTGCTGCCAGACTTGCAGCCGGTCCTTGATGCGTTCGGGCGGACCGACCAGACAAACCTCGTCGATCAGCGCGTCGGGCACCGCGGCCTCGGCTTCCTTTTTCTTGCCGTCCAGGAACAAATTCTGGATTTTGATCGCGGCGTCCTCATAGCCCATGCGCCGAACCAGGTCGTTGTAGAAATTCTTCGATCTGGCACCCATGCCGCCGACATACAGCGCGAAATCCGGACGCAGCTCGTCACGGCAGGCCGCCACATCCTTTCCGACCCGGATCCGCACATACGGGGCGCAATCGAAGCCATCGAGACTGGCCGGTTTTCCCGCTTTCACCCGCCCCTCGACGATCTTGTCGGTCAGCAGATGCGGCTGCTCTGGCGACATCCAGATCGGCAGCGTGCCATCGGCGCATTCCCCGGCAGTGCGCAGCCCCGCCGGGGTGATCGCGGCGGTGTAGAATTTCATGTCGGGGTCCGGATGCATAATGCTTTTCAGCGGTCGGCCAAGCCCGGTGGCGTCGGGACCCCGGTAGGGGATCTGGTACTGGTCGCCATCGAAGGTCAGCGGCGCTTCGCGCGCCAGGACCTGGCGTATAATGGCGATGTATTCCTTGGTACGCGGCATCGGCTTGCCGAACGGCACGCCGTGCCAGCCCTCCACCACCTGGGGGCCGGATACGCCCACGCCGCACAGGAAGCGGTTACCCGACAGCGCCTGCAACGTCATCGCCGTCATCGCCGCACAGGCCGGGGTGCGGGCGGGAATCTGCATGATCGACGTGCCGGCCTTGATCTTCGTGGTGCGCGCCAGCACCCAGGCAATCGGCGTGACCGCGTCGGTGCTGTACGCCTCCCCGGTCCAGACGCTGTCATAGCCGAGGCGTTCGGCCTCCAGCACATTGTCCATATCGAGCGTCGGGTGAGCGCCGCCCAGGCGTAGGAAAATACCCAGTTTCATGTGGTCAGACCTTCGCAATCACGTCGGCATGGAAGCCCTTCATACTCGCCAGCACCTCGTCGGCGGTGGTTCCGGGATAGCCGAAATCGAGCCAGCCCACGCCGAGGTCGCGCAACGCGCGAATATCGCCGACCATATCGGCCGCATTTCCGGAGAACAGCCGCCGTTCGCCGTCGCCGCCTTTGTCGGGAATACCGGTGCCGTACATCTGCACGCGGTAGCCGATTTGCATCGCGGCCGGATCACGGCCGGCTTCAGCCGTCATCTTGCGCAGCCGAGCGATGCCGGCGGCCAGCCGCGGCACCGTTTCCATCGGATGCGCCGGATTGACGCCGATCGGGAACCAGCCATCGGCAATTTTGGCGGTGCGGCGCAGTGCCGGGCCGCTCTCGCCGCCGACCCAGATGTTTGGTCCGCCCTTCTGCGCCGGCTTCGGCTCGAACGCGATGTTGGAGAATTTCACGAACTCGCCATCGAAAGATGGGTTCTCGTCGGTCCACAGGCATTTCATCGCCAGCAGATATTCATCGGTCACCCGGCCGCGAGCGTCGAAATCCGGAGCGCCCACGGCCTCGAATTCCTCGCGCATCCAGCCGGCACCGACGCCGAGTTCCAACCGGCCACCGGACAGCACGTCGATGGTGGAGATGAT
>JAYTXR010000019.1:0-14447 GCA_043742865.1 Acetobacteraceae bacterium
CCTTCGTGTCGGCACCCTGAGCGACTGCGGGGGCCGAGAGCCCAACCGAGGTAAGCAGCGACCATGCCAGGAGCGGCAGGCTCAGGCCCGACAAGCCTGCCGGTTTCATCGTTCTGGTCCGCATGGAAACTCCCCCGCTTGCCCATTTGATCTGCCGGGCGGCACCCGACCGTTGGGGCTCTCCCGCCAGGGTAGCCGCTAGGCCGCCAGCAGCCCAGGGGCTAATTTCGGAAACTTCCCAACGCCCGCGCCAGCACCGCAAAAGGCAGCTTCGCCGCTCGCGCCTCGTGCACCGCCGCTGCGGTCTCGGCCACCGCCCGGGCTATCTGCGCCGGGGTATGCAGCGATGAAAGAAAGAACCGCAGCCGCGCCGCGCGTTCCGGCACCGCCGGATACAGGATGGGCTGCACATTGATTCCTAGTCGGAACAAAAGATCCGCCGCGCGGGAGGCGCCGATCGAACTGCCGACGATCACCGGCACGATCGCCGAGCCGATCGACGTGCCGGTGTTCAGTCCCGCCGCCTTTGCCGCCGACAGAAAAATCTGGCCATTGGTGTTCAGCCGCGCCACCCGCTCGGGCTCGGCACGCATAACCCCCAGCGCCGCCAGGGACGCGGCCGCCAATGGGGGTGACAGGCCAACTGAATAGACGAAGCCGGGCACCGAGCAGCGCAGATACTCCACGATGTCGCGGTTTGCGGCGATGTAGCCGCCGCAGGCCGACAACGTCTTGCTCAGCGTGCCCATCCAGATATCCACCTCGCGCGGATCCAGGCCGAAATGCTCGGCGATGCCGGCCCCGCCGGACCCCAGCACGCCCAGCGAATGCGCCTCGTCCACCATCAGATACGCCCCGTGCCGGCGGATGATCTCGATCAGCCGCGGCAGCTCCAGGATGTCGCCGTCCATGCTGTAATGGCCCTCGGCGACCACCAGCACCCGGGGCACCCGCCCGCGCAGCCCGGCGAGCTGACGGTCCAGCGCGTCGAGATCGTTATGCGGGAACGACAGCCGCTGCGCGCCCGACAGCCGGGCACCCTGCACGATGCTGTTATGCGCCAGCGCGTCATGCACCACGGCGTCGCCGGCGCCGACCAGATGGCCGATCACGGTCACGTTGGTGGCATGACCGCTCACGAAGGTTAGGCAATCTTCCGCCTGATATAGCTCCGCCAGCGCCGCTTCCAGATCCCGATGCACCGCCCGCTCGCCCGAGACGATGCGGCTGGCCGACACTGATATGCCGTAGCGGTCGATCGCCGCCTTGGCCGCCGCCACCACCGTGGGATGGCCGTTCAGTCCAAGATAGTTATAGGAGGCGAAGTTCAGCAGAACCCGTCCACCGATCCGGGTCTCGGCCCCGGCCAGACCGTCATGGCAGCGGAAGAACGGGCTGTCGATTTCCAACAGCGCGCCAGCCTCGCGGATCAGCCGCAAATCCTCGCGCATGCCGGCATCGCCGAGCGGCGGACGCGGGCGGGAAGCGGCGCTGGGCGCGGCTTGAAGCTGACCAGCAAGCCGCGACAGCATCTGCGATTTGGCCGCGACACCCAGGCCAAACAGCGATGCACGGCCGTTCGGGGTGTTTTGGGTCATTCCGCCGCCTGGGCCCGTGGCGTGTCGTCGGCTTCCTCAAACCGCTGGATGCGAGCGGCCATTTCGTCGCCGGGTGCGGGCGCGGGGGCGGGCGCGGCCGACATACGGGCGATGCTCGCGGACATGGCTCGCAGCGTCCCACCGCTGGCCAGGGTGGAGATCGGGATCTGCATGGCCAGCCTCGCCTCGAGCGCGGTCCGCAGCTCGACCGAGGTGAGCGAGTCCATGCCCAGCTCGGCGATTACCTGGTCGGGATCGACGCGCGCGGGATCGATCCTCAGGATGGCGGCGATTTCATCCATCAGCACCCCCAGCACCGTGGCGGCGGCTTCCTCGGGCGACAGCGTTGTCAACAGCAGCCGCATCGCCCCGCCGGAGGTGTCCGCCCGCCCGTCGGTTGGCATTTCGGACAGCAGCGGCGCCCGCAATCCGGGCAGCTGGTGGGCCAGCCCGCCCCATTGCAGATCGGCCAGGCCGCAGACGGTCACGCCACTGGCGAGCAGCGCCGGCAGCGCCTCCAGCGCGTCGGCGGCGGACAAATGCGCGTTGTCGAGCAGCCGCTCCAACGTCTCGCTGACCCGTTCCGCGCGGGTCAGATAGCCAGCGTCGCCGATCGGTCCCCACGCCACCGCCAGCGCCGGCAGCCCTTCGGCGCGGCGGCGTTCGGCGACTGCTTCCATCGCCGCGTTGGCGGCAACGTAATTGGCCTGGCCCGGATTTCCGAGCACCGTAGTGATCGAGGAGAACAGCACGAACAGCTCCATTGGATCGGCCCGGGTCAGCCGGTCGAGCGCCTCGGCGCCGCCCAGCTTGGGGCGCAGCACGGCGGCAAACCGGCCAGCATCGAGATCCCGGGCCCAGCCATCGTCCAGCACCATGGCGGCATGGATCACCCCGGCAATCGGCGGCATTTCGGCGCGGATGCGTGCCAGCGTCCCCGCCAGGCTCGCCTCGTCGGCCACATCGCAGGCGAATATCCGCGCGTCCACCCCCAGCGCGCTCAACCGCTCCAGCGCCATATCGGCGCCCGGCATGCGCGTGCCGCGCCGCCCCAGCAGGGCGATATGGCGGGCGCCGTGGCGAGCCAGGAACAGCGCCGCCTCCAGCCCGAACCCGCCGACCGCGCCAGACAGCACATAGGAGCGGTCCGCGCGCACGCTAAAAGCGGGCAAAGCCGGCAAAGCCGGCGGAAGCCTCGACAAAGCCGGCTCGATCGCGCGGCCCGGCGTCAGCACGATCTTGCCGAGATGCCCGGAGCCCTGCAGCTGGCGAAACGCGTCAACCACGTCCTCGAACCCATAGCTGCGATACGGCAGCGGCCGCAGTCGGCCATCGGCGAGCAGCGCGGTGATTTCAGAAAACACCGAAGCGGCGAGCGCTGGGCGCTGGGCGGCCAATTCGTCGGCGTCGACGGCGAAATAGGCGATGTTGTGGCGCAGCGGACGCAGGCCGACCCGGGTGTTGCCGTACAGGTCGCGTTTGCCGACCTCGATGAAGCGGCCGAATGGGGCCAGCACGCGCAACCCGCTCTCCATCAGCTCGCCGCTCAACGAGTTCAGCACGACATCCACGCCCGCCCCGCCGGTCGCCGCCATCACTTCGTCGGCGAAGCGGGCGCTGCGGCTATCGAACACCCCGGCGACCCCCAGCAGGCGCAGCAGGTCGCGCCGCAATTGCGAACCGGCGGTGGCATAAACGACGGCGCCGCGGTGTAGCGCATATTGAATGGCCGCGAGGCCGAGACTGCCAAGCCCGCCATGGATCAGCACCCGTTCGCCCTGGGCCAGGTTGGCGAGGCGTCCGAGCGCATACACCGCGGTCAGGAACGCTACCGGAATGGTTGCGCCCTCGGCCATCGCCATGCCGTCGGGCATCGGGATTACGGCGCGGCGCAGGGTCACGACCTCGCTGGCCAGCGCCGCCGGCGCAACCGCGATCACCCGCATGCCGGGCACCAGGTCGTCCACGCCGGGTCCGACCGCGGTCACCACGCCGGCGCATTCCAGCCCGAACGAGGGGCCGCTGAAGCCAGCCATCAGCGCCTCTTCCGGCAGCAGGCCCTGCGCCCACATAAGGTCGCGGAAATTCAGTCCCGCGGCCTGCACGGCGATGGCGACTTCGCCCGCCCCCGGCGTTCGCGGCGAAAACCGTTCCCAGCACAGCGACCCAAGCAGCCCCGGTCGGCCGGCCGTGAGCCGGATGGCGCCGGCTGGGTCCCGATCGGCCGGTGGCAAGCCGCGGCGCAGGCGGCGGACGAAGCGGCCGGCCTCGGTCCAGACCACTTCGCGCTCGGCATCGGGCGCGGCCAGCTCGGCGGCGATACGCTGAGCCGCGGCTTCGGCCGACAATGCGGGGTCGAGCCGAAGCAGGCGGCATTCCAGTTCCGGCATTTCGTTGGCCAGCGTGCGCAGCAGGCCAAGCAGCGCCGCGGCGTTCGGCGCGCCGGCACCGGTATCGCGCGTGACCAGCCAGACGCGCGCGCAGCCGCTCGCGACGATCGCCTGGAGACCGCTGGCCAGTATCGCTAATCTTGCGGCCAATGCGTCCACCGGCGCTTCACCCGGCGGATCCAGCGGCAGTAGGATGACGATTTCAGGACCGTCCGGAACCCCCTGCAGGGCAGAAAGCGCGGACCGATCCGCCAAAGCCGCGAAATCCTGGATCGTCCGGCAGCGATCGGCGCCAGCCAGCGCTTGTGCAACCCGGTCATGCCGGGACGCGAATATCGTGCTGTCCGGCCGAAGGACCGGGATTTGGACGGCGTCCTCCCGGCCCCTCCAGGCGCCGATCAGCGCTGCCTGCCAGAGCTGCCCGCCGGCCAGCACGATGCCGCGAGTGCGGCCGCAGCCGGCGGCTTCAAGCTCGGCCTGCCAGCTCTCCGGCGCGCCCGGCTCGGCGGTGAATATCCGCTGCCAGAGCCGGCTTGGCGTCGCCTCGATCGCCAGCAGATGGCCATCGGGCGCCAGCAGCCGCGTGGCCTCGGCTGGCGTTGCCCGTTCGGCGCGC
This sequence comes from Acetobacteraceae bacterium, assembly GCA_043742865.1. Classification (GTDB taxonomy): domain Bacteria; phylum Pseudomonadota; class Alphaproteobacteria; order Acetobacterales; family Acetobacteraceae; genus PALSA-911. The sequence goes on from JAYTXR010000019.1 coordinate 4,605, forward strand.
GGCGCGGTGAACGGATAGAGGCCCAGCACGAGGTCGAAAATCTCGTGATTATCGCCACGATCCCAAATTCGTCCGGTCACGCCCGGCCAGGCGGCCAGGGTGTCCGCGACCGCGGCCAGCGCATCCTCATTGGCGGCAAGTGCCACGTAGCGCAATGCCGGCGCGCGCCGCGCGAACAGTACCAGCAGCCGGCGCGTGAGGCTTGGCCAGCCGACGCCGATTTCAGCCACCCGCAATGGCCGGCCGGCTGGCCAGTGGTCGAGCCAGGCATCGACGCAAGCCACCAGCGCATCGATCGCGCCAGCCCCGGTGGGAGAGGCAAACAACATCTGATCGACCAGTGTGCCCGCAAGCGCCGGCGCCACCTGCGGGCCGCTGGCAAGGATTGCTCCCAGCGAGCCTGCCATGGCGCCGGCGAGCGCGGTTTCGGCCGCTGCCGCCGGCACATCGAACAGCAGGCCCCGCCAGACATCCTGCCATGCCGGCAGGTCCGTCGCCGGGGAAATCCGCCAACCCCCGCCGTCGCGCGACGCCATTCCGTCCCGTTCGAGCCAATCCTGCATCTGCGCGAACAACCGCTCCGTGCCCGGAGCCAGCTGGCGTTCGCCGGCATGCAGCAAAGCCTCGGCGGTATCGCGCGCGGCCAGGGTCAGCATGGCATCTGCCAGCAGCGCGGTCTCCGGGACCGTCACGGCGGGGGCGATGCCCGCCAGCGCCGGATCCAGCAGGTCCGCGACCCCCCCCGTCTGCTGTGTCCGGCTCGGCACCATAGCCGTCCAAACCATCCGTTCGGCGGGGTCGGCCGCCGCGCCGAGAGCAATCGCGGCGAACCAGCACTCCAGCAGTTCCATCACGATCGCGCCGTCGGCATCCAGCAGCGCGATGTCGGCCAGCAGCGATCGCGCGCCGCGCCGGCGCAGATGCAGCAATGCCCGCACCGGCCGGGCGCCATCGGTGCGCAGCAGCCGCACCCGCCCGAAGCGCCAGGGCAGCACGGCGGTCCGCTCCGATCCGAATGCCTGGGTTGCGGCTAGCCCGATCAGCCCTTGTAGAGCCCCATCGACCAGAGCGGGGTCGATCAGATAGCCATCCGCCACCCGGTCGGCGCCGCGATTGTCCAGCTCCACCACGGCCTGGGTCGAACCCGACGCCAGCACCCGGCGGACGGTACGGAAGGCCGGGCCATAGGTCAGCCGCAAGGCAGCGGCGGCCTGGTAGATCGCCACCGATGCGATCTCACTTTCTGCTTGCCTGCTGGCTGGCGGGCTGAACAGACCAGGCGTATCGGTGCCTCGCAGCACCTGGCCGGTGGCATGGGCGGTTGGCACATCGCCGGACAGCCGCACCCGGCTGGCGATCGTGAACCCGCCGCCGCCGCCGATGCGCAGCGTCACCTCGCGTGCGGCATTCGGCTCAAGCGGAAGGGTGCGGCTGATCTCGAGGTCGCGCAGCTCCAGGCTGGCGGCGTCCGGATACATCGCCCGGCCCGCGGCCAGGGCCATCTCGATCATCCCCGCCGCCGGCATCACCGCGGCACCGTCCACGACATGATCCTGCAGCCAGGGATCGGTCGCGGTGGAGGGGTGGCTGAACCAGTTCCGGGATGTGGCCGCCTGGCGATAGCCCAGCAGCGGATGATCGTGCACCGGCGCGATGATCTCGTGTGCTTCCGCGGTCCGCTCGTGCCAAAAACGTTCGCGCTGCCAGGGATAGCGCGGCAGGCCGCGCGGGGTCGCCGGACCTTTGAACACCGGCGCGCCCGCAAGGGAAATGCCGGCGACATAGCTGCGCGCCGCGACCGCCGCAAACGGGTCGGTTGCCGCCTGGCTGCGCGTCAGGGTGCCGAGCACGCGGCCGGGCATGGCGCTGCGGGTCACCGCCTCGCGCAAATACGATTGCAGCACCGGCAGCGGCCCGATCTCGACGAACTGATGCAGCCCGGCGTCGATCAGCGTCTCGACCGCGTCGCTGAACCGCACGGGTTGGCGCACATTGCGCCACCAATAATCCGCGTCCATCGCCGGTTCCGTGACCTGCTGCCCGGTAACGGTGGAGATCAGCATCATCGCGGGCACCGCGGGTGCGAGCCCGGCGAGGCTGCCGATCACCTGGGCGCGGATCGGATCCATCAGCGCGCTATGGAACGCATAATCGAGGTCCAGCGCGATATAATTCCATCCCATCGCCTCGGCATGGAGGCGCAGCCTGGCCAGCGCCGGTTCGTGGCCGGCGATGGTCACCGACCGGGCGGAGTTGACCGCGGCGATGGTGAGCCCGGAGGAGGTATGTCCAGGCGAGAGATGGGCGATCGCGGTCTCCGCCGCCTCTGCCGAGAGGCCCAGCACCGCCATGCGGCCGGCGCCATGGCGGGTTTGTTGGGCCACGCTGCGCGCGACGATGACCCGCGCGGCCTGGGTCAGATCGAGCGCGCCCGAGGCCCAGGCGGCGGCGACCTCGCCAACGCTATGACCGACATGGGCGTCGGCGACGATGCCGTGCCCGGCCAGCGCGGCGACGCAGCCGAGTTGAACCGCGAACAGCATCGGTTGGGCGATGGCGGTGTTGCGCAGCTCCTCGGCGGTCACCGGTCGGCGGAACCGAGCCTTGACCGACCAGCCGAGCATCGGCGTCAGCACCGCATCGACCGCTCCAAGCATCTTGCGGAACGGCGCGCTGTGGGCGATCGCGTCGCTGGCCATGCAAGGCCACTGGCTGCCGTTGCCGGAGAACACGAAGGCCAGCTTGCCCGACACCGCATGTCCGGCTTCGGCGCTGCCGGCGCCATCGCCACCAGCGGCGCCAGCGGATTTGGGGCCCTGTTCAAGCCATACCCCGAGCGAGGCCGCCATGGCGGCGGCCGATGCGCCGGGGATGGCCAGGCGATGCGGATAATGGTCGCGCAGCCGCGCCGCGCCGCGCAGTAGCGGGGCCAGCGTTTCTGCCGGTTGGCTGGTCAGTATGTGCTGCCAGTCCTGCGCCAGCGTTTGCAGCGCCGCCGGCGCGCGGGCCGACAGCAGCAATGGGGGCAAGCTGCGGGCGCGCATAACTCGGCCGAGTACCGCCGGGCGGGCGCCGGTTGTCGCGGCGCGCGGTTCGGCCACGCGAGGCTCGGGTTGCGCGGCCAAAACGATATGGGCGTTGGTGCCACCGAAACCGAACGAATTCAGGCCGGCCACGAACCCCGCGGCGCCGGCGATCATTGGCCTTGGCGCGGTGACCACTTCGAGGTTCAGGCTGGCGAAGGGGATATGCGGGTTTGGCGTCTCGAAATGCAGCGAAGCGGGAATTTCGCGCCGTCCCAGCGCGGCGATCAGCTTCATCAGCCCGGCCATGCCGCTGGCCGCTTCCAGATGCCCGATATTGCTCTTCACCGAGCCGATCGGCAGCCGCGTCCGGCGGTACTGTCCGACCGCGCGGCCGATGGCGTTGGCTTCCAGCGGATCGCCGACCGGGGTGCCGGTGCCATGCGCCTCGAAATAGCTCACATCGTCCGGGCAGATGCCGGCGCGCGCGTGCACCTCGCGCAGCAGCCGCTCCTGCGCCTGGGTGCTGGGGACCGAGAACCCGTTGGTATGACCATCCGAATTGACCCCGGATGCCAGGATCACCGCCCGGATCGGGTCGCCATCGGCCAGGGCGGCGCGCAGCGGCTTCAGCAACACGGCCCCGCCGCCCTCGGCGCGCACATAGCCGTCCGCCCGGGCATCGAACGCATGGCAGCGGCCAAGGCGTGACAGCATCGAGGCGCGCGCGAAGCCCACGAACGGGTGCGGCGCCAGCAGCAGATTGACGCCCCCGACCAGCGCTGCCGGGATTTCCGCCCGGCGCAGCGCCTCGCAGGCCAGATGCAACGCCACCAGCGAGGAGGAACAGGCGGTATCGACGGTCAGACTGGGGCCGCGCAAATCGAACTGGTACGATAGCCGGTTCGACATCGACGACAGCGCCGCGCCCTGCATCGAATAGCTGTCGGTTCCATCGAGATCCGCCGCCGAGATGGTGGAATAATCCCAGGACGATCCGCCGACGAAGACGCCGATCTTCTGTCCGGCGAGCCGGGCGGCCGAAACCCCCGCATCCTCCATCGCCTCATAGGCCAGTTCCAGCAGCAGCCGCTGCTGCGGATCGATATGCGCGGCCTCCCGCGCGGAGATGCCGAAGAACGCGGGATCGAACCGATCCACCGCGTCGATGCAGCCGGCCGCCAGGGTATAGGCCTTGCCCGGCTGCCCGGCCGCCGGGTGGTAGAACAGCCCGCGCGCCCAGCGTTCCGGCGGCACCTCGCCGACACCGTCGCCCCCGGCGAACAGCAGCGTGGCAAGGGCATTAAGTCCAGGCGCCTTCGGCAGCCGGCAGGCTGCACCGATGATCGCAATCCGCAAGGAACTCATCCGCTCCGTGGAAAAAGGGAGACGGCGATTTCAGCAATCACAACGGGACCGAAAAAAGCGGGATTCAGAACGCCGGAGATGCTTATTGACCATCGGGCATGCGACGGCTGGCCGATGAAGCAACCAGGAAAAGGGGCGACGGGCGAGTGCATATCCAAGAACATAAGCCTCTGATCTCTCGTTCCGTTATGCCGTGTTTTACTTAGAAGCAACGGCATCTTGTCGTCAAGCACGAGATTACATTTCACCAATGTAACCTTAATGCGAGAATTTTATACATTCGGACTGCAAAAAGCTCTGAAACAAAACATCATCCGCAGCCTCGCAATCAGACCGGGGTGCGGGCACCCTCCAGCAGATCGGACGCGTTCGCGGCCGACCGGCCGCGGCGCGACAGCGCCCTCAGCTGCGCGCCAGTCGGAAACCCGCAATAGGGCAGAGCTTCCGTCTGGCGTTCCATGAAGCTGTCATGGCGCAGCATTGTCAGGACATTGTGTAGGATTCCCACCGCCAGAAGATGCAACAAGCGCGCCGCAGTCAGCGCGGTGGTGGCGGGAACCGGAAGGTCCAGTTCTGCCTGTGCCAGGATCGGTCCCGCATCGATCCGCGGCACCAGGCGATGCACCGTGACCCCGAAGACCGGGATGTCGTCCAGCAGCGCATGTAACGTCGGCACCGGGCCGCGATGGCGGGGAAGCAGGCCGGCATGCACATTCACCCCGCCCAGAGGCGCGGCGGCGATGCTGCTGGCGCTCAGGATTTGATCGAAATGGAAGCTCACAATCAAGTCAGCTCGCGCCGTTGTCATGGCCGCCTGCCAGTCGGGGCCGTTCACGTCGCGCACGGTCACACAGGGAATGCCGCGCCGGCGGCACGCCTCGCTGAGCGGCATCCGCGCTGTGTCGACCGGCCAGCGCAGCAGGCGCCAAACCATGCCGGTGATGCGCGGGACGACAAAATTCGCCGCCAGATACGGCAGGAACCGGGGCCCCGAACCGCGTATGGTGTCGATGAACTGGCGCAGGGATCCGCCGCGCCGGCCGCCGAACGGATCCGATAGCCCGACCAGCACGATTTCGTCCTCGCATTCGGCGACGAATTGACGCACTGCGCAGGCGGCGGCGGCGGCTTCCAGGGTCAGCAGCGCGATCCGCATTGGTTTTCCGCTGTCCTTTCCGGTTCCAGCCTGTCTGGCCTGTTCGGCGGTTCAAGGATACCCTTTGGCGATGCCTGCATCAAAGCCGCCGGGCCGCCGGGCCGGGACGACCCGGTGCATTGTCATCACCGGCGCGTCAAGCGGTCTGGGCGCCGGGCTGGCGCGAGACTATGCGGCGCCGGGGGTCTTCCTGGTCCTGATCGCGCGGCGTTTGGCCCGGCTGGAGCAGGTGGCGGCCGAGTGCCGGCAGCGCGGCGCCACGGTGGAGATCGCCGCCCTCGATGTCGGCGACCCCGAACCGATCGCCAGCCGGCTCCGGGCGTTGGATGAGGCAATGCCGATCGATCTGGTGATCGCCAATGCCGGCATCGCGGCACCCCCCGGGCAAGCCGGCGCGGTGGCGCAGATCCGCACCAATTTGCTCGGCGCCATACACGTAATCGAGCCGCTGATCCCGCGCATGCTGGCGCGCGGCCATGGCCAGATCGCGGTGGTGTCCTCGGTGGCGGCATTGCGGGGATTGCCCGACAGTCCCGGCTACTGCGCCAGCAAAGCGGGGCTGCGGCTCTATGGCGAGGCGCTGCGCGGGGCGCTCGGGCCGGCCGGCATCGATGTCGCGGTGATCACGCCGGGCTTCTTCGCCAGCCCGATGTCGGACCGCTTCGCCGGACGCAAGCTGCTGATGACCGGCAGCGAACGGGCCGTGCGGCTGGTGCGCCGGGGTTTGGACCGCCGCCATGGCCGTATCGGCTTTCCCTGGCCGCTGATCGCTCTGTTGCGCCTGCTCGACCTGCTGCCGGCGAGTTTGGGGGATGCGCTGACCCGGCTGTTCCGATTTCAGATCGACCCTGGGTAGCCTCCGCGGATCCGCGGTCTTGGTAATCCGGCATCAGCCGAGACTGCGCAGGAACTCGGCGATCCCGCAAAAATACCGCTCCGGCGTCATCGGGCGGTAGTCGGCGATCCGTCGTCGCAGTGCCTCGATGGACGCGCCGCCATCTGCGAGGCGGCCGATCTCGGCCAGCCAGCCGGCCGCGTCGGTGGGGTCGAGATAGACTGCCCAATCGCCACCGGCCTCCCGGTGCGCCGGGAGGTCGGATGCCAGCACCGGGGTGCCGACCGTCAGCGCCTCGACGATCGGCAGGCCGAAGCCCTCCGCCAGCGACGGCATCAGCACCGCCCGGGCATTTTCGACCAGCTGACGCAACGCCGGGCTCGACAGGCCGGAGGTGACAATCACGTGGTCGCGCAGATGTCCGCAGGCCAGCAACTGGCGCAGGATCGGTCGCCCGCCCCGCGCCGGGGAGCCGGCGACGACCAGGCGCGGCGTCCGTGCGCCGCGCAGACGCAGCAGATCGGACCAGATTTGTAGCAACATAAGCAAATTCTTGCGCGGCTCGATCGCCCCCACGACGATGAAATAATCCTGCGCCGCCAGCATCGCGTTCGGCTGGGTCGGGGCCAGGAAGCTCGGCGCCACCGGCAGATGCAGCGAAGTCGTCCTGGGCGAGGGCTGCCCATAAGGCTGCAATGCCCGCAATACCGAGCCGCCGGCTTCGCCCGTGGTGAAGATCAGACCGGCCGCGTGGCGGGCAGCGACCCCCATCATTCGCCGGTGCATCGCAGTCCCGAGCGGGGTCACCAGATCCGGCCGTTCGAGCGGGATGGCGTCATGCAACAGGAACACCGCGCGAATGTCCGCCCGCTGCGCCAGCCAGCGGACCATCCATGGCGCCGCCCAGCCGAGCTGGCCGATATTCAGGTAGATCGCCCCCTTGGCGGCGGTGCCGATGACCGGCGTGCCGACGGCAACGCCGGTCGCGAGCAGCAGTTGAGTGAACCGCGGCAGCGCGCCCCGCACCCGGTTGGCGGGGGAAACCGGCGGTTGGGAAGCGGCCCCGCCCAGCCGGTGCGCCACCTTGGCGAAAGCGGCGTCGGGCCCGACGGAACGCTCCCGCCACATCGCCTCCAGCGCGTCGAGACCTGCCATCACCCGCCGGCGGTCGTACAGCCGCAACCCCCACGGGGTCGGCAAAAGGCCGACGCAGTCGCCCGGCCAGTGGGTGAACAGGAAACGCGCATAGGCGAGATCGACGCGGTCGATGCCACGCGGCGCGGTCCGACTGGGACCAAGGAACAGCCGCAGCAGATCGAAGACGATTGGGGGTGCCATCGGGCGATCCAATACCGCGGATCCCCGCAGACCGGCTACTTCTTGGGTGAATTTGGTTCGGGTGATTCAAGTTTGGACGGCTTCGCCGGGGATGCGTCCAGCAGCGCCAGTCGCCGTCCCTCCCCCACGATCAGACCCAGGAACGCAACGAACACCAGCCCGAAAAGCACGGCGCAGAAGATGTCGATCGGCGAAACCGGCCCATAGGCGGTTGGCAGCGCCACCGGCCCGAGGATCAGCAACGCCGTATTGTAGGCGATCAGCGCGAGGCGGATTTCGGTCGGCCCGATGCCCCAATAACTGATCTGAAAGACGTTCGTCGCCAATGCGCGGATGAACGTGTACAGCGCCGCCAGCCAGTAGCTCATCAACGCCAGGCAGGCGGTATCGAACCGCATGAACGGCGACAGGCCGAGGCCGAGGAAAATAAACACCTGCGAAACGACGTCGGTGGTATGGTCGATGAAGAAGCCGTAGCGGGGACGCTCGATCCGCCGGTGCCGCGCCAGGGTGCCGTCCAGCGAATCGCCGAACCAGTTGACGACCAGGCCGAAGCTGGCGAGCCACAGGAAATCGGCAGATTGCGAGGTCGCTATATACGAAATGCCGCTCAACAGCGCCCCGGCCACGCCGAGCAGCGTCAGCCGGTCCGGCGTGACGGTGGCTGGCAGCCTGGCTGCCAGCCAGACCAGGAGGCGGCGCTCGCGGCCAGCCAGCAAGGAGTGATGGACCCGCGTCACGAACGTCTGCTGCTGCATGAAAAATCTCTCGTGGCCGCGCCAAACGACCGCGAGAGATCTTACGCCTGCCAGCCGCTGACCCGCCAGCCGCCGATCCGCTACCTCCGACGGCGGCGAACCCCTGCCAGGCCAATCAGACCCGCGCCAAGCAGGCCGATCGTCGCCGGTTCCGGCACGGCGCCGGTCAGGATCGCGGCGCCAGCCACTGATTCGAAGCCGTAGCTGACCAACGAGGTCCCCGCGACCTCGGCGTAGCCGTAATGCAGCCCATCCGGCAGATTGAAGGCCAGTCCGATGAAGTCGTCGGCCGCCGAATTGGGGATCACGGCCGGACTGGCAAAGCCCGAAAAGCCGAACAGCCCGGTTCCGTCGATGGTCGAACCAGCCCCGAAATCAGCGACACCGCCGAAGATGCTGGAGACCAGAGCCGAGCCGCCGGTGGCCACCGCCGCCGGAGGATCGCCCGCCAGAGCGCCGGGGATCGCACTGAACGTCAGGGTTGACGTGCCGAAAACGATCGCCGCGGGCGTGGCGGTGAAGTCGGTGCCCGGTGCCAGGCTGATGATTGTGGCATCCGCCTGGCCGATGCCCGCGGCCATCGCGACGCCAACCGCCATGGCGGTCAGCGCGCGCCGGCCGCGGGCAACAGTGGCGCCGATCACCGGATCGCCCCGTTGAGGCCAGCCGGAAAGAACAGGCCGCTGGAAGCGTTCTGCGCCCCGTAGACGATATTGAGCACCTGGCGGGTCGTGCGGGAAAACACCAGGCTGTTGGCGTCGGTCGGCACGATGTTGGCCACACCGCCCAGGACCACGCCCTGGTCGTCGGCAGCGCCGGACAGCGTGGCGCGAAGAGCGGAAATCTTTTGGGTGGCGCTGGCCTGGCCCAGATTGAACAGCAGCAGGCGGACTTCGGAGGCATGGTAGGCCTCAACCGCGAGGAGGCCGGCCGCCGCGGACAGCACCTGTTTGTTCTGCACCAGCGGTGCGGCGCCGTGATAGGCGGTGACGCCGACATCCTCGAAGATGAACGCGCCGATCAGGAAGTTCACCTCGTTGGCGAACGGATTGAAGCTCGCTCCGAGTCCCGCTGCCGCTGCCAGCGTGTTGAAGCTGCCGACAAGGTCGATGGCCGGTTCGGAAACGGCGCCCGAGCCAAGCACCGAGCGCAGCAGGCGCACGTGGTTAAGCTCATCCGCGGCGATCTCGTTGGCATATTGCTGAATGGCCGGGGTCGTGAACGGAACCTGGCTGCCGCCTGTCACGCCACCAGACGGCCCGGTCGAACCGGTGGTGTCCGCCGCTTTCAGGCCCATGCCGGTCGAGGCCCGGACATAATATTCAGCTTCCAGATATTCGAGGTTCAGCGCAAAATTCAGGATCG
>JAYTXR010000020.1:0-12770 GCA_043742865.1 Acetobacteraceae bacterium
GCGATGGCGTGGCAGGACTGGGCGCGGCGGGATCGGGCGGCGATGGCGGCAGTGGCGGCCTTGCTGCCGGAAAATGCCGCCGAGGGGCGGCTGGCGGCGCGGTTCGTCGTCGCCGATGCCTGGTCGCTGGACTGCCTGCGTCTGGCCCGGGAACGCCGGCACGAGCCGGATGTCGCGCAAAAATGCACGGCGCAGGCGATGAGTATGATGCGGGAAAGCAACCGGGCGATCAGCCTGCTGCTGCGGCTACAGGCGGCGCGGCGCCGGACCGAGAAAGACGCGGCGGAAGCGGACCATGCCGCCTGGGTCGGGCACGGCGCCGCGGCTGCCATGGGCGAGGCGCTCGGGCTCGATCTCGCCGAACCCGAGGACATTGTCGCGCCGGTCCGCCCGGCAATCAGAGATGTCGGAAAATTCAGACGAAACGCGGATAACGGGCTGAATTCCCTGTTCACGCGTCCTGAGACAGCGCCGAGACTCTGGCCGGCATCGGTCCGGGCAGCTTCTTGAGCCAACGGCCCATTCGGCGCCCGCCCTGCGCCTCGACTGGACCGATCGGGAGTTCATCTGTCATATTTTTCTCCGGACGCAGCAGGAGACCCCCCATGGCTGAAGCGAAACTCGCTCCCAACCTTCCCGAGTGGATGCAGGAGCACGCCAAACGCTACATTGCGAGCGGCGGCAATGACGGGCACCTGTACAAGATGAGCCAGCCGGGCCGGCCGGAGATGACGGTGCCGTCCCTGCTATTGACGACGACCGGCCGGAAGTCAGGGGAGAAGTTCCTGTTTCCGCTATTCTATGGGAAAATCGGCGACAGCTACATCGTGGTCGCATCGAAAGGCGGCGCACCCCAGCACCCCGGCTGGTATCGCAACATTCTCGCCAATCCGGAGGTCGAAGTTCAGGCCGGAACCACAACAACGAAGGCGCGCGCAAGGACGGCTACCGGGGAGGAACGCCAACGGCTATGGGAAAAATCGCTTGAATTCTGGCCGCCCTACGCGGATTACCAAAAGAAAACCGAACGCGAGATCCCGGTGGTGGTGTTGGATCCGGTCAGCTGAAGCGCCGCCTCCCACCCGCGGCGTCGGGGGCGCAGCCGCCGCTTCAGCGGAAATGTCGAAGAATTTCGGCCTCCCACAACGCTAGCTGACCGAGATCGTAGTCGAGCGGCGACAATATCAGGTATTCCATGCCGGCGTCGGCGAGTTCGGTGATCCGCGCGCGAATGCTTCTCGGGCTGCCAAGAAAATAGCAGCTCCTCAGATGCTCGAACGGGCGATGCGTGCCCATCACGCGCTCGATTAGTTTGCGTTGCTCGCGATGGGCGATTTCGTCGTCGTCGGTGGGGACGATATGGGCGAAGTTGACATGGCCGAAGGTGATGGATGCGCGCGGGCGGCCTATTTCGTCCAGCCTCTGCACAATGCGCTGCCAGTCTTCGATCACGCTGCGGTTCGACCCGGCGGCGCGGGCGATCCAGCCATCCGCGCGCCGGCAGATGCGTTCCAGTACGCTGGGCGCAATCGTCTCGGGATCCGGCGACAGCGCCGTCTTCGCCTTCGCCCCGCCCGCGACCCAGAGAAACGGCCGCTCCGGTAACCTGGGGTCGATCGTCACATTGTCAAAACTATAATATTTGCCTTGGTGCGTGACCGGCTCGCCGGTCCATAGCCGTTCGAACAAATCGAGGATTTCATCGGTGCGGCCGCCGCGCTGCTGCAGCGGCACGCCAGCGACGGCAAATTCATGCGCGTCCCATCCGGCGCCGACCCCGAGCTCGAACCGGCCGCCCGAAAGATATTGCAGGCTGGCGATCTCCTTGGCCATAAACACCGGGTTGCGGATCGCCAGGATCAGAATACCAGTCGCCAGCTTGATGCGCTGCGTGCAGCCGGCGGCGAAGGCCAGGGTTTCGAGCGGGGATAGCCAGCCGGTGCCGTACAGCCCGCGTGCGGTCAGCAGATGCTCGGCTACCCACAGCGCTTCAAAGCCCATCGACTCGGCCTGCACCGCGAAGTCGCGCAAGCGGGCGCTGCGCGCGTAATCCAGGTCGGAGAACGAGAAGCTCGGCAGCATCAGTCCGAACCGCATGGGTCGCTCCTGTTCGCGATTGTTACGATACAGCGGTGCGGTGCGCGGCGTCGAGATCGGCGAGCGAACGCCCCCGCGTTTCCGGCAGCATCAGCAGCCCGACGATCATGAGCCCGTAGCCCAGGAAGCAGAACACCCCGATCGCCGCCCCCAGGCCCAACCCATTGGCAAGAAAGCCCACCAAGGCGGGAAACAACGCGCCGATGCCCCGTCCGGCGTTGTAGCAGAAGCCTTGCGCGGCACCGCGCACCGCCGTCGGGAACAGCTCGGTCATGAAAGCCCCCATCGGCGAGAACATCATCAGGCTGATGAAGCCGAGCGGGAAGCCGACCAGCAGGATCAGATCGTTGCTGATCGGCGCGAACAGATAGATCGCCGTCAGCACGAGCGACCCGATCGCGGAGACCATGAAGGTGGCCTTGCGGCCGATGGCGTCGGCAAGGTAGGCGCCGCAGATGAAGCCGCACAGCGAGCCCAGGATCAGCACCAGTAGGTAGCTGCCGGTGCCGATCGCGGTGAGGTGGCGTTCCGTCTTCAGGTAGGTCGGCAACCAGATGCTCAGCGCGTAGCCGCCGCCTTGCGCGCCGGTGACCATCAGTACCACCTTCGCCACCGTCGGCAGATGCGGCTGCTGGAGGGGGGAGAAAATGTGCGCCAGACCGACGGGGGCGGCGGCGGCTACGTCGCGGCTGATCTCCGGCTCCTCGACGTAACGGCGGATGAAGAACACCAGGCCGGCGGGCAGAATGCCGACCCAGAACAGCGCGCGCCACGCTATCGCCTCGGGCAGCCAGGCAAAGAACCCGGTATAGAGCAGCGCCGCCGCGCCCCAACCGATCGCCCAGCCGGCCTGCACCAGCCCAACGGCGCGGCCGCGATAGCGGTCGCGGATCACTTCGCCCATCAGCACGGCACCTGCCGCCCACTCACCGCCAAAGCCGAAGCCCTGCAAGGCGCGCAAGACGAAAAGCTGCGTGTAGTCCTGCGCGAACCCGCAAAGGAAGGTAAAGAGCGCGTACCAAACGACCGCGATCTGGAGCACCCGCACCCGCCCGAAGCGGTCCGCCGCCGCGCCCGCGATCCAGCCGCCGAACGCCGAGACCAGCAAGGTGACGGTACCGAGCAGGCCGGCCTGACCGATCGAGATGTGCCACAGCGACAGCAAGGTCGGGATGACGAAACTGAAGATCTGCACATCCATCGCATCGAGCGACCAACCGCCGAAGCAGGCACCCATCGTGCGACGCTCGCGTGGCGTCAGTTCAGCGAACCAGCCCAGCATCCGCATCACTCCCTTAGCTCTTATGGCCATTTCGACAGAGCATGGGCGGGAGATCGGATGCATGCAACCGGGGCAGCCGGCCCGCCGATGCATTCGGGGCTCAAAACGGCACGTCGAACCCGCCGATGAGACGGGCGATGCGCCACACGCCGGAGCCCTTCGCCATCAGCAGGCGGTAGGGTCCCACGGTGACGGGAATCATGGTCGCATCCGCGGATTTGGTCAGCAGCAGATAGGCATGCGCGGTTGCGGTCGTGGCGGTCAAATCGTCGATCATCACGTTGGTAAACATATGACGGCGCTGATCGAACTGCTGTGGCCAAAACTCCGACAGCCACTGCACGATCGTGGATCGCCCCTCGAACGGACCGACCGAGACCTCGCCCATGATCCGGCCCTCCCACACTCCGTCGGCCGTAAAGCAGTCGCCGAGAAGTTCGGGGTTGCGCTCGTCGAAACACCACCCGTAGCGGTAAATGCGTTCCGTGATGAGGAGCCGATCGATGACATTGCTGCTGGTCGCATCAATGGCGACCGGCTGTAATTGACTGTGCCCCTCACGGGCACTCCAGCCGGGTTCTGGATGCAGCTTCTCGATGCTGGCCGCTGACACCGTCGACATGGCGATCTTCTCCTTATGTTGACTGGAACTATCCGGGCGAGCCTAGACCGTGTCCGCCGCCGCCGCTTGTGCGAAGCCGCGCAGGCGCGTGGCGATGACCTCGCCCACCGCTTCCACCGCCGCGCGCCGCGGGAAATGCGCGCGCCAGGCGATGCGCACCGTCCGCCCTGCCCGCGCCGCCAGCGGCCGCAGCACGATCCCGGCATCCTGCGCCGCCCCGGCCGCGAGCCCCGGGATCAGCGTCGTCCCATAGCCAGCAGCCACCATGTTGAGCAATGTCGAGAGGCTCGACGCACGTAGCGCTCCGCCCAGCGCCCCGCTATGCCCGCAGGCCGCCAGCGCCTGGCCGCGCAGGCAGTTCCCGTCCGCCAGGACCAGGATGTCGCGCGCCAAATCCGCCTCCGCCACCATTTCCAGCCCGGCGAGCGGATGCCCGGGCGGCAGCGCCGCGAGGAAGGGCTCGGCGAAGAGCGGCTGGCTCGCGAGATCCGGCCCGTCCACCTCGGTCGCCAGCAGGGCAGCATCCAACTCATGCGTGCGAAGCCGCTCGAGCAGCGCCGCGGTTTGGTCCTCCCATGGCTCCACCTCCAGCGCGGGCAGTGCCTCGCGCAAAGGTGCGAAGATCAAAGGCAGCAAATACGGCGCCAGCGTCGGGATGATGCCGAGCCGAAAGCGCCCGGCCAGCGGATCGCGCAGGTCGCGGGCCACGGCGAGGATCGCGTCCACCTCCGCCACCGCCGCGCGGGCATGGCCGATCAGCCGCTCGCAGGCGGCCGTCGGCATCACCGTCTTGCTGGTGCGCTCGAACAGCACAACGCCGAGCAACTCCTCGAGCTTGCGGACCTGCACGGAAAGCGTCGGCTGGCTGATGCCGCAGGCCTTGGCGGCGCGGCCAAAATGTTTATGCTCGGCTACCGCCAGCAGGTAGTGGAGGTCCCGGAGGTTCATCTGCTCAGCTTGGATGATATCATAGACGGTGTCTATCGCACCGGTTGAGTTGTCGGGCTTCCATTTATCATTGGAATGCAGCTAAACTGTGAACACGCAATCACCCGAGGGAGCAACGGCAAGACCCCACCCCTTATCACGCCAACCGCTTACCAAGACCGTCGGCGCGCTCCTGCCGCCCGCATGCAATACAGCCCCACTGGCGGCCCGAGCGGCCCAGTGCCGCTGCTTATCGGACACTCATTCATCGTGCCGGCACGGAAACAGGACCAACTTCCAAAGTCGTCACGGTCGACACTGACGGACCAGGTCAACCAACGAAGCTAAGATTGGAGAGAATTATGGACGAAAATAGCAGCCAGAGCGCTGGCAAGTGCCCGGTAATGGGCGGGCTCGATAAAAACGCAGTCGTTTTGAAGATGTCGAACCAAATCTGGTGGCCCAAGCAGTTGCACCTGAAGGTTCTCCATCAGAACTCGAACCTGTGCGATCCCATGGGGGAGGCATTTGACTACGCCGAGGCGTTCAAGAGCCTCGACCTGGGTGCTCTGAAGCAAGATCTCTTCGCGTTGATGACGAATTCGCAGGCGTGGTGGCCGGCCGATTACGGCCATTACGGGCCGTTCTTCATCCGGATGGCGTGGCACAGCGCGGGCACCTACCGCACCGGCGATGGCCGCGGCGGCGCGTCCTCGGGCACGCAACGTTTCGCGCCGCTCAACAGCTGGCCCGACAACGCAAACCTCGACAAGGCGCGCCGGTTGCTTTGGCCGGTCAAGCAGAAATACGGCCGGACAATCTCCTGGGCCGACCTGATGATCCTCGCCGGCAACTGCGCCCTGGAATCAATGGGGTTTAAGACGTTCGGTTTCGGTGGTGGCCGCGCGGATATCTGGGAACCGGAAGAAGACATTCACTGGGGGCCTGAAGACACGTGGCTCGGGGACAAGCGCTACAGCGGCGACAGGCAGCTGGCGCACCCTCTCGCCGCCGTTCAGATGGGCCTGATCTACGTCAATCCGGAGGGACCGAACGGTAATTCGGATCCGCTGGGCTCGGCCCGGGACATCCGTGAGACCTTCGCCCGCATGGCGATGAACGACGAGGAGACGGTCGCCCTCGTCGCCGGCGGACACACGTTCGGCAAATGCCATGGCGCCGGCCGTCCCGACCAGTACGTCGGCCCTGAACCCGAGGGGGCCGGCATCCAAGAACAAGGCCTCGGCTGGAAGAACAGCTTTGGCAGCGGCAATGCGGACCATACGATCACCAGTGGGTTGGAAGGCGCGTGGACTCCAAACCCGGTGCGGTGGGACAATGGATACTTCGACACCTTGCTTGGCCACGAGTGGGAGTTGGTGAAAAGTCCTGCCGGCGCGTCGCAGTGGGCGCCCAAGGACGGGTCCGCGGCGGGAACCGTGCCGGATGCCCACGATCCTTCGAAACGGCATGCGCCCATGATGTCCACGGCGGACATCGCGCTGAAGGTGGATCCGATCTACGCGCGGATTTCCAAGCAGTTCCACGAGAACCCGGATCAGCTTGCCGACGCGTTTGCCCGGGCGTGGTATAAGCTGACCCACCGCGACATGGGCCCGCGCTCACGCTATCTCGGCTCCGACGTCCCTGCTGAGGAACTTCTCTGGCAGGATCCCATTCCGGCGGTCGATCACAAATTGATCGACGCGCAGGATGTCCTTGCCCTCAAGGCCAAAATCCTCGCATCGGGACTGTCCGTCTCCAACCTGGTTTCGACCGCCTGGGCCTCGGCGGCAACCTTCCGCGGTTCGGACAAGCGCGGCGGGGCGAACGGCGCGCGCGTCCGCCTCGCGCCGCAGAAGGATTGGGAGGTCAACCAGCCTGACAAGCTCGCCAGCGTGCTCGGAGCGCTCGAGGGCATCCGCAAGGCGTTCAACGCCACGCTTACAGGAGGGAAACGCGTTTCGCTCGCCGACCTGATCGTCATTGGCGGTGCCGCGGCCGTCGAGTTGGCGGCGAAGAACGCCGGCCATGAAATGGAGGTTCCGGTCACGCTTGGCCGCGCCGATGCGTCGCAGGAGCAGACGGATGTCGAGTCCTTCGGGGTGCTTGAACCGGCTGCCGACGGGTTTCGCAACTACCTCAAGACCGAATACACGGTGTCGGCAGAGGCGATGCTCGTTGATCGGGCCCAATTGCTGACGCTGACCGCACCGGAGATGACGGTTCTCGTTGGCGGCATGCGTGTGCTGAATGCAAATGTCGAACAGGCTAAACACGGCGTGTTCACGCGGCGGCCAGAGACTCTGACCAACGACTTCTTCGTGAACCTGCTCGACATCCGCACAACGTGGGAGCCGGCGGCGGACCAGGAGGGGGTCTTCTGGGGCCATGATCGCACCACGGGCGAACTGAAGTGGACCGGAACGCGTGTGGACCTTGTCTTCGGTTCGAACTCCCAGCTCCGAGGCATTGCGGAAGTCTATGCCTGTGACGACTCGCAAAAGGCGTTCGTGCGTGACTTCGTAGCTGCCTGGAACAAGGTGATGAACCTGGACCGCTTCGACCTGGCTTGATTTCTACGGGAAGGCGCCCGGACGCAGCGAAAGCCCAGCTGCGTCCGGGCGTCGGTCCGGGCTAGATCGAAGACCTGCATTTCTGCAATGACCCACTACCCTCGCGCGCGAATGCGATAAGCGGATCCTCGCTATGCCGCGCCATCCACGATAATCCCCGAACCGGCCAGTCGCGCGATTTCCGCGTCTTCATACCCGATCTCCTGCAGCACGGCGCGGCTGTGTTCACCGAGCATCGGCGGAGGCGTGCCCGCGTCGCGCGGTGCCCCGTCGAACAGGATCGGCAGGGCAATGGTTTTTATCGGACCGAGCACCTCGTGCGGGTATTCGAGCACAAGGCCGCGCGCGGCGGTTTGCGGGTGATCGAGCGCCTCTTTCAACGTGTTGATCGGTGCGCATGGCACGCCGAGATCCAGCAGCAACGCCACCCATTCGTCGCGGGTGCGGGTTCGGACGATATCCTGGACGAGGGCGACGGTCTCGGCGCGGTTTTTGACTCGATCGGGGCTGGTTCTGAAACGCGGGTCCTCGGCAAGTTCGTGCCGCCCGACGGCTTTGCAGAACCGCCGCCACAAATTGTCGTTGGCAATGCCGATCAGCACCGGCGCGTCCGATGCCTCGAACGCCTGATAGGGGACCAGGGATTCGTGTCCGGACCCGCATTTATCGGGCAGCACACCCTTCTCCCAATAGACATGGAAGTTATAGCTTAGAAACGACATCGCGGTTTCGAACAGCGATACTTCCAGTTGGCTGCCCTCGCCGGTCTGGCCGCGCCGGATCAGGGCAGCCATGATGCCGGAGACCGCATGCAGGCCGGTGGTCTGGTCGACGGGGGAGAACGGGCTGCGGATTGGTTCGCCGCCTTCCTCGCCGCTGATGCCCATGATGCCGCTGAAGGCTTGCAGGATAACGTCATAACCAAGTGCGTGGCTGAGTGGGCCGGTGCGCCCGAAGCCGGAAATACTGCAATAGATCAGGCGGGGATTGAGCGCGTGCAGTGTCGGATAAGCGATGCCGAGGCGTTCGGCGACCCCGGTTCCGTAGCTTTCGATGACCACGTCGGCCCGTGCCGCCAGCTTGTGCACGATCGCCCGGCCCTCGGCGGTTTTCAGGTCCACCGCGAGACTTCTTTTGTTGCGGTTAACGCTAAGGAAGATCGCTCCGGTTTCACCGCGAAACGGCGGCCAGCGCCTGGTGTCGTCGCCGATGTGGCAGGGTTCCACCTTGATAATTTCGGCGCCGAAATCGCCGAGATATTGCGTGCATAGCGGCCCCGCCAGAACCTTCGTCAAATCCAGGATGCGTATGCCCGCGAGCGGTTTCATCGAATTGATCCCATCGTTTGATTGACAAAAATTAGCCGCTCGGCCTCAGGGCAAGTCAATGGCAACGAACAGCTTCACGCGCCGTCCCGATGCCTTTCCCCCTTGTTCCCCGGACGCTGAGCGTCGCAGGCCTACCGGATCGTCATCTCGACCGCGGGCCGACCCAGATCGTCCTCCGCCCAGAGCCGCCATAGATCTTCCGCCGGCTCGGCGCAGAGGCGCATGGGTCTGCCGCAATAGAGCGACCCGAGATTTCGGCTCGTCATGTGGTTCGGATTGCGACCGGCCCGCTCCCGGAAAAGCTCCATCAGAAGCAGGATCGGCAGGCCACCATTGACCACCAAAGCGGGGTAGCGTTCGGTGCCGACGGCATAGGGATGATCGTAGTGGATCCGGTGCGTATTGAAGGTGATCGCGCAATAGCGGAACAGCATCGTTTCGTCGGGTACTATCTCGCGCTCGATCGTGGCTCGCCGACGCTCGACGGCCCCAGGCGGGACCGTCGTGCCCCCGGACGCGGCCTCCCGCAGGATGTAGTCCTGTTCCTCGACCAGAACAGGCTCGTCCTGGCCGCTGCCGAAGATCTGGTGCGTCACCGTGGCGATAACGAACGGCCCGGAGCGTCCGTCCTTGGAAACGATCGAGGTGACGTGGCTGCGGCGCCGGACGGTACTTCCCAGCGTGATGTCGCCGGCGAAGGTGACCCGCCGTCCGCCGAGCATGAGGCGTGGAAAGCGCGGATCGGAGGGTAGCGTAAACCCGAGATCGGCCACGCCGTCCGGCCGGAGTTGCGATTGCCGCGTGGCGCCGGTGAACAGGGCAACATGCCACCCGGCGGGCAAGCGATCGCCTTCGCGCAGCATGGCCGGATCACGATCGAGCAACGCCGCGACGCGCCGCACGAGCCCAGGCGCGCAGACATCCTCGACTTCGGTCACTGTGTCGGAGAGGCCCGCCGTCGAGGAAAAACCAGGCTTCATGGGGTGGTCTCCGTCGCCAACAGGCTGAACCCGGCGTCCTCGACCTGGACGAGGCGACCCGCGAACTCTTCGCGTTCCATGCGATCGACGATTTCGGGCGCCGTCGTGGCGGCCAAAACGCGTTGCTTCGGAGCCACATCGGCGAGAATGACGCCCCGTGGAGGTTGGCCGCGGTCGTGGATGACCGTGTAGCCGGCGATCCGCGCCAGACCGCTATAGCCGTCCAGCACCTCCAGTGGGACGGAGGCACGCGCGACAGCCTCGGTCTCATCGCTGAACTGGAATCCCGCTTGCGGGCGGGCGCAGGACCAGATGCCGAAACCCTGCTTGGTGAGGACGCCCGACACGGAAGAAACGAGACCGAAACGCCCCCTCCTTTGCCCCAGCAGGTCTGCCATCCGGCAGGTCGCCTGCAGCACGTAGTTGTTGTAGGGGCCGCCCGCGAACGCCATTCCCCCGGTGACCGTGAGGGGCCGGTCCAGGGAAATCCCGAGCTCGGTCGCATAAGTCTCGACGGCAATCGGGAAGCAGCTATAGAGCTCGATCAGGTCGAGATCGGCGATCGTCAGGCCGGACCGGTCCAGCGCCGCCTGTCCGGCGATTTGCGCGCCCCGGCAACGGTCGAGTTCCGGTCGCGCGGCGACCGCGACCATGTGGTTCGACTCCGTGCTGGCCCAGGGGTAGACCCAGTCTTCACGGCGCAGCCCGAGATCAATCGCCTTCGCCTCCGAACACAACAGCAGTGCCGCCGCCTGATCGACGTTCCAGGACGAGCAATGCCGCCTTGTATAAGGCGAGGCCTGCATCGGGTTGCGATCGGATGGCAGCCGGATGGCGTCCGGCTCCAGCGGCGATCGCGACCACGCGTCGGGGTTCCCGGCGGCGATCCGGGTAAAGCCGCTATACATCGCGGCGAGCCGTCGGGCGTGATCCTCGGCCGACCATCCGTGTCGCGTCCCGAATGCGCTCTCAAGGATCGCATAGAGGCCGACGGGCATCTTCAGGCCGACCCGCAGCTCCGCCCGGTGGCGAAGTTCGTCGCGCGGGGCCAGCACAATGTCGGGCTCGCCGTCGAGCGCAGAGTTCGGCGCCTCGATGCCGGCGAGGCGGGATCGCAGGATGCGATAGCCGGTGTCGCCGCCAACGACGAGTGCCACGTCGATTTCGCCATCGGTGATCCGCCGGCATGCATCGGCGATCAGCGATTGCTGGAGCACGCCGACCGTGGCCAGAACCGAGACCGGGCTTGAGGCGCCGATCGCCTGCGCGATGGCACGGCCAGGGTCGGCATACGACCACCGGCCCTTCGGCACGTAAATCCGCTGCACGGCCGCAAGGGCCGAAGCGCTGCCTGCGGCGCGCACGGCTTCGATCATCAGGGCGATGGGCTCAACGGCCAGGCTTGGATCGTCGTGCCGCTGGGTCGCCGTGCCGTGGCCGGCGAGAACGGGTACGACGGATGGCGGTGCCATCGCGCTCATCCGCTTGTCGCCTGCGGCAATTCGACGGTCGCCTGTCCGGTCGCGGTCACCTCGGCGAGCTGGTTTTCCACGCGCAGCTCCAGATCGACGAGATGGACGCCGTCCTCGACGCGTTTGCCGGTCACCGTGCCCCGGCACCAGGACACGTCGCCAAAGATGTTCGGGCGCCGCAACTTGACGTCGAGCATCCGCATGAAGCCGTCATCGCCGATCCAGTTGGTGACGAGCTGACCGAGCCACGAGATGCGTTGCGGACCGACGTCGTAGCCGCCGGGCATTCCGACCTCGCGCGCCATCGCCTCCTCGGTGTGGCCTCGCGCCGGACTGTCCTGCGCGCCGGTCTCCGGATTGACGAACGCATCGGCGGGGTGGCGCTTGCGATAATGGGCCGCGCGCCCATGAGCCTTGTAGGTGTGGCCGCCGCCCGAGTACCAGCAGATCATGTCGGTGATCGTCAGCGGCCCCTTCAGCGTCGCGGGAAGCGTGTCGCCGTCGTGGACATCGTCCCAATGACGCGGGATCGCGCCTTGCAGCCGCTCCTCGGCGATGGCGCGGGAGATGCCGTCAAGTTCCTCGGGCGTGTAGCGATGGGTCGCACGCGGCTGGTATTTCAACCCGCCTTCAGCGCGCGCGCGGGGTGTGCGCGCCGTGCTGCCGAGCGCACGGGCGACCAGCCCGCCGTCCTGGTTGAAATATAGCGATTCTCCGGTCTGGACGATGAAGGCACGCGCGTGGGCTCCGCGCTTCTCCACGGCGTCGAGCAGTTTTACCTTGGTCGTGAAGCTGTCGCGATGGCGGATCGGTTTGTACCACTCCCATCTCGTGCCGCCATACATCCATTGGACGCCGCGTAGCTTGGGCGCGACCACGGCGCTGTCAATGGTGTAAAGAAAGCAGCCCGGCGCGAGCGCGGATTCCCAGCGTGTGCCACGGCCGTATTCGGCGTCGCAAAAAAGCGGGTTGTCGTCACCGATTCCCCAACAGAAATGCCGGATGGCATCGGGATGCGCCTCGGTGTTCCAGCGATGATCCTGGCGTCGCAATTCCACCCCGATGAGGCTGCGTGCCTCCTCGAGCGCACCGTCCCAAAGGGCTGGCGATTGCGATGTGGGCAATTGGGTTTCAACCATGGCGGACTCCCCTCGACGTCGCGGAGATATGCCATCCTACCGTCATGAGATCACCCAATCCGCCTTGAGCGTTTCGATTTCGCCGGCGCTGCGGCCGGGTCTCTCGTGCAAGATGTGCTCGTCGTCGCAGCGCAGCTTCGGCATTCCGGCGTGGTCGGTCATAGTGTCACCGTCTCGGGCGCTACTGGCTCCAGGATCGCGCGGTAGGCCCGCACATGGCGTTCCATGCGGCGCCGAGCTGCGTCGGCATCGGCCGCGACGATCGCGTCCTCGACCCTGGACACCGCATGGATCACCGCGTCACGCACGTCCGCCGAGGCGAAGCGCGCGACATGCGGGTCGAGCAG
>JAYTXR010000021.1:0-6980 GCA_043742865.1 Acetobacteraceae bacterium
CGGTATTCGGCCCAATGGCGATGTTCGGCCTCGGCGGCATTTTCGTCGAAATTTTAAAGGACGTGGTGTTTCGCCGCTGCCCGTTCGGCGAGGATGTCGCCGAACAGATGATCCGCTCGATCCAGGGCGCGCCGCTGCTGCTCGGCGCCCGCGGCCGCAAGCCAGCCGATATTGCCGCCCTGGCCGCCATGCTGGCCAGGCTATCGGTGTTCGCGGTGCAAGCCGGCGCGTCGGTGCAATCGGTGGATCTGAACCCGGTTTTCGCCATGCCGGAAGGCCAGGGCGCCTATGCTGCCGACGCGGTGATCGAGATCGGCTGAGCAGGGCAATATCGTATCGGTTACGAGATAATAGGTCCCCCCTCGGGAGTTTGCGGAACAAGCGTTTGACGGCGTTCTTGTCGCGCCGGCTTTGGATGAGGGCATCGAAACCAAAGTCCTCCTGGTCGACCTCGCGTCAGAGCCAGTGCTTGTTGCCGGCAATGGGGATGACGTCCTCGTCCGGGTGCCATTTGTCGCCGCGGCGAGGGACTCGCCGACAGATGCGGGTGGCGAACTCCCGGCCGAATTTCAGGCCCCACTGAGATGTTGCGAGCCGCCCGCCTCCCTCTGACCCTGCGCAGGCGCAACGGGAATTGGAAATGCAGCCAGGCCGCATGGGCTGATGAGCTCGGCGGGGTGGCGATAGCCAGCGTAAAATGGGTCTCACGGCGTCATCATCCGGGACAGATATCTGACCATTCCGGCTCCGCCAAACCGGATGCGGCTCAACCTGACGGTGCCACCATGGGCGTTGGACAATTACATATCCTATTTTGATAAAAAATAATTTGCCATATATTACGTATTGACATTATGGCGTCACAGATGCTTGTTTGAAAAGGGTTGATACATCGTCAATCATATCACCTTAGAGGAATCTCCTATGCGAAAAATTCTTTTGGGCTCAGCGATGGCTTTGTCGGCAACGCTGGCGCTGGGTATGCCCCAGGTCCAGGCGGGACCGCTGCCCGCGGGAGCGACCTGCGTGGGAAATTGCGGGACAGACGGTGCGGACGGCGTGGTCACCCTGTCGCCGCTCGGCACCCCTGCGTATCTCTACGTTTCTACGCTTGGTGGTGTGAAGGGAGCGGGCGAAATTCCGTCAGCCGGGGGCACCAATGGTTCGCAGCTCACCACTCCCTCGTTTGCCGCAAACGTCGGCGACAAACTGAATTTCTACTTCAACTATGTCACGTCTGATGGCAGCAAATTCGCCGATTATTCGTTTGCGGAACTGCTCGACTCGACCAACGCCATTGTGGCAACTCTGTTCACCGCCCGCACGACCCCCAGCGGCAACACATCGCCCGGAACCGGCCTCCCCGCCGACGACTCGACCCTAACTCCCGCGAGCTCGGCGATCATCTCCGGCGCCCCCGCGTGGTCGGAACTGGGCAGTTCTTCGGGCAAATGCTTCAACTCCGGCTGTGGATACACCGGATGGATCCTCGCCAGCTACGCGATCCCCACCGCCGGCACGTACACGCTGACTTTCGGAACGACGAATTTTATCGATACAGCGTTCGACAGCGGCCTGGCGATCGACGGCGTAACCATCGCCGGCGCTCCGGTCATTCCAACCCCCGAGCCCGCGAGCTTATCGCTGATGGGCCTTGGCTTGGTTGGTCTTGGTCTGATCCGCCGCCGCCGCAGCTAATCGCTAACACGTTCGACCATGCCCGGGGCGGTGCCGTGCAAGGTGCCGCCCTTCGCATGCCGGGTGCCTGCTGCCATTGACAGCGATTGGAATGTTCAAATCGATGGCACCGTAACGTAATGACGGAGATAATTCTCGGCTCGCGGCATCTCAGAGGAGCCTGAAATTCGGCCGGGAGTTCGCCACTCGCCTCCGTCGGCGAGCCCCTCGCCGCGGCGACAAATGGCACCTGGACGAGGTCGCCCTCCCCATTGCCGGCGCCACAAGAGGGCGCCGGCGCGACAAGAGGGCTGCCAGCGAGCCCGCAGCCACCTTGGCCTATCGCCCTTTCGAGGCTAAACCAATTTAAAGACGGCCAAGGGAACCGACATGATCAACAAAATCGTGCAAACCATCGCTGACGCGATGGCGGATATTCAGGACGGCTCCACGGTTCTGATCGCCGGATTCGGCGCGGTCGGGCAGCCGAATGCGTTGGTCGAGGGGCTGATCGAGCAGGGAGCGCGCAACCTGGTCGCCGTGGCCAACAATGCCGGCGTTGGCCATGAGGGGCTGGCGCGGCTGATGGAACTCGGGCGGGTCCGGAAGATCATCTGCTCGTTCCCGCGCAGCTCCGATCCGGTGGTGTTCGAGGGTCTGTACCGGGCCGGCAAGATCGAGCTGGAGATTGTCCCCCAAGGCACGCTGGCCGAGCGCATGCACGCGGCCGGCGCGGGCATTCCGGCGTTCTTCACCCCCACCGCGGTCGGCACCTTGCTGGCGCAAGGCAAGGAGGCGCGGGAGTTCGACGGCAAGCAATACATTATGGAAAAGGCGCTGCATGGCGATGTCGCCCTGGTGGAAGCCTGGCACGCCGATCGCTGGGGCAATCTGACCTACAAGCAGTCCGGGCGGAATTTCAACCCGGTCATGGCAATGGCCGGCCGGCTGACCATCGTGCAGTCCCAGCACATCGTCGGGCTCGGCGATATCGAGCCGGAGAACGTGCACACCCCCGGCATCTTCGTGGACCGGGTGCTGCACGTGCCGTATGGTGACCCCTCAGGATTTTAAGCCCGGAGCAGCCTCAAATGACCGATACCGCCACCGCCGCGTTCAAGCCGATGTCGCGCACCCAGATGGCGGCGCGCGCCGCGCAGGACATTCCGGAAGGCTGGTATGTCAATCTCGGCATCGGCATCCCGACATTGATTTCCGATCACGTGCCGATGGACCGCGAGGTCATCCTGCATTCGGAAAACGGCATCCTGGGCATGGGTCCGCTGGCGCCGAAGGACTCGATCGAGCCCTGGCTGGTCAATGCCGGCAAGCAATACGTGACGCTGCGCAAGGGCGGCTCGTATTGCCATCACGCCGACAGCTTCGCGATGATCCGCGGCGGCCATATCGATCTATGCGTTCTCGGCGGGTTTCAGGTGGCCGAGAACGGCGATCTGGCGAACTGGGCGACCTCGGAGAACGACACCGCCCCGGCGGTCGGCGGTGCCATGGATCTGGCGGCCGGGGCCAAGCGGCTATGGGTGCTGATGGAGCACACCACCAAGGACGGCACCAGCAAGGTTGTCCGCCGCTGTTCCTATCCGCTGACCGCGGTCGGCGCGACCAGCCGGGTCTATACCAACCTCGCCACGCTCGACATCACCACGGCCGGTTTCGTCGTGGTCGACATGGCGCCTGGGCTGACTTTCGAGAATTTACAGGCGCGCACCGACGCGCCGTTGCGTATGGCCGGCTAACGGGGGGAAAACCATGAGCGAGGCTGAGGACCGCAGCGATAATCTGCGCCTGCTGCGCGACAGCGCGGCGGCGATCGCGCCGCGCACCGGCGATTTGAAACGCATCCGCGAGCTGCGGTTTGCCGAGCCGGGTTTCGACCGGGCGGTGTGGCGGGATATCTGCGCCATGGGCTGGCCCGGTTTGCGGCTGGCGGAGGAAAATGGCGGCTCCGGCCTCGGCATGGCCGAGTTCTGCGTATTGGCCGAAGAGTTCGGCGCCGCCCTGGTGCCCGAACCGCTGATCCCGGTGGCGATGGCCGCCGCGCTGTTGTCGGAAGACCAGCTTTCCGACCTGCTGGCCGGCGAGCGCATCGTGATCCCGGCCTGGCAGGAGAAGCCGAGTTCCCTCGAACTGCACGGCATCACCACGCTGTCGGGCGGCAGGCTGAACGGGTTCAAGCGGTTCGTGCCGATGGCGGCCGGCGCGGACGCGTTCCTGGTCACCGTGCCGGACGGGCTGGCGCTGGTGGAGCGGGCGGGCGCCGGCGTCACGGTGCAGACCGAACAGACCCAGGATGGCGGACATTTCGGCACGGTCAGTTTTGATAATGCGCCGGCGCAGGCGCTTCCCGGCGATGCGGCCGAAGCGTTGGAAGAAGCCGCTTTGGCCACCAGCGCCTATCTGCTGGGGTTGATGGACAGGGCGTTCGCCATGACCCTGGACTACATGAAAACCCGCCAGCAATTCGGCCGCACCATCGGCAGTTTTCAGGCGCTGCAACATCGCGCGGTGGATCTGAAAATCCAGCTATCGCTGACCCGTGCCTCGGTCGAGGCCGCCGCTATGACGATGGATACCTGCGCCATCCCCGCGTTGCGCAAATCCGCCGTGTCGCGCGCGAAAGCCCGGGCGGCGGAGGCCGCGATGATCGTGACCAAGCAATGCATCCAGCTGAGCGGGGGCATCGGCTACACCGACGCCTACGATGTCGGGCTGTTCTTGCGCAAGGCGATGGTAATGGCACCGCTATACGGCCCGGCCGCGCTGCACCGCGCGCGCTATGGCGCGGTGACGCCGGAGGACGACGATGATTGACTACAACGAAACCAGCTACAACGAACTGGACGATGCCGGCTTTCGCTTGATGGTGCGGGGCTGGGTGGAGGCGAACTACCCGCCGGAAATCCGCAACCCGCCGAAGCGGCTGCATTGGGCCGAGAACAAGATCTGGTATTTTAAGCTGGCGGAAAAAGGCTGGCTGGCGCCCGCCTGGCCGCACGAATACGGCGGCATGGGGCTGTCCTCCGCCAAGCAGCTGATCCTGATCGAGGAGTTCGAACGGCATGGCTGCGCGCGCACCAACGATCACGGCATCGTCATGGTCGGCCCGCTGCTGATCCAGCACGGCACCAAGGAACAGAAAAGCCACTTTTTGCCGAAAATCCTGTCCGGCGAATATATCTGGTGCCAGGGCTATTCGGAGCCGAATGCCGGGTCCGACCTGGCGTCGCTGCGCACCGAAGCAATGCTGGACGGCGATCATTACGTCCTCAACGGCCAAAAAACCTGGACCACGCTGGCGCAGGACGCCAACTGGATTTTCTGCCTGGTCCGCACCAACAAGACCGTCAAGAAGCAGGAAGGCATATCGTTCCTGCTGATACCGATGGACACGCCGGGGATCACGGTCCGTCCGATCCTGACCATCGATATGCATGACGAGTTCTGCGAAACCTTCTTCGACGATGTCCGCGTACCCGCTGCCAATCTGGTCGGCCAGGTCAACAAGGGCTGGACCATGGCCAAGGCGCTGCTGTCCTTTGAACGCATCTTCCTCGGCAGCCCCAAGCAGTGCCAATACGCGCTCCGCCGCGTGGGCGAGGCGGCGGCGCACGGCGGCATGCTGTCGGAACCCGCCTTCCTCGAGCGCTTCACCAGACTCAAACTCGATGTGTTCGATCTGGAAACGCTCTACACCCGCTTCGCCGACATGGTGAAGCGCGGCCAGACCCTGGGACCGGAGGTGTCGATGCTCAAGATCTGGGCGACCGAAAGTTTCGCCGCGCTCACCGAACTGGTGATCGAAGCAGCAGGGTCGCAGGGCGCCGTGGTGGACAAGGCGAGCTTCGGCAACGCCGAAGTGGAGTTCATGAGCCTCTTCTACAACGCCCGCCCCGCTACCATCTACGGCGGCAGCAACGAGATCCAGCGGAACATCCTGTCGAAGGCGGTGCTGGAACTGCCCGACGCGTAGGGGCCCGGCACGGTGTGCGGCGATGGCTTCCTGCTTGCGCAGGAACGGCGGGTTTGCGGCAGAACCGACTTCGACCGACTGCCGTAACGCGCCTTACAGCTCGCCGATCAGGTTGAAGAACCAGCCGTAGCTGCGATAGGAAACCTCGGTGAGATCGTCAGAGTAGTCGGTGAAGTTATCGCCCACCCCGAACTTGAGGTGCTCACCGACGTGGCGATACACGCCGACCCGTGTGCGCGCACGACCCTACCAGCGAAACAAATGCTTTCATCGGTTGAAAAGTCGTCACACACGGCACGGCAGGACGTCGCAGGCTTGGGTCGCCGCATGTCTCCGCGCAGCGTCAAAAGAGGTTCGCACCAGCAGCAAGCTTGCGGGGGGCTTCCGCATCCAGTCCAGCGGCTGGGTGCCGTCGCCGTACGACCCAGTGGCCTGGCCGTGGTCTGGCCAGGAATGCGCCAGGTCCAGGGCGTGGGCGAGAACATCCAACCGCGCGCTCAGGGCACGGCGGACATGTCGAAGACGAGGACTGGATAAGGCAGGTAGCGTTCGGTGCGGCAGAGGGCGCCGCCCAGGCTCTTGCCGTCCGCTGACTGGTACTGCCACCAGGCTTCGCTGCCGGTGTACGGCGCGGGCATGAGCGGCGCGAGCTTGCCGTCGATCGTGGCCTTGGCGGCGGTGCATTCATCGAGGCTCAGGTAGGCACGCTCGGCATGCACGCGCCGGACGACGTTGCCTTCGAGGTCAAGCGTGAGTTCGACGTCGGTCAGGATGGGCTTCAGCGCCGGGTCCACCAGCGGCACCCGCATGACGAGCGTCTTCTCGCCTGCAGGCGGCTTGCCGTAGCTGTAGGCATGTGGCAACGGTGCGTTGGCTTCCGCGCCGAAGGCCAGCACGAAGCGGGCGTCCTGCGCGAACGCAGTGCCGGCCCCGAGCAGCGCCCCTGCCATCACCCCGGCGCGCGACGTCTCCAGGATCACGCGCCGCCACTGACCTGGGCCGGACGCTGCCATCAGGTCTGGAACACCGGCATGACTTCCTTCGCGAAGAGCTCCACCGACTTCTGCGCGTCGGCGCCGCGAATGCCCGGCATGTGCATCCAGCAGACCATTTCCGTGCAGCCGAGGCCGTCGCGGTACTTGGCGATTTCGCTGATGGCGAATTCCGGCGTGCCCACGATGTAACGCTGCTTGAAGGTCTCGAAGCTGACCTGCAGGTGGTCGGTGATGACGCTGCCGTCGTCGTTGCGCAAGTTGCGATCGCCAGCGGCCGAGGCCTTGCCGTAGACCTCGCGGTAAAGGTGTTCGATGGC
>JAYTXR010000022.1:0-16794 GCA_043742865.1 Acetobacteraceae bacterium
CTTACCGGCTCGCGGACGTGCCTCGGCCTCGATAGCTACACGATTGGCCATGGTTCGCTCCTGCAAATGACAAAACGCCGGCCTCCAGGGGTGCCAGCGTGATGCGCGATCTAGCGGATTGGGGGGCGGGGGGCAAGTAAGCAAGGCCAGGGCGCTGCCCCTGGACCCCGCCAAAGGGCTGGCCCTTTGGAAACCCCCGACTATTTCAGCGGATCAGGCCGGTCAGCGGGCTTGACGGATCGGCGCCCGGGCGGCGAGGCATCCGGCCGGCCAGGAAGGACAGGCGGCCAGCCTCGACGGCAGCTTTCATCGCTTTGGCCATCAGCACCGGGTTTTGCGCGTGGGCGATGGCGGAGTTCATCAGCACCGCGTCGCAGCCCAACTCCATCGCGATCGCGGCGTCCGATGCGGTGCCGACGCCGGCATCGACCAGCAGCGGGACCTTGGTCTGTTCGATCATCATGGCGATCATCGCCGGGTTCTGAATGCCCAGGCCCGAGCCGATCGGCGCGCCGAGCGGCATGATGGCGACGGCGCCGAGATCTTCCAGCTTCCTGGAGGCGATCGGGTCGTCGGCGCAATAGACCATCACCTCGAACCCATCCTTGATCAGCACCGCGGTGGCTTCGAGCGTCGCCTGCATGTCCGGATAGAGCGTCGGCGGCGGGCCGAGCACTTCCAGTTTCACCAGATTCCAGCCGCCCGCCTCGCGCGCCAGGCGCAGTGTACGGACGGCGTCGTTGGCGGTGAAGCAGCCGGCGGTGTTCGGCAGATAGGTGTAGCGCTTGGGATCGACGAAATCCTGCAGCATAGGCGCCTTCGGATCGGACAGATTGACCCGGCGAACCGCCACGGTGACGATTTCCGCTCCCGATGCCTCGATCGCGGCCGCGGTTTCCTCCAGATCCTTGTATTTGCCGGTGCCGACGATCAGCCGGGAGCGGAATTGCCGTCCGGCGACAGTCCAGAAATCGTCGGTCTTGGTGATGGTATCCACGCTCAGCCTCCCCCGATGAAATGCACGATCTCCAGCTGGTCCCCCGCTGCCAGCCAGGTCTGGGTGTAGATCGAGCGCGGCACGATCTCCTCGTTGCGCTCGACCGCCACCTTGCGGATGTCCAGTTCCAGCAGGCCGAGCAGAGCCGCGACGCTCAGCGGCGTCGGATAGGTTTTGCTCTCGCCGTTCAGCGACAGGGTAAGAAAGCTCTTCATGACCGGGACATGGTATCGCGGCTCGCGCCGGCAAGGAAGCCGGGGGACCGTCAAGCCACGATGAAGCCGAAGATGCGCTCCAGCGCCGGGGTTCGGAAGCTGTCGGCCTCGACGAGGAGTTCGTGCCGCGCGTCGTCGATGCGAACCAGCGTGCAGCTATCGGGATGGGCGTAGTTCAGCCGGGCGGCGAAGCGGTTCTGCGCGCCGGCGACCACGATGCTGTCGTCGCCGGCTTGCAGCAGCAGCACCGGCACGACGATCCGCGCGGCCTGGTTCTGCGCCTGACGGCCGGCGGCGTAGGCGCTGCGCACCCAATGCAGGCTGGGGCTGCCGAGCTTGGCGCCGGGGTTGGCGTTGAATTCGTCCCAGGTGATTTCCCAGCGGGTCCGGCTATGGATGTACTCGTTGGCCGCGGCATCGAAATCGCGCCGATGGTCGTAGTCATGCCCGCCGGGGATCATGCGGTCGCCGAGCCCTATTGCGTCCAGCGCGCTGACCGCGAATACCGACGCTTCCTGCGCCGGCAGGTTTGGTTCGAACATCGGCGAACTGAGTACTGCGCGGTCGAAATCGCGTTGGTGCTGTTCCAGATACAGCGCGGCGATGCAGCCGCCCATCGAATGCCCCAGCAGGATGTGGCGCTTATAGCCGGCCGGTTTGACCTGTTCGTCGACGAAGGTTTTCAGATCGGCGACGTAGTCGTCGAATGCCTCGACATGGCCGATCATCGGGTCGGCGAGCAGCCGGCCGGAAAAACCCTGGCCACGATGGTCGTGAATGAACACCGCATAGCCATTGCGGTTCAGGTCGTAGATCAGCTCCTTGTATTTGATCAGGCACTCGGTGCGCCCGGCTGACAGCACGATGGCGGTATCGGCGCCGGGGCGCGGGAAGCGGCGCAAGCGGATCGGCACCGCCTCCCCGCGGGTGGAGAGGAACTCGCCGGGTTCGCCGGTATTCCAGAATTGGGCGATCGCGCCGGGGTAGTCGCGTAGCAGGTCGACCTCGGAGGTGATGCCGGGGCCGGATGAGGCGGCGAGGCCCTGGAGGGCTGGGGCGGGCTTGGAGGGGACGGGCTGAGCCTTCTTCCCCCTGGCGGATTTGGCCGCGCCATCCTGGGCCGCCCCACCTTGGGCAGATCTGGCCGATCGGGCCCCTGGAAACAACGAAGCGGCGAGAACCGCGGCGCTGGCACGGAGCAGGGGTCGGCGCCGCATCGTCGTTTCCTCCATCCGTGTCCAGCATTTATATCTGGACGTGCCGGGGGAGGAATAGCTGCCTTCACAAGCCGATGGAAGAGCCTGCCGGGTGGTAGCCTCCAACGGTTGCAAGCCAGTGGCACCGCGAAGTTTCAATATGTTACGTAAAATTTATATTTGGTAAAATTTCCGCTGGCGTTATTTTTTTAGGCTGCGTATTCAATCCACCCATATATATCGAGCGTGCTAATGGGTAAATTTTTCCACAAATATGGACTGGTTTACGATAAATTAGACTAAGGGACGCTTCAGCAGGGTTGTTGAGACCCTGATACGGCTGTTTGAGACGAACGCCTTGATGGCATATTGTATGCGGAGAGCAGAATTATGGGTTCGGTCACAGTTCCTGGAGTGGGTGGAACGACCATACTCCTAGCGACGACCGGAGCGGCGAACAACGCCATTTCTCAGTCGCTGGCAAATCTCCTCGCGGCAGCTCAGGTCAGCACAATGCTGACAGTCCAGGATTTCGTGGGTGGAACACCGCCGCTCCCCTCCGGGCCTGCCGCGAACGAACTCACCGTCACCGTGTCGGGACTGAACTTCACCCTGCCCACTGGCTACAACGCTCTCGCGATCGGTAACGGCGATGCTACCACGGTAACCGGCGCTTCCGGCTCCGCTGTCGTGGCCGGCAACGGGGCGCTGACCTATATCGGCGTGGCCGGTAACCAGACAGTCTCTGGAGCCGGGCCATCGAGCGTTGCCCTGCCCAGCGGGGCTACGGGCCTGGTGGCACTTGGTGGCGCCGGGACGGTGTCCAGCGCGGGCAATCATTCGACCATTCTCGGCGGTTTCGGCGCCTTGAACGTGATCGAGTCGGGATCGAACGACACGATAGCGGCTGGAACATCGGATACCTCGACTGTATCCGGAGCTCTGAGTGTCACCAGTTCCGGGTCCAGCAACGTCATCCTGACCGGTTCGGGCAACCTGAACGTGCTGGAGAGCGGCACGAACGACACCATCGTCGCCGGCGCGGGACCCGCGGGAGCGGGGGCCGCGACCGTCAATGCGGCCGGGGCGACCAATCTTACGGTGTACGACGGAACCACCAACCTGAGCTTTGTCGGCGGTTCGGGCAGTGCCACCATTATCGGGTCCGCCACGTCTCAACAAAGCATCGTAGGCGCCAGCGGGTCCCTGGTGGTGGCGAACGGCGGCGGCCAGTCAACCGTCCAGGGCGGCACCGGCAACGCGACCCTGTTCGGCGGCGCGGGAGGCGCATCGTTCTATACAGGCAATGTCGGCAGCGGCACATTCATCGCGGGTGCCGGCAATGAGACGCTGAGCGCGGCAACATCCGGCACGAACAACATCTTCTGGGGTGGCTCTGGCGCGGACTCCATGATCGGCGGCAGCGGCAACGATACCCTGGTGGCGGGCAGTGCATCCAGCACGCTCACCGGTGGGGCCGGCGCGGATAATTTCGTATTCTTCCACTCGGTCCTCGCCGGACACAGTGTAGCCGACATCATCACCGATTTCTCCACGACCCAGGACGGGGTGATACTTTCCGGTTATTCGACGGGCGAGGCAGCGCAGGCCATCGGGGCGGCGACAAGTTCCAGCGGGTCGACCACGCTTACCCTCTCGGACAACACGCAGATCACCTTCGGCGGTATCAGCAGTGCCAGCAGTCTGAGCGGGCGTATTCTATCAGGCTGAGAAGCCTCCGCGTCAGGGGGCGGGCGTACGCAACGAAAGCGGGGTCGGATCAGCCAGGTCCATCCTGCGCCGGGCCCATTGCGTGACGAAGCCTGGTTCGTCCCCGGTGCATTGCTGCACGGCGTGCGGACCTAACGCCACAGCCTCCCCAGCTTTCGCAACAGGCCTTGCTTGCCCCCGGCCAGGTCCGCGTGGCGCGGCTGTGCTTCGTCCCGCCTGACAGCTCTCTGTCCCACCACTGATTGAGCCGTGGCCAGCACGATGTCTGTCTGCTCGCGGGTTTCCAGCAATTGTTGTCGCAACAGTTTCAGGCGCTCGGCTTGCAAAGCCCCAGTATCGTCGAAATGGGCTTTGCCGCGATGAAGAAATACGAAGAACTCGAATGTATCCGGGCCATAAGTCTCTGCCACCTGCCAGTCGATGACGTTGAGCTGTGCAAGTTCGAGTATGGCGAGGCGGAAGCCCGCCGGCGTGAACTTCCAGGCGTGATAATCCGCATAGGGCGTATCGGGATCGTCGCGGAACTGGGTAAAAATCGCCTCCGCGGCGGCGAATGGATCGAGGAAGCGGGGTGTCCCCGTCTGCGAACGATCCCATCCCAGCGCGCCGTCCATGCTGGCGGCATAGGCGATGTGATCCCAGGCCGTGCGCAACGAATGCCGGGTCCGCCTGGCCGCGTGCGCCTCCAGCAGATCTCCGGTTGTCGTGGCCGGCCGGAAACAATCGAAACAAAAGCGCCTGTCGGGCACCGCGAGTGCGATTGTAGCGACGGGACCGAGCAGCCGCCCGGCGGAATTCAGAAAGCCGGCGAAATCGGTTGTGTGCTCGATCACGTGGCTGGCGATCAGCCGATCGAATTGGCCCTGCCAAATCGCCGGAAGTGCTTCGTGCAACATTCCACCGCGCCAGAGCCAGTCGACAGGTTCGATCGCGCCCAGATCGACCTGGGCATTCGCGTATTTCGCGCGCAATTCGTCACGCGTTGCATGATCCACAACCTGGGTATTCCAACCATCGGATTTTGGCGCAACCGGGTTATAGCTGGGTCCAATTTCGAGAATCCGGGTGGACCGATCGGATGTGCCGAGCAGCCGCAATTTTCTATCCATCCGCCGAATTCTCCCTCTTCCGTGTCCCACCTTGCCGCCAAGACATCATGACCAAGCTCTAACTAGAGCAGCAAGCGCCGCAAGCCCGGCCGCAGGCTGGCCATCACGAAAAGAAAAGGCCGTGCCAAATTGGGGATTTTCAGCAGAGGAAGTATTAACGCAAGCAGAATACGAAACTTTAGCCTGTGTAGGCTGATGACGAAGCAAAGATTCTGAAGCGCGGCCTCGATCTGCTCGGCCGTCCCGTCTCGCAAAGCGAGCTTGTAATCCCGGACGACCCAGGGAAAAAACCGCGGCGCCAGGACGTCGCGCGCGTAATATATTTCGCGGCGCGGTTCGTCCGGAAACTGCACGAGCAGCTTGCGCAGATAGATCATCCGGGATCGCCCCATGCGCAGTGAATAGGATGAACTACCTGAATATAATCGCCATCGCGCCAATGATTGATTGACATACACATTGTTAAAGCCCGCGCGAAATACCCGCAGGAAAAAGTCGTCGTCCTCATAGCCCGAAAGGCGTTCGTCGAAACCGCCAACCGCGTCGAAGGCTTTGCGGGAGAACATGCATGCGGTAGGGACGACGAACATGTCCTTACTCAGGCATTCGATAAGATCGCGTTTCGGATGCGAGGTCCTGGTGCGATCTATCATTGCATAGGAAACCATATTTCCGTGCAGATCGATTTCGTCGAGATTGCTGTACACCCAGCCCAGCTCCGGATGCCACGGCTTCAGAAATGGCTTGATCAGTTCTTCCAAATGATGGCAGTACCAGATATCGTCCTGGTCCAGCAATGCTATGAAGTCGGCGGCGGAATGAGCGATCCCGCGGTTTCTCGCCGCAGACTGCCCGGCGTTAGGTTGTTTGACCAGCGTGATCGAATGCCGCTCCGACAGACGTTCGACAATGGCCGGCCCCTCGTCGGTTGAACCATCGTCCACGACAATGATTTCATCCGGGGGCAATGTCTGCTGTAATACGCTCTGCAAAGCCCGCTCGATAAACGCGGCCCCATTGTAGAGCGGGATAACGACGCCGATCCGGAATGCCGCCGCTTCGTCCGCGGCCGGAATGGCCTGTTTTGCTGGAATTTGATCTGCCTGCGCCAAAATCAAGGCGGAGACTTTCGGTATCGTCCGACTATTGGGGCATAACTGTTCATCGCGTTGTAATTCCATCTTCAGCCCCTTCCGCACCGACGCGCAATCCCGGCGGAATTTCGCCACGCCATCCTGGTCAACGCGTCAGATTGCTTCCTATGCGCCGGCACGCATCCGCAGCATAGACGGCGAGATCAGCGCTGACGATGCACCGGATCGCGTACGGACGATCGGGTCGGTGTCATCGCGGCCGAGCTTTCTCGGTTTGCGGGCTCGCAGCGACGTTGGGCCGGCATCCTGCCATTCTTTCATATTGATCGTCACGGAAGGATTGCCTTCCCTCTCGACGCGCCATCGCTGTCCGGCTAGGTTTCGCGCAATATCAAGGTGGACCGTTGCCGTCCAGGCGATGCGGTCGTCCAGATGGCCAGAAAATGGGCCGGCTACAGGGAGATATGCCTATGACCAAAACACTCGCGTCCGCGATAGGCCGCCGTTCCCTCATCAAAGGGAGCCTCGGGGCCGGCGCATTCATCGGCGCCTCGCAGCTCGGCGCCCCGTTCATCCTGTCGGCGCGCGGCGAGGTGCCGATCAAGGTCGGCATGATCAACCCGCTGACCGGGACGCTGTCGGCGCTGGCGCGCACCGAGGTCGAGGGCACCCAATACGGCTTCGACGAAATCAACCGCAAGGGCGGCATCCTTGGCCGCCAGGTCCAGCTGCTGGTGGAGGACTCCAACAACGACGTCGGCACCGGCGTGCAAAAAGCGCGAAAACTATTCGACCGCGACAATATCGACGTGCTGTTCGGCGACGTGAATTCGGCGATCTCGCTGGCGCTGGCGCAGGTATCGTCCCAGCAGGGCAAGCTGCACATCGTGACCGGCGGGCATACCGATGCCATCACCGGCAAGGATTGCCACTGGAACGTGTTCCGCATCTGCAACTCCACCGTGATGGACGCCTCGGCGATCGCCTCCGTGCTGATGGAAAAGCTGGGGAAGAAGTGGTTCTACCTGACGCCGGACTACGCCTATGGCCATTCGGTGCAAGCGGCGTTCGAGAAGAAGCTGAAAGCCGGCGGCGGCACGTCCGACGGCGTGCTGGCCCCGCTCGGCACCTCTGATTTCTCGGCCTACCTGATCAAGGCCCAGGCGGCGCAGCCGGACGTGCTGATCTGCCTGATGGGCGGGCAGGACCAGGTCAACTGCCTGAAGCAGTTCGTGCAATTCGGCCTGAACAAGCGGATGAAGCTTGGCGGCGCGCTGTTCGAGCTGGAATCGATCCAGTCCTGCCCGCCGGAGGCGCGGTTCGGCTGGTGGGATATGGAGTGGTACTGGAACCAGCCGAATGTCCCCGGCGTGAAGGTGTTCGTCGACGGGATCCGCGCCAAGACCGGCAACATCGCCACGGCGCGCCATTGGTTCGGCTATGTTGCCTGCCACTCGCTGGCGCTGGCGGCCGAGAAAGCCAAATCGCTGGACGGCGTGGCGCTATCGCGGGCGATGGAGGGGCTGGAATTGCCACCCGAAATCGCGATGTCGACGGACCGCGCCTATTACCGCGCGGGGGACCATCAGTTGATGAGCGGTATCCTGGTGGGCGAAGCGCAGAACCCGCCGGCCGGCGGCGACAAGGACGATCTGTATAAGATCGTCACCTCGGTGCCCGGAGAAAAGGCGGCCGGTCCGGTCGAGGATTCCGGCTGCACCATCCATTTCCCCGCCTGACGCCGCGCCCCGCCGATGACCCAGCTATTGCTGTTCAACATCACCAACGGACTGATTATCGGCGCGTTCTATGTGCTGATGGCGCTGGGTTTGTCGCTGATTCTCAACCTGTCCGGGGTGATCAACTTCGCCCACGGCACGTTCCTGGCCCTCGGCGGCTACGTCGCCTACACGGTGGAGCCCTATATCGGCTTCTGGGCGGCGCTGCTGGTGGCACCGGTGATCATCGCGCTGTTCGGACTGGTGCTGGAGCGGTTCATGATCCGCCGGCTGTATGGCCGCGATCCGCTGTACAGCCTGCTGCTGACGTTCGGGCTGGCCTACATCTTTCAGGACTTCATGCGCAGCGTCTGGGGGGCCAACGGCCTGCCGTTCACGGTGCCGGAATTCCTGTCCACGCCGCTCAGCTATGATTTCTTCTTCCTGACCGGCTACCGCGTGTTCATGATGGTCGTGGTCGCCATCGCCGTCGGCGGGTTGTTTCTGTTCCTGCGCTACACCCGCATGGGCGTGCGCATCCGCGCCGGCACGCTGGATCTGGATACGGTGTCGGTGCTGGGCGTCAATGTCCGGGGTCTGCGCGCCTTCAACTTCGCGCTCGGCATCTTTCTGGCCGCCCTGTCGGGCGTGCTGGCCGGCGGCCAACTCAGCCTGCAGCCAAACATGGGCGATGGGCTGATGATGCCGAGTTTTGTTGCCATCATCGTCGGCGGCGTCGGCAGCCTGCCGGGAACCCTGCTCGGGGGATTGCTGATCGGCCTGGCGACCGGGCTGGTGACGATGTTCTGGCCGGCGGCGTCCGAAGCGGTGATCTACGTCATCATGGCGGTGGTGCTGCTGCTGCGTCCGCGCGGCCTGATGGGCGAAGAGGGGATGCTGACATGAGCGCGCAAACTTCTGCCCGAGAGGTCGCCGCCAGCCGCGCCGCCAACACCCAGTTGCTGCGCGTGGCTGGCATTTGGCTGGTGCTGCTGAGCACGCCGCTGTGGATCTCCCATGTCGGCGGCTACACGGCCCTTGGCACAAGAGTGATGATCCTGGGGCTGGCGGCGATGTCGTTCAACCTGCTGTTGGGCTTCACCGGCGTGATGAGTTTCGGTCACGCGGCGTTCTTCGGCCTCGGCGCCTATGGCGCCGGGTTCGCGCTGAAATTCTTCACCCTGTCCACCCCGCTGGCGGTGCTGTGTGGCACATTGCTCGGCGGCCTGCTGGGCGCCCTGCTCGGCGCGCTGGTGGTCCGCCGGCGCGGGGTCTATTTCGCCATGGTGACCATCGCGTTCGGCCAGGTGTTCTATTTCATCGCCATCCGCTGGAATTCGGTGACCGGCGGCGATGACGGCCTGCGCGGCTTCGCCCGTCAGCCGTTGCAGATCGGCCCCTGGATCATCGACATCCAGCGCGACGCGATGCTGTATTATTATTTCGTGCTGGCCTTTTTCGCCCTCGCCACCCTGCTGATGGGCATCATCCTGCGTTCGCCGTTCGGCCACACGCTGATCGCCATCCGCGAGAACGAGCGCCGCGCGCGCTTCCTGGGCATCCCGATCGAGCGGCATATCTGGCTGGCTTTCGTGCTGTCCTGCGTGTTCGTCGCCATGGCCGGGGCGCTGTATGCCTGCCTGAACGACTTCGCCGACCCCACCAACTTCAACTACAACATGTCCGGCACCATCGTCATCATGGCCGTGCTCGGCGGCTTCCGCTCGTTCTGGGGCCCCCTGCTGGGGGCGGCTATCTATGTCGTGATGCAGGACTACCTGTCATCGATGACGCAGAACTGGATGTGGGCGGTTGGGCTGATGTTCGTGCTGGTGGTGCTGTTCTTCCCGCGCGGATTGCTCGGCGTGTTCGACAAGGTTGGCAAGCCCGCGGAGGGAGCGTCGTGAGCATGCTCGAAATCCGCGGCGTGTCGAAGCATTTCGGCAGCCTGGTCGCCGTGAACAAGGTTTCCCTCGCGGTCGCGGCCGGCGAGCTGCGCGCGGTGATCGGACCGAACGGCGCCGGCAAGACCACGTTCTTCAACATGATCAGCGGGTTTTTTCCGCCGACCGCCGGGGATATCGTGTTCGACGGCGAGGTCATCACCGCGCTGTCGGTCACCCAGCGGGTCAACCGCGGCATGGCGCGAACGTTTCAGATCACCGAGATCTTCCCCGAACTGACGGTGCGCGAAAACATCCGCATCGGGGTGGAGGTGGCGGGCGGACTGCGGATGCATTTCTGGGTCGCCCGCGCCGAGAGCCGGCGGGTGGACATCGAGATCGACCGCATCCTGGAGCTGACGCGGCTGGGCGCGAAAGCCGAGCGCAAAGTCGGAGAATTGTCGCATGGAGATCAGCGCGCCGCGGAGATCGCCATGGCGCTGGCGCTGAAACCGAGGCTGCTGCTGCTGGATGAACCCACCGCCGGAATGGGCGAGCAGGAGACCTATCAGGTCGCCGG
The DNA here is from genome assembly GCA_043742865.1 of Acetobacteraceae bacterium. Classification (GTDB taxonomy): domain Bacteria; phylum Pseudomonadota; class Alphaproteobacteria; order Acetobacterales; family Acetobacteraceae; genus PALSA-911. Next base: position 10,524 of record JAYTXR010000022.1, read on the forward strand.
CCTGATCCGCCGGCTGCACCGCGATTTCGGCTATACCGTGGTGCTGATCGAGCATGACATGCGCGTGGTGTTCAACCTGGCCGACAGCATCACCGTGCTGGACCAGGGCGCGATGCTGGCGGAGGGCACGCCGGCGGAAATCGCCGCCAACGCCGCGGTGCAGGCCGCCTACCTCGGAGACCCGCAATGACCGGCGCCAATGGTTTCGCGCTGGAAGCGACCGGGCTGAACACCTTCTACGGCAAAAGCCATATTCTGCACGACGTGGCGCTACGCTGCGCCGAGGGCAAGATCACCACGTTGCTGGGCCGTAACGGCGCCGGCAAGACCACCACGCTGCGCAGCCTGGTCGGCCTGACGCCGCCGCGCAGCGGCACGGTGAAAATCTTCGGCCAGGACACCACCCGGCTGCCCACTTTCCGCGTCGCGCAGCTGGGGGTGGGTTACGTGCCGGAGGGGCGGAAAATCTTCCCGAACCTGACCGTGGACGACAATCTGCGGGTGCCGATCGAGCGTCCCGGCCCCTACACGATCCCGCGCGTCTACGAACTGTTTCCACGGCTGGGCGAACGCCGCGGCAATTTCGGCCGCCAGCTCTCGGGCGGCGAACAGGAAATGCTGGCCATCGCCCGCGCCCTGCTGATCAACCCGCAGCTGCTGATCCTCGATGAACCGTCCCAAGGCCTGGCGCCGCTGATCGTGCGCGAAGTCTTCCGCATCATCACCACTATGCGCGCGGAAGGAATTTCGGTGCTGCTGGTCGAACAGAACGTCCGCATGAGCCTGGAAATCGCCGACGACGCCTATGTGCTCGAGAACGGCCAGATGGTCTATGCCGGCACCGCCGCCGAATTGTCGCTGGATGAGGACCGCATTCAGGCCCTGGCGGGCGCTAGTGCGGAGGAATGGAAGCTGGAAGCTTAGGTTTCGCAAGAACTGGGCTCTGCCCAGACCCGCCAGGGGCCAAGCCCCTGGACCTTATTTCTTGAGTATGGGGTTTCCAAAGGGCGACCGCCCTTTGGCCGGCGGAGCCACTATACTGGCTTGAAGCTCCGATCCAGCTCCACATCGATCAGCACCGGTCCCTTGGCGGCCAGGCCCTTGGTCAGGAACTTGCGCACCTCCTCGAGCGTGTGCGCCTTGTAGGCGGTCATTCCCATGCCCTTGGCGACGCTGAGGAAATCCACCCGCGGTTCGGTCAGGTCCATCGCCACATAGGTATCGGTCTGCGCGGCAAGACCCTTCATGGCGTTGGTGCGCTGCTTGAGGATCCGATACGATGAGTTGTTCAGGATCACGTAGATGATGTGCAGCTTCTCATGCGCCGCGGTCCACAGGCCCTGGATCGTGTACATCGCCGAGCCATCGCCGATCAGCGCCACCACCGGGCGGTCCGGCAGGGCCAGCGCGGCGCCGACGGCGGCCGGCAGACCCCAGCCGATACCGCCGCCGCGCAGGCCGAAGAAGGATTGCGGATCGTTGGTGCGCAGCAGCCGGCGAAGCCCCGCACCGGAGGAGATCGTTTCATCAACAATCACCGCGTTGTCGGGCAAGGCATCGCCGATGGTGCGCATTAGCGCCAGAGCCTGGATCGGCTGCTTGTCGGCGGCCGCATCGGCCATCGCCCGCAGATGCGCCAGGCTGGTCGCACTTTCCTGGTGCGCGTGCTTCGCGCGGGCGGCGGCGCGTTCGACCTGGGTAGGGGTCATCGCGGCTTGCAGCCCCGCGGTCAGTTCCGGCAGTGTGGCTACGGGATCGCCAAAGATGCCGACTGTGACGGGATAGTTCTTGCCGATTTCCCACGGGTTGGTGTCCAGATGGATCACCTGCATACCCTCCGGCAGCGGCTCGATATCGCTCGGCACCGAGAGCGTGAAAACATCGGCGCCGATGGAAACCAGCAGATCGTGATTCTGCATCGCGTCGTGCACGGACGCGCCAAGCCGGGTCAGCGCGCCCCGGTACAGTTTATGCGAAGACGGGAAATTGGCCCGGCTGGCCACCGTCTCGTCGAATACCGGCGCGCCCAGCATTTCGGCGAATGCCACGATCTCGGTGAACGATCCGCTCTGTGCGATCGCGTCGCCGACCACCAGAACCGGGTTTTCCGCCTGCGCCATCAGCGCGACCGCGGCGGCGATATGGGACGCATCGCCGCGGATGGCGGAACCGACGCGCGATGGCGCGCCGAGATCGACTTCGCCCTCGGCGTTCATGATGTCGCCGGGCAGCGACAGGAACACCGGTCCCATCGGATGCGTGAGTGCTGTCTTCGCCGCGCGGTGGATCATCTGCGGCAGGTCGGCGAGGTTGCGCACCTCGGCGGACCATTTCACCAGCGGGCGCGCGATTTCCGGCAGCTCGGCCCAGAGCAGCGGCTCCTTCAGCGAAAAATCCTGCGGGTGCTGGCCGGCGGTGACGATGATCGGCGAGTTGGCCTTCATCGCGTCGTACAGCATGCCCATGGCGTTGCCGAGCCCGGGTGCCACATGCAGGTTGCAGAACGCCAGCCGGTTGCCAGCCTGGGCGTAGCCGTCCGCCATCGCCATCACCGCAACCTCGGCCAGGCCGAGCACGTAATGGATTTCCTGCTCGCCGGCCATCTGGTCCATCAGCGGCAATTCGGTGGTGCCGGGATTGCCGAACATGTGGGTGATGCCTTCCTGCTTCAGCAGTGCCAGCAACGCGGCCCTTCCGGACATGTATGGCATGGTTTTTCCCCTGTTGGGCCGCGCGATCGGCGTCTCCGGCCGAAGCTTAGCCGTGGCTCGCCGATAAGGCTAACCGCCCGGATGTCATTCCACCCGCGCCGACACCAACGCCAGTTGCCACAGCTCGGCATTGCCTAGTTTATCCGCCAGCGTATCGGTCACCGCCTCGATCAGGCGCTCCCCCTTGGCCGGGCTGGCGGCGTGCGGATTGCCGATCACCCCGGAGGCGGAACGCGACCCGATGCTGCGCCACAGATAGACGCCGCCGCCGACCAGATCGGATACGTCCGCCGACCGGTTGACCTTCGCCAGCGCGATACGGTCGGTTGCAACCAGTTCCGGCCGAAGCGCCATCATCATCGAGGTTTCCGCCTCGCAGGCATGCGACAGCCCGGCCTGGGTTTCCAGGATGGCGCCGATCGCCTCGGCAGCGGCGTACCAATAGGTGAACTGCACGATCGGGATGCCCAGCTTCGGGGTCAGCTCGTCGGTGATGCAGCGCAGCGCGTTCTCGTTGCCGCCATGCCCGTTCAGCAGCACGATGCGGCGGAATCCGTGCCGGTGAACCGCGCACACCACGCCTTCCACCAAAGCGGAGAATGCCGGCAGATCGAGCGAGATGGTGCCGCCGAAGCTCATGTGATGCTCGGAGATGCCGGTCCACAGCACCGGCAGCACTAGCACTGGCTGGCCGTTGGCGGCGATCTTGCGGGCGGTGTGCAAAGCCACGGTTTCGCCCAGAATCGAATCCACTTCCACCGGCAGATGCGGGCCGTGCTGTTCCAGCGATCCGATCGGGATGATCACCATGGCGTCCTGCCTGGCCCGCTCGCGCAGCTGATCGGCGCGCAGCTTGCGCCATTCTATTTCGATTGGTTCGGCCATGTGGGGGCTCCCTTGCCTGGATAATCCGGGGCCAGCATCGCAGTCACGGGATGGCTTGGGGAGGGGGGCTTTGTCGTTGTCGGCGATGGCGCTACCAATGCGGTCATATTTAGGGGAAATGCCGCGATGAACCTGTTCAGCCTGTTGCAAAAACGACTATCCCAGGGCCGTCCGGTGCGGGTCGGGCTGATCGGAGCGGGAAAATTCGGCTCGATGTTCCTGGCCCAGGTACCGACCACGCCGGGGCTGGAGGTGGCGGTCATCGCCGACCTGTCGCCCGACCGGGCGCGCGAAGCCTGCCGGCGCGTCGGCTGGACCGAGGAACGCATCGCCGCCACCCGCTTTACCGACGATGCCGGGCAGATGATCGCCTCGCCCGAGGTGGAGGTAGTGATCGAAGCCACCGGCCATGCCTCGGCCGGCATCGCGCATGCCCGCCGCGCGATCACCGAGGGCAAGCACATGGTCATGGTGAACGTCGAGGCGGACGTGCTGGCCGGCCCGAAGCTGGCGCGCGACGCCCAGGCTGCCGGCGTGGTCTACACGCTGGCCTATGGCGACCAGCCGGCACTGATCTGCGAAATGGTGGATTGGGCGCGCGCCTGCGGTTTCAACGTGATCGCGGCCGGCAAGGGCACCAAGTTCCTGCCGGAATACCACGCCTCCACCCCCGATACGGTCTGGGGCTATTACGGCCTCAGTCCGGAAGACGCGCGCGCCGGGGGTATGAACCCGCAAATGTTCAATTCGTTTCTGGACGGCACGAAATCGGGGATCGAGATGGCGGCGGTGGCCAATGCCACCGGCCTGACGCCGCCGCCGAATGGATTGGCGTTCCCGCCCTGCGGCACCGACCAGATGGCGCAGATGCTGCGCCCCGGCAATCATCCCGGCGCGCTGCCGCACAGGGGCACGGTGGAAGTCATCTCCTCGGTGCATCGCGATGGCAGCCAGGTGGCGAATGATCTGCGCTGGGGCGTGTTCGTGGTGTTCGAAAGCGACAACCCCTACACGATGCGCTGCTTCAAGGAATACGGCGTGGTGACCGATCCTTCCGGAAAAATTTCGGCGCTGTACCGGCCGTTTCATCTGATCGGACTGGAGCTGAATGTCTCGGTGCTGTCCGCGGCGCTGCGCGGCGAAGCCACCGGGGCTGCGACCGGGTTTCGCGGCGATGTGGTGTCCACCGCCAAGCGCGACCTGAAAGCCGGCGAGGTGTTGGACGGCGAGGGCGGCGCCTGCGTCTGGGGCCGGCTGATGCCCGCTTCCGACAGTCTGGCGGTCGGCGGCCTGCCGATCGGTCTGGCCAGCCGGGTGCCGCTGATCCGCGACGTGAAAGCCGGCGAGGCGGTCACCTGGTCCGATGTGCGGGTGGACACGCAAGACGCCGCCTATCGCTACCGGCGTGAAATGGAAGCAGAGTTCGCGACGCCGGGCTGACCCCGCCCGCTCAGCGCGACACTGCGAAGGTCATGCACCGCCCCGCCGGATGGTCGTGATCTTCCTCCAGCACCGAGCTTTGGGTGAAACCGAAATGCGCGAAGGCGGCCAGGATCGCGTCCTGGGTCATCCACGCCTGCACGGGGCGATTGCCGCCCCAGAACTGGTCGAAACCCGGGTTGCCATATTCATACTCGTGATAGGTGGCATCGAACCCGGCACGTGAGACGGAGCGCTCGGTGCGCGCAACCCGGTCGTTGCTGGGCTCGCCTGTGTGGTAATGGGTCCAGATGAAACATTTATCCGTGCGATCGGCGATCAATTGGACAAGCTCCAGCGGATCCGCCATGTGATACAGCACGCCCGAACAGAAGATCATGTCGAACCGCCGCTCGCAGGTTCGCAGATAGGCCACGATATCGCCGCACAGGAACCGGACGTTGCGTAGATCGAGCGCTTCCTTGACCACCAGGCATTTTAAATACGCCTCGGTGTTGGCCTCGACGGCGATGATCTCCGCCGCGCCCAGCCCCTCCAGCAAGTAACTATGCGCGGCTTCCAGCGGCCCCAGTTCCAGCACCCGGAACCCATCCAGCCTTCCCCGATGCCCCAACGCATCGGCTGCCTGTTGCGGCCGGCGATCGCGGAACAGATCGGCGAACCCGGTTCCGGTCACGCCGCACACAGGGGCCAGATCGCTGGCCCATTTCCCGGCGAATATATCGACCGCGTTCTGCACGGCCGGCGCACGGTGCTCGAACTTGCCGATCGCCTTGGGTGTTGGTGTGACCACCGGGGGGCCGCACAACCGTGCCCGCACCCGGTCGATCAGAAACCTGCTCAAATCACGTTCCCGCTTCCTTCGTTAAGGTATCTCGCCATGCCCGCAAGGCGGTCAGCAAAGCGCCATCCGCAAAGCCAAGTCAAACGCGCTTCCGGCGGTTCGGGATCGGCACTCCCCGTGCCCATTCCTTCCGCCGAAACCATTGACATCGCAGTTGGGCTGTGGAACGGCTGCCCCATCATCGAGCGGCTGGCGCCCCTCATTGGAGGCGGGAATGTACGACGGGCCAATCATCGATGCGTTTCTGCACGGCCCCTGGATCGGCGATGTGGGCGCCGTGCCGCGAGCCGATATCGTGCCCTGGACCGACGATCCGCGGCTGCGCCGGGTGATGCACACGTTCCACCACGCCGACCAACCCGGCGGCGCCCCGCCGCGCCTGGGCCTGACG